>JBNJED010000213.1:0-2511 GCA_051745535.1 Pseudomonadota bacterium | reverse complement strand
GGAGGCGGCCCCCGGCGATACCGTGACCATCTCCCAGGGCTCCGGCTCCTTCTACTACACCCCGGAGCGGGGGAAGAAGGTCATCCTCATCGGCGGCGGTGTGGGCGTCACCCCGCTGGTGAGCATCTTCCGCTACATCGACGAGTCGGTGCCGGACGCCGAGGCCCACCTGCTATACTCCGTCTCCAGCGACGACGAGATCCTCTTCCATGAGGAGCTGGAGCGGCGCTCGGCGGACAACCCCCGCCTGGACATGACCGTCACCGTCACCGGCGAGACCGGCACCTGGGGCGGGCTGACGCGCTACGTCAACGCCGAGCTCATCCGCGACCACTTCCTGGACCCCGACGCGCTCTACTATCTCTGCGGCCCCAACGCCATGGTCGACCATCTCATCGAGAGCCTGCCGGGGCTCGGTATCCCCGCCGACAACCTGGTCTACGAGAAGTGGTGGTGAGCGAGGGCGAGCGCAAAGCAGCCCTGGCCATCCGGGGCCTGACCAAGACCTACGCCGGCGGCCAGATGGCGCTGGACGGCATCGACCTCACCGTGGAGGCCGGGGACTTCTTCGCCCTGCTGGGCCCCAACGGCGCCGGCAAGTCCACCACCATCGGCATCCTCGCCTCCCTGGTGAACGCCACCGCCGGCTCTGTTGCGGTCTTCGGCCACGACCTGGCGCGCGAGCGCGGCACGGTGAAGGCGGCCATCGGCCTGGTCCCCCAGGAGTTCAACTTCAGCCAGTTCGAGCCGGTGGGGGAGATCGTTGTCAACCAGGCCGGCTACTACGGCATCCCCCGGGCCCGGGCCTGGGAGAAGGCCGAGTCGCTGCTGCGCCGGCTGGGGTTGTGGGACCGCCGCAAGGACCAGGCGCGCCTGCTCTCCGGCGGTATGAAGCGCCGGCTGCTCATCGCCCGGGCGCTGGTCCATGAGCCGCGGCTGCTCATCCTGGACGAGCCCACCGCCGGCGTGGACATCGAGCTGCGCCGCCACATGTGGCAGTTCCTGCGCGACATCAACGCCGAGGGGACCACGGTGATCCTCACCACCCACTACCTGGAGGAGGCCGAGCACCTCTGCCGCAACGTCGCCATCATCGATGACGGCCGGATCATCACCGACACCTCGGTGAAGGAGCTGCTCAGCCGCCTGGACGTGGAGACCTTCGTGCTCAATACCAGCCAGCCGGTGGCCGAGGCGCCGACCATCCCCGGCTATACGGTCCACCGGGCGGACGCCACGACGCTGGAGGCCGAGGTGCCCAAGGCCCAGGGCCTCAACCGGCTCTTCGCCGCCCTGGGTGATCAGGGGATCGAGGTGGTCTCCATGCGCACCAAGACCAACCGGCTGGAGGAGCTCTTCGTCCGCCTCACCGAGGGCGAGGACGAGGAGCAGGAGGCGCCGGCATGATGAGCCCCACCGCCCAGTGGCACGCCTTCCGCACCCTGATGGCGAAGGAGCTGCGCCGCTTCCTCCGGATCTGGGTGCAGACGGTGCTCCCCTCCGGGATCACCACCGCCCTCTACTTCCTCATCTTCGGCGGCCTCATCGGGCCGCGGGTGGGGGAGATGGGCGGGTTCGCCTTCATGGACTACATCATGCCGGGCCTCATCATGATGGCGGTGATCAACAACGCCTACGCCAACGTCGTCTCCTCCTTCTACGGCGCCAAGTTCCAGCGCTCGGTGGAGGAGATGCTGGTCTCGCCCATGCCCAACTACCTCATCCTCGCCGGCTACATCGGCGGGGGCGTGGCCCGGGGGCTCATCGTCGGCGTCGTGGTCACCGCCGTGGCGCTCTTCTTCACCGATATCCGCCCGGCCGATCCGGTCCTGACCATTGCCACGGTGCTGCTCACGGCCATCCTCTTCTCCCTGGGCGGCTTCATCAACGCCGTCTACGCCAACAGCTTCGACGACATCTCCATCGTCCCCACCTTCGTGCTCACGCCGCTGACCTACCTGGGCGGGGTCTTCTACTCCATCGAGCTGCTGCCGGAGCCGTGGCAGACCATCTCCCTCATCAATCCCATCCTCTACATGGTCAATGCCTTCCGTGCCGGCATGCTGGGGACCTCGGACGTCCCCGCCGGCGTGGCCCTGGCCGTGATGGCCGTCTTCATCGCCGGGCTGACCTTCGTCTGCCTGGAGCTGCTGCGGCGGGGTGTGGGCCTGCGGAGTTAGTGGCAGAGGGAGTGAGAAGGGGTGGGGAGCGGCGGGCGAACGTGTGGAATGCACCGAGCAGCGCAGCCCGAAAGGGAAAAGGAAGCGCGCTTGTCTGAGCGGCAGCGAGTTTGCGCGCTTCCCCCTTTCGGGCGAGCCGCGCAGGGCACCCGAAGGGTGCATTCCCCGCCCGTTCGCCCGGCGCTCCCCGCCCCTTCCAGCGGTGCTCGACCAATGTCCATACGGGGCCCCGGAGGGGGTAGCGTTCGCCGGCAAATCTGGTATTATGCGCCGCGTTGGTCACGGACCAACCGCGGAGCGGTAGCTCAGATGGTTAGAGTGCCGGCCTGTC
>JBNJED010000212.1:0-2586 GCA_051745535.1 Pseudomonadota bacterium | reverse complement strand
GGCCGAAGACCATGTCCACCCAGGGGGCGCGCTGGCGCAGCGCCTCCCCCTCCTGGCTGGCGACGCAGCCGCCGACGCCGATGATCACGTCGGGGTTGGTCTCCTTGTAGGCGCGCCAGCGGCCCAGCTCGGAGAAGACCTTCTCCTGCGCCTTCTCGCGGATGGAGCAGGTATTGAGCAGGAGGATGTCGGCCGCCGCCGGGTCTTCGGTGGTCACGTAGCCGCCGCTGGCCAGCGCATCGGCCATGCGCTGGCTGTCGTGGTCGTTCATCTGGCAGCCGTGGCTGCGGATGTAGAGCTTGCCGCCCATGGGATTCTCGTCGCTAACCGGATGACAAGGGATGAGGCCCGGAAAGGGTCGGGGTCCGGCAGGGGTTCCCCGGGACACGGCGTAAATACATCCCTGGAGCCTCGACGGCGGCATCCATGCCGCCGACGGTCCCGGGGAACCCCTGCCGGACCCCTCCACCGCCCATCCGGTGGCCTGTCCGAACCGAACAGGATAGCGCGTAACCGGGACTACCGGAAGCGCCGGATGAGCTGTTCCATGTCGTTGGAGAGATCGGCGAGCCGCTGGCTGGCCTGCTCCGTCTCGTTGCTCGAGGCCACGGTGTCCTCGGCCCGGTCGTGGATGCTGGTGATGTTGTGGCTGATCTCCTCCGCGGCAGAGGACTGCTCCTCCGACGCCGAGGCGATCTGGTTGTTCATGTCCTTGATCCGCTCCACGGCGCCGCTGACGCGGGCCAGGACCTCGCCGGTGTGGCTGGTCTGTTCCACGCTGTTCTGGGCGCGGTCGCGGTTGGTCTCCATGACACCCACCACCTCCTGGATGCCGTTCTGCAGCCGATCGACCATGCCGCGGATCTCGCCGGTGGAGTCCTGGGTACGAGTAGCCAGGGTGCGCACCTCGTCGGCGACCACGGCGAAGCCGCGACCGGCCTCCCCGGCCCGGGCCGCCTCGATGGCCGCATTGAGTGCCAGCAGGTTGGTCTGCTCGGCGATCTCGTTGATGACGTCTCCCACCTTGCCGATGCCCTTGCTGTCCTCGGCGAGCTGGTCGATGGTCCGGGCAGCGTGCTCCACCTCCTCGGCCAGGTTGTCGATGGCCAGCACCATCTCGGTAATGACCAGCTTGCCCTCGTTGTTGGCCTCGTCGGCCTCGTTGGCCGCCTCCGAGGCGGAGGCGGCACTGCGGGCCACCTCCTGCGTGGTGGAGGACATCTCGTTGATGGCGGTGACCACCTGCTCGGTCTCCTGCTTCTGCTCACCCATGGTCCGGCTGGTGTGGTGGGCGCAGGTCGCGGCGGTGTCGGCGTTGGCGGCCACGCTGGCGGCGGCGTTGCTGACCCGGTCCAGCACAGTGAGCATGCGCTGGCGCCGCGCCTTCATGGCGGTACGGACCTGAGCCGGCTGGTCGTTGGCACCGGCGTAGACCCGGCGGGCGATGGAGTCGTCGATGACCCGGCGGCTGTAGTCGGCCAGCCGGTCCATGGGTCGGCCCAGCCAGTAGCCCAGTCCCAGGCCGGCGATCACGGCGTATCCCACCCCGACCGCCAGGGCCGTGGGGCTCAGCCCTGCGGCCAGGCCGCCGGCGAGCAGCGGCACCGCCATTCCCGCCAGGGAGAGCCCCATGCGCGTATGCCAGGGGATCAGGATCCCGCCCACGCGGGGCGACTTGCCGGCGTTGATGCGTTGGTAGAGGTGCTCCGCCCGGCGGACGTGGACCGGGTCCGGCTTGGTCCGCACGGACTCGTAACCGACGATCTCGTCGTTCTCGAAGAGCGGGGTGACGTAGGCATCCACCCAGTAGTGGTCGCCGTTCTTGCAGCGATTCTTGACGATCCCCATCCAGGGCTGGCCGGCCTGGAGGTGGTCCCACATGTCCTGGAAGGCCGCCGGCGGCATGTCCGGGTGGCGGATGATGTTGTGGGCCTTGCCGATGAGTTCGTCGCGCTCGAACCCGGAGGTCTTGAGGAAGTCCTCGTTGACGTGGGTGATCCGACCTTTCGTATCCGTGGCGGAGATGATCACCCAGTCCTCGGGGTAATCGAAATCCTTCTGTGTCACCGGCTGGTTGTTCTTCATGCTCGCTCCGGGCTTCTAAGGCGACTTAAGCACGCATTTCTGAAATGTTATCAGAATGTGTCCTTTTCCGGACCATCCGGGTGCGACATTTGGCTCAAAAGCCACCACTTCCGGTCTCTTGACCTCCGGAGGCGGGACGGAGTCGAAATGGCCTCAGTAGCCGTCGTTGGTCGGATCGTCGCCTTCGGGCGAGGCCGGTTCCACGCGCTCCGGCTCGGCATCGGGCCACTCATCGAAGGGGAAGGGGCGGGTATCGCCGGCGAAGGTCAGATAGGCCACTACCTGGCGCAGGTACTCCGCCAGGCCGGCACCGAAGACCGCCAGGCGATCGTTGGCCGAGCCGGTGACCAGGCGGAAGAGGAACTGCAGGACGGCCACGGCGGCCAGCAGCAGCTCCGCCAGCTGGAAGGCAATGGCGAAGATGACCATGAAGACCAGGCGCTTCCAGGTCGACGTGTTGCGCAGATTCGAACGCAGTTCCGGTTCCATTGCTCCTCCCCC
>JBNJED010000211.1:0-2589 GCA_051745535.1 Pseudomonadota bacterium | reverse complement strand
CTCCACCATCTCCAGGCTCACGCCCTCCCAGCTTTCCCGGATCCGGGCCTTCCACTCGGCCAGCTCCTTCGCCGCGGCGTAGTCCCGGGCGCGGAAGCGCGCATCCTGATCCCGTGCCGGGCTGTAGAAGTCGCGGACGTAGTCCATGACCATGCGCTGGGCGTTGAAGCGCGGGATGGTGCTCTTCATGGCCGCCTTGGAGCGGCGCACCCAGGCGGCGGAGTAGCCGTGGTTGTTGCGCTGGTAGTAGAGGGGGATGACCTCGCGGGCCAGGATGTCCACCAGGTCCCGGGCCTCCTCGCAGTCGCGGTAGTGGGGGTCGAAACCGGGGTCGTGGGGCACGATGGCCCAGCCGTTGTTGCCCTCGTAGCCCTCGCCCCACCAGCCATCCAGCACCGAGAGGTTGAGTACGCCGTTGACCCCCGCCTTCTGGCCCGAGGTACCGGAGGCCTCCATGGGGTATTCCGGGGTGTTGAGCCAGACGTCCACGCCGGTGACGAGCTTCCGCGCCAGGGCCATGTCATAGCCCTCCAGCAGCAGGATGCGGCCGACGAACTCCGGTTGCAGGGCGTACTCGTGGATCCGGCGGATGAGCTCCTGGCCCGGCTTGTCCGAGGGGTGCGCCTTGCCGGCAAAGATGAGTATCACCGGCCGCTCGGAGTCGTTCATCAGCTCCTTGAGCCGTTCGAGCTCGGAGAAGATGAGGGTCGCCCGCTTGTAGGTAGCAAAACGCCGGGCGAAGCCGATAACCAGGGTGTCCGACTCGCTCTGCCGGGCGTAGTGGGTGATCCGCTTGATCATCGCCTCGGAGTAGCCGTTGCGCCGGTACTGGTTCTCCGCCCGGGTGACCACGTCCTCCAGGAGTTCGGTCTTCAGGCTCTGGCGCAGGCTCCAGTAGCGGTGATCGGGGATCTGGTCGATGGCCTCCCAGTAGTCCTCGTTGAGGAGCTCGTTTCGCCACTCCCGCAGGCGCATGTCGAAGAGGTTGCCCCACTCCCGGGCGAGGAAGGTCGGCACATGGACGCCGTTGGTCACGTGGCGGATGGGGTTCTCCTCCGGCGGGACCTCCGGCCAGATGGGCGCCTCCATCTCGGCGGCGACGCCGCCGTGGATGCGGCTGACGCCGTTGTTGAACCGCGACCCGCGCAGGGCGAGGGTGGTCATGTTGAAGACGTCGCCGTTCTCCGGGGTCGTTCCGAGTTGATAAAGCCCTTGAAAATCGGTTCCCAACTCCTCGTCAAATCCGGAGAAATAATCTTCCATCATCCCGGCATCGAACATGTCGTGGCCTGCCGGGACCGGGGTGTGGGTGGTGAAGACCGTCCCCCCTGCGACCGCCTCCAGGGCGGCGTCGAAGGTCAGCCCCCCGGCCACCAGCTCACGGCAGCGTTCCAGGATCTGGAAGGCGGAATGACCCTCGTTGATGTGCCAGACCGTGGGCTCGAGCCCCAGGGCGCGCAGGGCGCGGACGCCGCCGATCCCCAGGACGATCTCCTGCTGGATCCGGGTGTGGCTGTCGCCGCCGTAGAGCTGGTAGGTGATGGCGCGATCGGCCTCGGCGTTCTCCGGGAGGTCGCTGTCCAGGAGGTAGAGCGTGATGTGGCCGGCCTTGGCGTGCCACAGCCGGAGCTGGACCTCGCGATCCGGAAGCGCCACGGCCACCCGCCGCTCCTCGCCGGCCTTGTCCCGGCAGACATGGACGGGGAGGGTACCGAAGTCGGTGGGGGCGTAGTGCGCCACCTGGTGGCCGTGGTTGTCGATGGTCTGGGTGAAGTAGCCCTGCCGGTAGAGCAGGCCCACCGCCACGAAGGGGATCCCGAGGTCGCTGGCCGCCTTGCAGTGGTCGCCGGCGAGGATGCCCAGGCCGCCGGAGTAGATGGGGAAGCTCTCGTGGAAGCCGAACTCTGCACAGAAGTAGGCCACCAGGTCCTTCTTCGGATCCAGGTAGGGCTCGATGTGCGAGCGCATCCCCTCCTGATGGTAGGTGTCGTAGACCGACAGGACCCGGTTGTAGTCCTCCATGAAGATCCGGTCCTGGACGGCCTGCTCCAGGGTCTCCTGGGAGACCCGGCGCAGGAAGACCTTGGGATTGTGGCCACAGGCCTCCCAGAGCTCCTGATCCAGGCGGAAGAAGAGCCCGCGGACCTGGCGGTCCCAGGAGTAGAGGAGGTCATCGGCCAGCTCGTGGAGCCGGTCGAGGCGTTCAGGGACGTTGGGGCGGACTTCCAGGGAGAAGGTGGTGGAGCTCATGGGTGCCTGTCGCAGGTTGCGGGGCCGCAGTCTCGCGGCATATCACAGGCATCATAACGCGCCAGGGGCAAAGAGGAAGAGGGCCCCGCCTCAATCGGCCGGATTATCGGCAGCCGTGCCGGCCTCGTCGTCGGGCCAGCCCCCCTCGCGCCACTGCGGATAGCCCTCGCGCAGCCGGCGGGCGCTCAAGCCGGCGGCACGGAGCCGCTCCACCGCCTCGTAGGCCATGAGACAGTAGGGACCCCGGCAGTAGGCAATGACCTCGCGCTCCTTCGCCAGCTCCGGCAGCCGCTCCTCGAGCTCCTCCAGGGGGATGTTCACGGCGCCGGGGAGGTGACC
>JBNJED010000210.1:0-2599 GCA_051745535.1 Pseudomonadota bacterium | reverse complement strand
GTCCAGGGACTCCGCGTTGACGATGAGCAGCGGCGTCTCGTCCCAGGCGTGGAAGAAGCGGGTATAGGCCTCCGCCAGCCGCTCCAGGTAGTCCTGGGCCATGGGCCGCTCGTAGTCCCGGCCGCGCTGGTCCACCCGCCGGGCGAGCACCGGGGCCGGCGCCTGGAGGTAGACCACCAGGTCCGGGCGCGGCGCCTCGGCGGCCAGCCGCTCGGCCAGGCGGTCGTAGAGCTCCAGCTCGGTGGCGTCCAGGGTCAGCTCGGCGAAGAGCCGGTCCTTGTCCAGCAGGTAGTCGGCCACCCGCACCGGGGCGAAGAGGTCCCCCTGGGCCAGCGCCTCCATCTGCCGCACCCGCTGGAGCAGGAAGGAGAGCTGCGTGGGCAGGGCCGCCCCGCGGGGGTCGGCATAGAAGCGCTGGAGGAAGGGGTTGTCCGCCGGGTCCTCCAGCAGCAGGTCGCTGCCGAAGCTCGCCGCCAGGCGCCGGGCCAGGCTGGTCTTGCCCACGCCGATGGGCCCCTCCACGGCGATGAAGCGCGGCTCCTCCGTCGGCTCCTCAGCCATGGGCCCCCTCCTCGACCGGTTTCAGCCCCGGCCCCGCCGGCACCCGGGCCAGCTGCTCCCGCAGCGGCCGGCCGCCGGGCAGGACCAGGTCGGGGTCGATCTCGGCCAGGGGATGGAGGACGAAGTCCCGCTCCCAGAGGCCGGGGTGCGGCAGGCGCAGGGCGGGATCGTCGCTCTCGTGGTCGCCGTGGATGAGCAGGTCGAGGTCCAGGGTGCGCGGCCCCCAGCGTTCGGCGCGGACCCGGCCGGCGGCATCCTCCTGCCCGTGGAGGGCGGCCAGCAGCGCGGCCGGGGTCAATTCGGTCTCCAGCCGGGCCACGGCGTTGGCGTAGTCGGGCTGGTCCGGCGGGCCCATGGGCGGGCTGCGCCAGATCCGGGAGGTGGCGGTGCAGCGGGTGGCCGGGAGGTCGTCCAGGGCGGCCAGGGCCCCGGCCACCCGCTGGAAGGGGTGGTCCAGGTTGGCGCCCACGCCGATCCAGGCGGCCACCGCGGTCATTCCCCCCCGTTGCCTCCGGACTGATCGGATCCGGACTCCGAGCCGGAGTCGGTTCCGGACTTGGCCTTGCTCCGCCGCCGGCCGCCGCGGCGGCGCCCCTTCTTGCGGGCATTGCCGCCGCCGCCCTGCTGCTGGGCGGTCATGCGCTCGCGTTCGCCCTCGTCGGCATCCTGGAAGCGGGTCCACCAGTCGGAGACCTCCGGGTCGATCTCGCCGGCGGCGGCGCGCAGGACCAGGAAGTCGTAGGCGGCGCGGAAGCGCGGATGCTCCATGAGCTTCCACGGCCGCTTGCCGGCGCGCTGGTGGAAGCGTTCCTGGAGCGACCAGATCTCCCGGGCGGCGGTGGAGAAGCGGCGCGGGATGGCGACGTGCTTCACCTGGCCGCTGACCACCTGCTCCGCCGCCACCTGCAGGGCGCGGCCGGGATTCTCGCCGGCCTTGCGGGCGGAGGCGACGTGCTGGCGCACCGGCTCCCAGAGCAGGGCCGCGATGAGGAAGGCCGGCGTCACCGGCCGCCCCTCGTTCACCCGCCGGTCGGTATTCTCCAGCGCCCGGATGAGGAAGAGCAGCGGGAAGCCCTCCTCCTCGCGCTGCAGCGCCTCCTCGGTGATGGGGAAGAGGATGCGGAAGACATCGTAGTAGCGCAGCAGCTCGTAGCTCTGGACCGCCGCCCCGCTGAGGAAGAGCTTGTTCACCTCCTCGAAGAGCCGGGCCGGGGGCACGCCGTTGAGGAGATCGCCCAGCTCGCGCATGGGCGCCTCGGTCTCGCGCTCGATGCGGAAGCCGTGCTTGGCGGCGAAGCGCACCGCCCGCAGGACGCGCACGGGATCCTCGCGGAAGCGCTCCGCCGGGTCGCCGATCATCCGCAGCATGCCGGCCTGGACATCCTCCCAGCCGCCGCAGTAGTCGACGATGGAGTGGTCGGCGATGTTGTAGTAGAGGGCGTTGACGCTGAAGTCGCGCCGCCAGGCGTCCTCCTCCAGGGTGCCGTAGACGTTGTCCCGGAGCACCATGCCGTCCTCGCTGCGCTCCACCGCGGCGTCCCCGTCACCGGCGGCGGCGCGGAAGGTGGCCACCTCGATGATCTCCGGCCCGAAGTGGACGTGGACGATCTTGAAGCGGCGGCCGATGAGGCGGCTGTTGCGGAAGAGGTCGTTGACCTCGTCCGGCGTGGCATCGGTGGCCACGTCGAAGTCCTTGGGCTCGCGGCCCAGGAGCAGATCCCGGACCCCGCCACCCACCATGTAGGCGGCATAGCCGTGATTGTGGAGCCGGGTCAGGACCTTGAGGACATTGGCGGACATCGCCGAGCGGGAGACGGGGTGCTCCTCGCGGGGGATGATCCGGGGACCGGGGTCGGACCGACCGACGAGTTTCTGGAATCTGCTCTTGAGCCAGCGAATCATGGCGGTATAATACCACACCTGTTGGCCGCGGCAGGAAACACACCGCGGCCCGGAAAAGCCGCTCCCATCGTCTAGTGGTCTAGGACGCCGCCCTCTCACGGCGGAAACAGGGGTTCGAGTCCCCTTGGGAGCGCCA
>JBNJED010000209.1:0-2614 GCA_051745535.1 Pseudomonadota bacterium | reverse complement strand
CACCACCGGCGCGAAGAGGACCAGGGTGTACTCCCCCAGGATCACCTCCAGGGCGAAGACCACCCCGGCCAGGGGGATGTCCAGCGCCCCGGCGAAGGCGCCGGCCGCCCCGGCGGCGACGAGCACGCGCAGATGGGCGGGATCGACGCCGAAGCGCTGGCCCACCAGGGAGCCGATGGCCGCCCCCATGTGCAGCGACGGCCCCTCCCGGCCCACGGAGTGGCCGGAGCCGATGGCGAGGACCCCGAAGAGGAACTGCGCCACCGCCCCCCGCGCCCCGAGGTGGCTCGCGCCGTAGGCCACCTGCTCCAGCACCCGGGAGACGCCGACATCCGCATCCCGGGGGAAGGCGTAGTGGGCCAGCAGCCCCACCGCCAACCCCCCGGCCGCCGGCAGCAGCAGCCGCCCCCAGGCGGGCAGGCCGGCGAAGCCCTCCCCTAGGGTGAACCAGTCGGCGGCCACGGCGATGGCGATGCGGAAGAGGACGACTACCGCCCCGGCCAGAACCCCCACCACGACCCCCAGGGCCATGAGCCGCAGGGTCCAGTGCGCGCTCCAGTTCCGCAGAAGGGCGGGGAGATCCATGGGGCTCGGGGCTGCCTCCGATTCGCGGCGTGGGCGAAGCCCACAAGGACAGGACGGAATCACCCTACCGCCCGGCATTCCCCGGCGGCAACCGGCCGTTGTCCGCCTCCCCGCCCGGGGTTACGCTCGATCCCCCCGTCGCCGGAGGCCGCCATGACCCTCGTCCGCCGCCTTGCAACCGCCCTCCTCCTCGCCCTGGGCACCCCGGGCATCGCGCCGGCGACCGACGCCCCGCTCTTCGATGCCCACGTCCACTACCGCCCCGCCATGGCGGCCTCGATCGCACCGGAGACCGCCGCTGACAGCCTGGCGGAAGCCGGCGTTCAAGGGGCACTGATCCTCACCCCGAACGCCGACACCTTCCGCCGCCTGGCCGCGGCCAGCGAGGCGCGGCTGGTCCCCTTCCTGGACATCTCCCGCCGGCTGGACCGGAAGATGGACTGGATGCACGCCGACGACCTCGTCGAGCGGGTCCGGGAGCGGCTGGCGGACGAGGAGGGCGTGGACTGGGCCGGCATCGGCGAACTCCACATCCGCGCCGGGGATCGCTTCGCCCCCGCCTTCGAGGCGCTGCTGGCCCTGGCCGCCGAGCGCGACCTGCCCCTGATGATCCACGGCGACCCGGCGGTCATCGACCACGCCTACGCCGTGGAGCCGGAGGTACGGATCCTCTGGGCCCACGCCGGCACCTACGCCTACCCGCCCCTGCTGGACGACTACCTCCGGCGCCACCCGAACCTCGTCGCCGATCTGAGCATGCGCAACCCCACCGTCACCGACGACGACGGGCGCCTCAAGGATGCCTGGTTCGAGCTCCTCACCCGCCACCCCGAGCGCTTCCTGGTGGGCGTGGACACCTTCAGCGCCAACCGCTGGACCGAGTACGGCCGCATCGTCACCGCCACCCGCACCTGGCTCGCCGACCTCCCGCCGGCGGTCGCCGATGCCCTGGCCCGGGAAAACGCCGCACGGCTCTTCCCGGAGTAGCGACGCGGACGGCATGGATAGTCGCGACCGGCGCCCCTACAATCGTCGCTCCCCGAACCCTCGAGGCAGTCCCGTGCAACCCGACCTTACCCACCTGACCGAACGCCTCCTCCCCATCTTCCCGGACTTCGGCGCCGAGGGGCGCGAGCTGGTCCGCCCCCTGTTTCTCCGGCTGGCCCAAGGCCGGCCGGTGGAACCGGCCGAACTCGCCGCGGCATCGGATTGGTCGACAGCGGCCGTCAACGAAACGCTCTCCCGCTGGTGGGGCATTCGGTATGACGAGCAGGGACGGATCATCGGCTTCTGGGGCCTGGACCTGGAACCCACCCGCCACCATCTCCGGGCGGGCGAGCGGGAGCTGTTCGCCTGGTGCGCGTGGGACACGCTCTTTCTGGCAGACCTGACGGGAGAGACGCTCGAGGTCACCAGCCCCTGCCCCGCCTCCGGCGAGGCGATCCACCTCCGCGTCGGTCCGGACGGGGTCCAGGAGCCGACGCCTGCCGCCCGCCTGGCCCTGACCCTGCCGGATCCGGCCCGGGCCCGCCACGGGGTGCGCGAGGCCTTCTGCTGTGGCGTCGACTTCGTCACCGAGGCCGCCGCCGAACCATGGTGCCGGGACCACGACGACCGGCACCTCCTGACCCTCGACCAGGGCCATGACCTGGGCCGAATGGTCTGGGCCGCGCTCCTGGCACCCGCGAATGAGGAAACTGCCATGTCCGACTGCTGCGCCAGCCCCGAGCCCGCATCGAGACCTGTGCGCAAACGGCCCTGCCCGGCCTGCGGCGAGACGGCCCGCTCCGTCGCGGGCCGGACCGTCCTGCACCACCTCCACCAGCCCTGGAAACAGGCCGACCTGGCCCACCGGACCCTCTGGTTCTGCGAGTCGCCCGCCTGCCCCACGGTCTATTTCGATGCCGAGGGACAGGCCTTCACCCAGGCAGACCTTCGAACCACCGTCGGCCAGAAGGCCTCGGGCGCCGACGCCCCCATCTGCTACTGCTTCGGCGTCTCCCGGGGCGAGGCGACCCCCGAGGTCCGC
>JBNJED010000208.1:0-2640 GCA_051745535.1 Pseudomonadota bacterium | reverse complement strand
CCGGTGACCGCGGGCGGGGACCGGGTCGCCCTGGAGCCGTCCCCGCGGGTGGATGTTCATGCCTTCCTGGAGGAGTCGGGGGGCGATGACCCCGCCGCCGCCCTGGAACGCTATACCGGCCCCTTTCTCGACGACCTGTTGCCACCGGCCGGCCTGGAAAGCCTGGAAGCGTGGATCCTGGAATGGCGCTATCACCTCCACGCGGTGGCGGTGGAGACCGCGCGGCGTGCCGTGGCCCGGGCCGAGGCAGCCAACGACCGCCCGGCCCAGGGGCGACTCGCGCGGCGATTGCTGGAGCTGGAGCCCTGGGACGAAGAGGCGCATGCGGCGCTCATGCGTCGTTATGCCGCGGATGGTGATACGGCGTCGGTCGAGGCGCAGTATCGCCAGCTGGAGGCGATCCTGGCCGAGGAGATGGGCACCGAGCCGGGTCCGGCCCTGCAGGCCCTGCGCGAAGAGTTGACCCGGGGCCGGGTGCCGGAAGTACTCGCGCCTCCGCCGCAGCCGGAGAGTCGCCGGCTGACCGCCCTCTACGTCGATTGCGGGGTGGCGGACCCGGAGCCCGATCCGGAAGCGGCGGCGGAGGTCGGCCAGGTGATCCGGCAGGTGGCCTACCGCGAGGTCACCCGCTGGGGCGGACACATCGCCCACCAGTACGGCAGCGGGGTCCTGGCCTGGTTCGGTTATCCCCTGGCCCGCGAGGGGGCGGCGCACTCGGCCCTGTCCGCCGCGTCCGCCATCCTGGCGAGCGAGCCCCGGGCGCGGGCCGCGGTCCACGTCGGGCGCGTGGTGGTGGCCGCCGACCCGGTGGGACAGCCCGTCGGCGGTCTGCCCGCAGCGGTAGTGGGGCTGCGCCGCTATGCCCAGGCGGGAGAGGTGGTCGTGAGCCAGCCCCTGCAGACCCTGGTTCAGGGCTACTACCAGTGGGTGCCGGTGGCCGACGGCGTCTGGCGGCAGGGGCCGGCCACCGGTGCCCGGGACCGGCTGGAGACGGCCAGGGACCACCTCTCCTCCCTGATCGGCCGCGAGGAGGAGCGTACCGCGGTGGTCCGGCGCCTGCAGGCCCTGGAGGAGGGGTACGGCGGCGTCCTGCTCCTGCGGGGCGAGGCCGGGGTCGGCAAATCCCGGCTCCTCCATGCCGCCCTGGAGGCGAACGGCACGCCCCCCCTGATGCGCAAGGTCCGCTGCAGCGAGGCCTTCCAGGGGAGTCCCTACTGGCCGGTTATCGAGCTGCTGGAGCGAATCGCGGGGCTGGAGGCGGTCGCCACGGAGGTGGAGCGCCGGCAGCGGCTGGAGCGCTATCTGGGGGGCTACTACGCCGACCCGGGACCGGTGCTGGAGCGGCTCTGGCCGCTCTTCGGGGCGCGCGGCGAGGTCGGCGAGGCGGACGTCGGGGTCCTGCAGGGGGCGCTTCTGGACCTGCTCGAGCGGCTGGCCGCCCTCGCCCCGGTTCTGCTGGTGGTCGAGGATGCCCACTGGGCCGACAGCGCGACGGCCGAACTGCTGGCGCGGCTGGCAACCGGCGGCAAGGACTCGCCGATCCTCGTCCTGATCACCGCCCGGCCCGATTTCCATCCCCGCTGGGTGCAGCCCGAAGAGCTCCTCGAACTCGACCCCCTGCCCCCGGCGGAGGCCCGCCAACTGGCCGCCCGCGTGGCCGGTGGCCGTCTGGATGAAGAGGTGCTTGAACTCGTGGTCCGTTTCACGGATGGCGTCCCGCTCTACGTGGAGGAGACCGCGCAGATGCTGGCCGGCGGTGTGGTGGCGGGGGATCGGCTGGCGATCCCCGAGACCCTCCAGGATCTGCTGGATGCCCGCATCCAGCGACTCGGGGAGTGGCGGCCGGTGGCCCAGATCGCGGCGGCCCTGGGGCGCAGCTTCCAGCGTGCCCTCCTGGCCCGGGTCTGCCCCTGGGGCGAGGAGACGGTGGAGCAGGGCATCCGGGCCCTGAGCGGGGAAGGGCTGCTGGAGACCGAACCCGGGTCCGGCACGGAGAGTCTGCGTTTCCGCCACGCCCTGCTCCAGGAGGCGGCCTACCAGTCCCTCCCCGCCGAGGAGCGACCGGCGATCCATGCCCGGGTGGCCGCCACCCTGCGGGACTCCTTCCCGGAGCAGGCGCGGCTGCATCCCGAGTGGCTGGCCCGCCATCTTACCGCCGCCGGCGAGGCGGAGGCGGCTCGGGCGGCCTGGTTCCGGGCAGCGGAGCGGGCGCTGGAGCGGGCCGCTCCCCCGGAGGCCATGCGCCACCTCCAGCGTGGCCTCGGGCTGCTCGAACAGTGCCCCCCGGGGCAGGACCGGGACCGCCGGGAACTGGCGTTCCGGCTCGCCCAGGTCAGCGCCCACCTCATGCAGGCGGATTATGCCTCCGAAGCGGTGGCCGGGGTGCTGGACCGTGCCTACGAGCTGTGTGCCGGCGTGGGGAGTGGTCGGGACCTCTTTCTGGTGCTGTGGGGGCTGTGGCACGGCTACTCCTCGCGCAATCCCGTACGGGTCCGGTTCGAGGGCCTTCCGGGCCAGCGCCTGCTGGATCTGGCCCGCGCGCTGGGCGATCCCGCCGCGCTGCAACGAAGCCACTACGCCCTGGCCAACAATCTCTTCTTCGCGGGGGATTTTGCCGCCAGCTTCGAGCAGGCTCGCCGC
>JBNJED010000207.1:0-2652 GCA_051745535.1 Pseudomonadota bacterium | reverse complement strand
GTGCAGACCAACGCCCTGCGCTCGCGGCTGGGGGAGGCCATCGACCACCTCGCCACCGTCGAGGGTTCCAGCGGGGACGTCCACGTCTCCAACGACCTCTCCAAGCTGCTGAACCTCACGGACAAGCAGGCGCAGAAGCGCAACGACAGCTACATCTCCAGCGAGCTCTTCGTCCTCGCCGCCGCCGACGAGGACAAGGGCAAGCTCGGCGAACTGCTGCGCGAGTTCGGTGCCACCAAGGAGGCGCTGGAGCCGGCCATCGAGTCCCTGCGCGGCGGCGAGGCGGTGAACGACCCCAACGCCGAGGACACCCGCCAGGCGCTGGAGAAGTACACCATCGACGTCACCGAGCGCGCCGAGCAGGGCAAGCTCGACCCGGTCATCGGCCGGGACGACGAGATCCGCCGCGCCGTGCAGGTCCTCCAGCGGCGGACCAAGAACAACCCCGTGCTCATCGGCGAGCCCGGCGTGGGCAAGACCGCCATCGTCGAGGGGCTGGCGCAGCGCATCGTCAACGGCGAGATCCCGGAGGGGCTGCGGGACAAGCGCCTGCTCTCCCTGGACATGGGCTCCCTGCTGGCCGGCGCCAAGTATCGCGGGGACTTCGAGGAGCGCATGAAGGCGATCCTCAACGACCTGGCCAAGCAGGAGGGGCAGGTCATCCTCTTCATCGACGAGATCCACACCATCGTCGGCGCCGGCAAGGCGGAGGGCGCCATGGACGCCGGCAACATGCTCAAGCCGGCCCTGGCCCGCGGTGAGCTCCACTGCATCGGTGCCACCACGCTGGACGAGTACCGCGAGAACATCGAGAAGGATGCCGCCCTGGAGCGCCGCTTCCAGCAGGTGGTGGTGGACGAGCCCTCGGTGGAGGACACCGTCGCCATCCTGCGCGGGCTCAAGGAGAAGTACGAGGTCCACCACGGCGTGGAGATCACCGACCCGGCCATCGTCGCCGCGGCGCAGCTCTCCCAGCGCTACATCACCTCGCGCATGCTCCCCGACAAGGCCATCGACCTGCTGGACGAGGCGGCCAGCCGCCTGCGCATGGAGATCGACTCCAAGCCGGAGGAGATGGACCGCCTGGAGCGGCGCCTCATCCAGCTCAAGATCGAGCGCGAGGCGCTGAACAAGGAGTCCGACGAGGCCTCCCGGGAGCGGCTGAAGAAGCTCGAGGAGGAGATCGCCGACCTCGAGAAGCAGTACAACGACCTCGAGGAGATCTGGAGCTCCGAGAAGGCGGCCCTGCAGGGGGCGCAGCACATCAAGGAGGAGCTGGACCGCGCCCGGGTGGACGTGGAGACCGCCCGCCGCGCCGGCGACCTCCAGCGCATGTCGGAGCTGCAGTACGGCCGCATCCCCGAGCTGGAGCGCCAGCTCGACCTGGCCTCCCAGGTGGAGATGTCCGAGACCCGGCTGCTCAAGAACCACGTGGGCGAGGAGGAGATCGCCGAGGTCATCTCCAAGTGGACCGGGATCCCGGTCTCCAAGATGCTCGAGGGCGAGAAGGACAAGCTCCTGCGCATGGAGGAGGCCGTGGGCGAGCGGGTCATTGGCCAGAAGGAGGCGGTGGCCGCCGTCTCCGACGCCATCCGCCGCTCCCGGGCGGGGCTCTCCGATCCCAACCGGCCCAACGGCTCCTTCCTCTTCCTGGGCCCCACCGGCGTGGGCAAGACGGAGCTCACCAAGGCGCTGGCCGGCTTCCTCTTCGATACCGAGGACGCCATGGTCCGCATCGACATGTCGGAGTTCATGGAGAAGCACTCCGTGGCGCGGCTCATCGGGGCCCCGCCGGGCTACGTGGGCTACGAGGAGGGCGGCTATCTCACCGAGGCGGTGCGCCGCAAGCCCTACTCGGTGATCCTGCTCGACGAGGTGGAGAAGGCGCATACCGACGTCTTCAACATCCTCCTGCAGGTGCTGGATGACGGCCGGCTCACCGACGGCCACGGCCGGACGGTGGACTTCCGCAACACGGTGATCGTCATGACCTCCAACCTGGGCTCCCAGGAGATCCAGAACATGGCCTCCGAGGCGGACTACGACGCCATGAAGTCGGCGGTGATGGGGATCGTGGGCGACCACTTCCGGCCCGAGTTCATCAACCGCGTGGACGAGGTGGTGGTCTTCCACCCGCTGGAGCGGGAGCAGATCCGGAAGATCGCCGACATCCAGTTCAACTACCTGCGGGAGCGCCTGCAGGACCGCCACATGGATGTCGAGGTCAGCGAGGCCGCCCTGGACAAGCTGGGCGAGGCCGGCTTCGACCCGGTCTACGGTGCCCGGCCCCTGAAGCGGGCCATCCAGCACCTGGTGGAGAACCCGCTCTCCCGGGAGCTGCTGGCCGGGAACTTCGTCGCCGGCGACGTCATCCGGGTGGATCTCGACGCCAACGGCGAGTTCACCTTCGACAAGTCGGAGCGCAAGGCCTCGGTGGCCTGATCCGGGCCACCCGCCGACGGAAGGCCCCCGCTTCCCTCCGGGAGGCGGGGGCCTTTTCGATCGTATTGTCCCCGTCGCTGCAAGCGGCGCTAGAATGGGCACCAGACCTAGCAGGAGTATCCCATGTCCGAACAGACCCCCGTCGTCAGTGCCGAGCTGGTGGCCCCCCTCTACCAGGCCCGTGGCTGGGTCCGCGCCGCCGGCGTGGCC
>JBNJED010000206.1:0-2657 GCA_051745535.1 Pseudomonadota bacterium | reverse complement strand
CGGGGACAGCGACCTTCAGGTATCCCCCAGGCCGTGGCGGGCGCGCAGCAGGGCATCCAGGCGCGCCTCCCCGCGGCCGATCCGTGCACCGAGTTCCTGAGCCCGCGCGAGGTCGCCCTCCTTGCGGGCCGCCTCGGCGGCCTCGCGCAGCTCCGTGAGCTCCTCCAGTAGCTGCTGCAGCCGGCCGCCACCCTCGGGAGATCCCGTACCTTCCATACTGATTGTCCTCCACCTCTAAGGAATGCTTAATTGTAGACGCAGTCGAAATGGAAAAGAGTCGATCCTTGGAAAAAGTCGAAAGACAAGGAAGGGGACGCATGTACAACGACTCTCCCCTACCACTGCGGCTACGCCAGGCGCGGCAGCGCAAGGGGCTCTCACAGCGTCGCCTGGGGCTGGAAGCCGGCCTGGACGAGTTCTCGGCCAGCCCGCGGATCAACCACTATGAGCGGGGTCGCCACGCCCCGAACTACTCCACCCTGAACCGCCTGGCCGGCGTCCTGGAGGTCCCGGTCCCCTTCTTCTTCGCCGAGGACGACGACCTCGCCGACTGGCTGCTGCTCTGGCGGGATGTCCCCCAGCCGGTACGCCAGCAGACCCTGTCGCAGCTACGCAACTTCCAGAAGAAGGAGTAGTCGGTCCGGCGGGAGCCGACGGCTTGTCCTAGGCTTGGCCCATGACCACGAACCGCACCGACCACCCCCGCTCCCTCACCCTCGGGATCAGCAGTTGCCTGCTGGGCGAGGAGGTCCGCTTCGACGGCAACCACAAGCGCGACGCCTGGATCGTCGGCACCCTGGGCCGCTGGTTCGAGTTCCACCCCGTCTGCCCGGAGATGGCCATCGGCCTGGGCGTGCCCCGACCGCCCATCCGGCTCCAGGGGGACCCGGATTCGCCGCAGGTGGTCGGCGTCCGGGACGAGACGCTGGATGTCACCCGGGAGCTGGAGGACTACAGCCGGGCAACCGCCGCCGGCCTGGCGGGGCTGGACGGCTACATCCTCAAGGCCAAGTCCCCCTCCTGCGGCATGGAGCGAGTGAAGGTCTACCGCCCCGGCGGGGGACAGCCGCGCATGGGCCAGGGGGTCTTCGCCCGGGCGCTCATGGAGGCCCACCCGGACCTGCCGGTGGAGGAAGAGGGCCGGCTGGGGGACCCCGACCTGCGCGACAACTTCCTGGAGCGGGTCTTCGCCCACCACCGCTGGCAGCAGCTGCGGGCGGAGGGGCTGACCCCGGCGCGACTGCAGGATTTCCACCGCCGCCACAAGCTCACCCTCATGGCCCACGGCCAGGAGCACTACCGGCGGCTGGGCCAGCGGGTAGCCGCGGCCACCTCCGGCGACATCGCCAGCGCCGGCGCCGACTACTTCCGCGACTTCATGGGCTCCCTCCAGCACAAGGCGACCCGGCGGCGCCACGTCAACGTCCTCCAGCACATCATGGGCTATCTCAAGCGCGACCTGGCGCCGGGAGACAAGGCCGAACTGCTGGAGGTCTTCGAGCAGTTCCGTCAGGAGCTGGTGCCGCTCTCCGTGCCACTGACCCTGCTCAAGCACCACTTCCGCCACCATCCCAGCGACTACATGGCCGACCAGGTCTACCTGGACCCCTACCCCGCCGAACTCATGCTCCGCTGATCGTTGTCACTTCCCCGGCCGGCCAGTAGCTTACGAGCGGGCCGGGGCTGTGCTAGGGTTGCCGGCGAGGAAGATGTCGGAGGGAATCAAGGTGGCGGACGAAGAAAACCCAGAAACCGCCCCGGCGGGGACGGAGCCCGCCTCCGGAGACGCGGCGCCCCGGGATAGTAGCGGGGAGGCGAGCGAGGAGGGCGAGCAGACCGGCCCCCCCGGCGCGGAGGCGGGGCTGGCCTTCCGCCAGGATGACGACGGCAGCCTCCACGCCGATTTCACCCCCAGCGTGAGCAATGTCGCCGTGGACGGCGACGCCCTCCGGCGCATGCTCGGCGAGGCCGGCTTCGGCGAGGTCTGCCTCTTCCGCGAGAAGGTGGCCGAACTCATCCGCCGCCAGCGGGACAGCAAGGAGCCCTTCAGCCTGGCCATCGGCGGCCACCGGGACGGCGCCGTGGAGGTGACCATCGACGAGCGCGGCGCCGCGGCGGAGGCCCAGCTCCGCCACCCCTGCGGGGAGGGACGCGCCATCGATGACGCCATGATCCGCGAGGCGCTTACCGCCGCCGGCGTCACCGAGGGCTGGATGGAGGAGGAGTTCCCCCGGCTCATCAAGGATCAGGGCCGGACCCTCACCGACCCGGTGGTCATCGCCCGCGGGCGCCCGCCCACCGACGGCGAGGACACCCGCTTCAAGAGCCTCGTCCCCGACGCCCCCGAACGCAAGCCGCGCAACCTCGGGGACGAGATCGTCGACTACCGCGAATTCGGGGGCGTGGTCACCGTGGCCGAGGGTGATCCCCTGGTCCGCCGCCAGCCGCCCACTGAGGGGGAGCCAGGGCGCACTGTTACCGGCGACCCCATCCAGCCCCGGCCGGGACGGAATGTCGATTTCAAGACCGACAGCACGGTCCGCGTCGCCGAGGACGATCCCGACACCCTGGTGGCCGCCATGGGCGGCATGCCGGTGGTCACCGATACCGGCGCCAAGGTGGAGCAGGTCGTGGAGCTGGACACCGTGGATCTCTCC
>JBNJED010000205.1:0-2675 GCA_051745535.1 Pseudomonadota bacterium | reverse complement strand
ATCGAGAACGCCCAGCGCAAGGTCGAGGGGCGCAACTTCGACATCCGCAAGCAGCTGCTGGAGTACGACGACGTCGCCAACGAGCAGCGCAAGGTGGTCTACGAGCAGCGCGACGAGCTCATGGGCTCCGACGACATCTCGGAGACCATCGATGGCATCCGCGCCGAGGTGATCAACGCCACCATCGATACCTACATCCCGCCGGAGAGTATCGACGAGATGTGGGACGTTCCGGCGCTGGAACGGGCCCTGGCCGACGAGTACGCCCTGGAGCTGCCGCTACAGCAGTGGCTGGCCGAGGACGATCAGCTGGACGAGGAGGGCCTGCGCCAGCGCATCGTGGAGGAGGCCGAGGCCGCCTACCGCGACAAGGAGGAACGGGCCGGGAGCCAGGTGCTCCGCCAGTTCGAGAAGGCGGCCATGCTCCAGGTGCTGGACACCGCCTGGAAGGAGCACCTGGCGGCCATGGACTACCTGCGCCAGGGGATCCACCTGCGCGGTTATGCCCACCGTAACCCCACCCAGGAGTTCAAGAAGGAGGCCTTCGCCCTCTTCAACCAGATGCTCGACCGCATCAAGCACGACACCATAACCACCCTCCAGCGGGTGCAGGTGCAGGCGGAAGAGGATGTGGAGGCGGTGGAGGCCCAGCGCCGGGCCGAGACGCCGCAGGGGGAGATGGCCTACCAGCACGCCGAGGCCTCCGCCATGGCCGAGCCGGAGCCCGAGGGCGAGGCCGAGCCGGCGGGCGATGAGGCGACGGAGCAGCCCTTCGTGCGCTCCGGCCGTAAGGTGGGCCGCAACGAGCCCTGCCCCTGCGGCTCGGGCCGCAAGTACAAGCACTGCCACGGTCGGGTGAAGTAGCCATGGCCGTGGGGCTGACGGAGCCGCCCCTGCTGCGGCCGGTCCCCGGCCTCCGCCTGGGCGTGGTGGCCGCCGGCCTGCGCAAGCCGGGCCGGCCGGACCTGGTGCTCATGTCCCTGGCCGCCGGCAGTCGGGCGGTGGCGGTCTTTACCCGCAACGCCTTCCGTGCCGCCCCCGTGCGCGTGGCGGAGGCCCATCTGCGCGCCGCCGCGCCCCGCTATCTCGTCATCAACACCGGCTTCGCCAACGCCGGCACCGGCGAGCAGGGCCAGCGCGATGCCGAGGCCACCTGCCGCGAGGTCGCCGATCTCGGTGGCTGCAGCCCCGAGGCGGTGCTGCCCTTCTCCACCGGCGTCATTGGCGAGCCCCTGCCCATGGATCGGATGATCCCCGGCATCGCCGATGCCTTCCAGTGCCTGGAGGTGGAGGGCTGGGCCGATGCCGCCGACGCCATCCGCACCACGGATACCGTGGCCAAGGGCTACTCCGAGGTCATCGATGCGCTCGACGGCGCCATCCTCACCGGGATCGCCAAGGGGGCCGGGATGATCCGGCCGGACATGGCGACCATGCTCGCCTTCCTGGCCACCGACCTGCCGGCCACGGAGCCGGTCCTGGACGCCGCCCTGCGCCGCGCCGTGGAGGGCAGCTTCAACCGCATCACCGTGGATGGCGATACCTCCACCAACGACGCGGCGGTGCTGGTGAGCACCCACACCGGCCACACCGAGCCCCTGAAGACCACCGACGACCCGCGCTTCCCCGCCCTCGCGGCGGCCGTGGAGCGGGCCTGCACCAGCCTGGCCCAGGCCATCGTCCGCGATGCCGAGGGGGCCACCCGCTTCGTCACCCTCCGGGTGGTGGGCGGTCGGGACGAGGCGGAGTGTGCCCGGGTCGCCTTCACCATCGCCCACTCGCCCCTGGTGAAGACCGCGCTCTTCGCCGGCGACCCCAACTGGGGCCGGATCCTCGCCGCCGTGGGCCGGGCCGGTGTCGCCGACCTGGACCTGGCCGGGGTGAGCCTCCACCTGGGCGACGTCTGCATCGTGCGGGGCGGCGAGCCGGCGGCGGAGTACACCGAGGAGCAGGGCGCGGCGGTGATGGCCGAGCCGGAGATCACCATCCAGGTGGACCTCGGCCGCGGCGAGTCGGAGGCCACCGTCTGGACCTCCGACCTCTCCTACGACTATGTCCGCATCAACGCCGAATATCGCAGCTGAGGCCGCCGAGGCGGCGGTGGCCATCGGCGTGGTGGTCGCCGCCGACGGGCGTCTCCTTATCGCCCGCCGCCCGCGCCACGTGGTCGGTGGCGACCTCTGGGAGTTCCCCGGTGGCAAGGTGGAGCTTGGCGAGACGCCGGAGGCGGCCCTGGCCCGGGAACTGGCGGAGGAGGTCGGGATCACGCCCACCGCCACCGAGCCCCTGATCACCCTTCCCCCCACCGGCGGCGGACCCCAGCTCCACATCTGGCGGATCACCGCCTGGACGGGCGAGGTCGCGGCCCGCGAGGGCCAGCCCCTGCGCTGGGTCGATGTCGAGGCCCTCGCCGACCATCCCATGCCGGCGGCCAATGCCGCCGTCCTCGCCAGCCTCCGCCTGCCCGGGCAGCTCGCCATCACCCCCGAGCCCGGGCCGGACCGAGATGCCTTCCTGGACGGCGTTGCCGCCACCGCCGCGGCCACGGGGCTCGTTCAGTTGCGTGCCCCCTCCCTGGATGAAACCGCCTACGCCGAGCTGGCGGCCGCCGCTGCGGAGCGGGTGGCGCCCGCGGGCGGGCGCCTGCTCCTCAATGCCGACCCGGAACTGGCGCG
>JBNJED010000204.1:0-2703 GCA_051745535.1 Pseudomonadota bacterium | reverse complement strand
AGCACGGCCACGGCGACCCAGAAGCCGGTGGCCGCATCCACCGCCCAGGTCCAGGCCCCGCCGGCCACCGCCGCCAGGATCAGGACGCCGAGGACGAAGACGCCGGTGCCGCGCTCGGCCATGCGGGCGATGGCCGGCTTCTCGCTCTGGGCGCGGTCCAGCAGCCGCTGGATCCCGGCGACCACGGTATCCGGCCCCACCCGGCGGACGGTGACCTCCAGGGGGCTGTCACGGTTGACGCTGCCGCCGATGACCTCGTCGCCCTCGCCCCGGGGGACGGGGCGGGACTCCCCGGTGAGCAGGGACTCGTCGGTGGCCGAGCGGCCGCTGACCACCTCACCGTCGGCGGGGACCGGGTCCCCCGGGCGGACGCGGACCCGATCCCCCGGGGCCAGATCGCTCACCGGGACGGTCTCCTCCCCCTCGGCGGTGATCCGGGTCGCCGCCGAGGGGAGTAGGCGCCCCACCGCTTCCACCGCCTGGCCGGCGCGGTGGCGCACCCCCATCTCCAGGAAGCGGGAGGTAAGCAGGAAGAAGACGAACATGGTCGCCGACTCGAAGTAGACCTCGCCGCTGTGGGTGACGGTGGCCCAGGCGGAGGCGCCCCAGGTAGAGGCGACCGCCAGGCTCACGGGGACGTCCATGCCGGCACTGCCGCTTCTGAGATCGCGCCAGGCGGAGGTGAAGAAGGGCCAGCCGGCGTAGAAGACCACCGGGGTGGCCAGTAGCAGGCTGACCCAGCGCAGGAACTGCTCCATCTGCGCATCGATGCCGTACTGGTGGCCGGCGTAGAGGGCGACGGCCAGCATCATCACCTGCATGGTGCCCAGCCCGGCCACCGCCAGGCGGCGCAGGGCGGCGCCGCGCTCGCGCTTGTAGAGCGACTCCTGCTGACCGGGGTCGAACGGGTGGGCGCGGTAGCCGATGGCGGCGATGGCCCGGAGGATGTCGGAGAGCGCGATCCGGGAAGAGTCCCAGCGGACCCGGGCGCGGTGGGTGGCGTAGTTCACCTGGAAGTCCAGGACGCCGTCCAGGCCGCGGACGTGGCGCTCGGAGAGCCAGACGCAGGCGGCACAGGTGATCCCCTCCAGGATCAGCGACGCCTCGCGGACGTCGTCCTCGTCCACGGCGACGAAGCTGCGCTGGATGGACTCGCGGTCGTAGAGGTCGAGCTCCGCCAGGGCGTCGGGGATCAGCTCACCGGCGTTGCGCGCCTTCTCGGTGCGGTGGCGGTAGTAGTCGGTGAGACCGGCATCCACGATGGCGCTGGCCACGGCCTGACAGCCGGGGCAGCACATGGGCTGCTCCGCGCCATCGATGGTGACGCGGTAGTCCGCCCCGGCGGGCACCGGCAGGCCGCAGTGGAAGCACTCGCCGGCCGCGGCGGTGTCCGCGCCCGCCTCAGGAGCCGTCGTTGACGCGGGTTCGGGCATGGACCTCGTGGACGGCACCTGCGCGCTCGATGGTCATGGCGAGATCCCAGCGGCCGGGGGCCGGCAGGCGGAGGTCGCTGCGGTAGAGGCCGGGCCCCACCTGCTTGAGTTCGAAGGAGATGTCGAGCTTCTTGTTGGCGGGGCGCAGGAACTTGCCGCTCACCGTCGCCCCGTCGATGGGCTCACCCTCCCGGGAGAGGACCTCCACCTGGAAGGCCTCCTCCTGGCCGGCCACCGGCTTGTCGGTGAAGCCCTGGGTGACCTGCCAGCCGCGCTCGCGCTGCTCTTCCACCCGCTCCAGGTAGCGGTTGTAGAGCTCCTCCTTCTCCTGGTAGTCCCGGGCCACGGTGCCGGGGAAGAAGGAGCGGACCTCCGCCCCGCTCTCCGGCTGCGGCAGGAGCCACTCGGTGGTCTCCGGACCCAGGCCGCCGTTGGCCAGGGTGAGGAAGACGGCGTTGACGCTGATCACCACGCCGAAGAAGGCGACGATGATCGCCGGGGCCCAGTGGAACCGGAACCCGCCCTTGCCCTTCTGCAGGGCGATGATCGACAGCGCGTAGGCCGTGACGAAGTAGACCGCCAGGTGCATGGCATAGACGTCCATGCCGGGCCATTCCAGGGCGGTCCAGATGGTATATCCGGCCACCACCGGGAAGGCGGCGGCCAGGGCGCCGACCTTGGGGTCGCCCCCGCGCAGCCGCAGGAGCAGGAAGACCACGACAATGGCGACGGCGCCGCCGACGAGGGTCAGGAGCATGGATTGCATTCGTTATCTACCTCGTTCCGGCCCGTGGAAGGTCGCTCGGGCCTCAAGCGGTGCATAGGCGTCGTCCACCGGGTCCATCACGAACCGGAAGGGGGTCTGCTCCCCCGTGAGCTGGTCCGGCTCTACGCGGACCCTGGCCTGGACCCGGCTGGAGCGTTCGGGGTCCACGGTGATGGTCTCGTAACCGCCCAGATCCATGGAGGCGCCTTCCAGCCCCTCCAGCCGGATCCGGTAGTCGATGGGCTCGGTGGTCTTGTTGGACACCTTCAGATTGTACCGGTTCTGGATCCGGCCATCCGAGAGGGTGACGGAGAGCGGCTGGCGTACCTGGGCGGCAAAGAACTCCAGCGGCGCCCGCGTGGCAATGCTGTACACGAGGACACCGGTGGCCACCACGATGGCGACGGCGTAGCCGATGTTCTTGGGCTTGAGGAAGTGGGTCTTGCCCCCCTCCAGCTCCCGCTCCGAGGTATATCGCACCAGGCCGCGCGGATAGCCCATCTG
>JBNJED010000203.1:0-2712 GCA_051745535.1 Pseudomonadota bacterium | reverse complement strand
GACCGGCCGGCGGTCGTCCTCCGGGCGGACGGACGGTGGTTCGTCGGGCCGGATAACGGGGTGCTGGCAATGGTTGCGCGCCGCGCGCGAACGGTCCACTGGTGGCGTATCGATTGGCGACCGCCGCACCTCTCGCACAGCTTTCACGGCCGGGACCTCTTCGCCCCGGTGGCAGCGGCGCTCACCCGGGGTGATACCCGGGGTCTGGTGGATATCCCGGGCCCCGTGGTCCCGGGGGCCGAGTGGCCCGAGGAGCTCGAGGCCGTGGTCTATATCGACCACTACGGCAACGCCCTTACGGGCATGCGGGCGGCGGCGGTCCCGGCCGGGGCGTCGCTCCGGGCCGGGGGTACGTTGATCGGGCCGGCCGAGGTCTTCGGCGCCGTCCCGCCCGGGCGACCCCTCTGGTACGAGAACAGCAACGGCCTGGCCGAGATTGCGGTCAACCAGGGCCGGGCCGACGACGTCCTGGGTCTCGTCTCGGGGAGCGCCGTGACGCCGGTTGTAGGGGACGGTACCCTGTCCTAGCGTTGCAGCGGTCGGAGTGTGGTTTCCGGCCTGGGTGTTCAAGGGGAGAGAAGGGGAACAACATGCAAGGGAACACACCCCACGGTCCCGCCAAGGGTGCGGATCGGGCCCTGGCAGAGCGGATCCTCGCCGGCATGGGGAATCCGCCGCTGGCCGTGATCCTCTGGGATGGCAGCCGTGTCGGTCCGTCCGGGACGGTAGCCGATGTGGCCATCGCGGACCGGCGGGCCCTCTGGGCCATCGCCCTGAACGCGGACCTCTATTTCGGCGACCTCTATGCCGAGGGCCGGGTGCGTATCGACGGTGATCTTCAGACCTTCCTGGAGACCGGTTACCGGGGGATGGATGGCCAGCCGACCCCGTTGCCGCTGCGGCTCCTCCACCGCTGGCAGAACCGGCCGCGGCGGAATTCGCTGAGCGGGTCCCGGGAGAACATCCACCACCACTACGACCTGGGCAACGACTTCTACCGGCTCTGGCTGGATCAGGAGGCCATGCAGTACACCTGCGCCTACTATCCCAGCGAGTCGGCCAGCCTCGAAGAGGCCCAGGTGGCTAAGCTCCACCACGTCTGCCGCAAGCTGCGCCTCAAGCCGGGCGATACGGTGGTCGAGGCCGGCTGCGGCTGGGGGGGCCTGGCCCGCTTCATGGCCAAGCACTACGGGGTGAAGGTGCGCGCCTTCAACATCTCCCGGGAGCAGTTGCGCTTCGCCCGCGAGGAGGCCGAGCGGCAGGGGCTTTCCGACCGCGTCGAGTACGTCGAGGACGACTACCGGAACATCGAGGGGACCTACGACGTCTTCGTCTCGGTGGGCATGCTCGAGCATGTCGGCACGCAACAGTACCCCGAGCTGGGTGGGGTCATCGACCGGGTCCTGGCCCCCCACGGCCGGGGCCTCATCCACACCATCGGACGCAATCGGCCGCAACTCATGAACCCCTGGATCGAGAAGCGGATCTTCCCCGGGGCCTACCCCCCCACCCTCCGGGAGATGGCGGCCATCTTCGAGCCCTACGCCTTCTCCATCCAGGATGTCGAGAATATCCGGTTGCACTACGCGCGGACCCTGCAGCACTGGCTGGAGCGGTTCGAGGCGAACGTGGATACGGTGCGGACGATGTTCGACGAGCACTTCGTGCGGACCTGGCGGCTCTACCTCGCCGGCTCCATCGCCTCCTTCACCACGGGGGAGCTGCAGCTCTTCCAGACCGTCTTCACGCGGCCGGACTACAACGAGCTGCCGTGGAGCCGCGCCTATCTCTACACCGCCGGGGAGGAAGGGGAATGAGCGAGCACAGCGACGTCCTTATCGTCGGCGGCGGTCCCGGCGGCTCGACCCTGGGCCGGGCGCTGGCCCGGCAAGGGATGGATGTCACCATCGTCGACAAGCAGACCTTCCCCCGGGACAAGGTCTGCGCCGGCTGGGTGACGCCCGCGGTCATGGAGTCCCTGGACGTGGACCCGGACGCATACGCCCGGGATGCCGTCCTGCAGCCCATCCACGCCTTTCGCACCGGCATGCTCGGTCAGCGCACCGTGGTCTCGCGCTACCCGGAGCCGGCGAGCTACGGGATCCGGCGCTACGAGTTCGACGCCTGGCTGCTGGAGCGGGCCATCGCCGACGGCGTGCGCACCGCCCAGGGCCAGCCCATGAAGGATCTGCGGTACGAAGGGGGTGAGTGGGTGCTCAATGACCACCTCCGGGCGCCGCTGCTGGTGGGCGCCGGCGGCCACTTCTGTCCGGTGGCGCGCCACCTCGGCGCGGCGAAGCCCGGCTCCTCGGAGACGGCGGTTCACGCCCAGGAGATCGAGTTCGAGATGACGCCGGAGCAGGCCGCGGATTGCCCGGTGGAGGCCGACGTCCCGGAGCTCTACTTCCTGCGCGATCTCTCCGGCTACGGCTGGATCGTGCGCAAGGGGGACTGGCTGAACATCGGCCTCGGGCGCGAGGGCGGGCAGAAGCTCGGCGAACAGGTGACTGCCTTCGCCGACGAGCTCAAGGCCATGGGGCGGCTACACATCGACCCGCCGAGCAAGTTCAAGGGCCACGCCTACCTCCTCCACGGCCACAGCCCCCGGCCCCCGGTCCACGAGGGCGCCCTGCTCATCGGCGACGCCGCCGGCCTCGCCTACCCGCAGAGCGGGGAGGGGATCCGGCCCGCGGTGGAGTCGGCCCTGATGGC
>JBNJED010000202.1:0-2713 GCA_051745535.1 Pseudomonadota bacterium | reverse complement strand
GCCTGGACCGCCGGCCTGGAGGCCGTCTACAAGTACGACCACCCCGCCGACTACGGCGCCGGGGACCTCACCCTCCAGGCGGAGTACCTCTACCAGGTGAAGGACCTGGACATCGCCTACCACCAGGCCGACAGCGCCCTGGTGGGTGACAAGCGGGAGTTCACCCAGGACGGCGCCTACCTCCAGGGGGTCTACGGCCTCGCCCCGCGCTGGGAGGCCGGACTCCGGTATGACGTCACCGGACTGACCAACGAGAAGGCCGTCCCCGGCAGCACCTCGGAGTGGGATGCCTCCGACCGGATGACGGCGGCGGTGACCTTCCACCCCTCGGAGTTCTCGCAGATCCGGCTGCAGGCGGCGCGCGCCGACCTCGCCTACGAGGACGAGAACGAGTCCTTCAACCAGCTCTACCTCCAGTACGAGGCGAGCCTGGGCAGCCACGGCGCCCACAGCTTCTAGGCCCGGGCTCAAGGAGAGAAAACCATGATCCGCATACTACTGACCCTGATCCTCCTCCTCGCCTCCAGCGGCGCCGCCGCCCTGGAGGTCGTGGCCACCACCGCCAGCATGGGGGCCGTCACCCGCGCCGTGGGTGGCGAGTCGGTGAACGTCGAAGTCCTCACCCCGCCGGACCGCGACGCCCACGCCCTGGAGGCGCGGCCCACCATGGTCCGCGCCCTGCGCGACGCCGACCTGCTGGTGGCCGAGGGGGCCGACCTGGAAGTGGGCTGGCTCCCCGCCGCCCTGCGCCGGGCCGGCAACGGCGACATCCAGGTGGGTGCCAGCGGCTACTTCGAGGCCGCCGCCCAGGTGGAGCTCATCGGCCAGGAGGATGCCGACCGCAGCCAGGGCCACGTCCACCCCGCCGGGAATCCCCACGTCCACATGGATCCGGTGCGCATGCAACAGATCGCCGGAGCCCTGGGCGACCGCCTGGCCGAGCTGGATCCGGCCAACGCCGACGCCTACTGGCAGCGGGCCAGCGATTTCCGCAACGCGGTGGACGACCGGCTGGACGACTGGCAGCAACGCCTGGCCGACCACCCGGGGGCCGTGCTCTACCACAAGGACGGCAACTACCTCCTGACCCGATTCGAGGTCCCCATCCTCGGCTACGCCGAGCCCAAGCCGGGGGTCCCGCCCACGGCCCGCCACATCCGCGAGCTGGTCCGGGAGCTGGAGGGCGGCGACGGCGTGGTCCTCCACACCCGCTTCCAGGACGGTTCCGCGCCCGGCCGGCTGGGCGACCACCTCGGCTGGCCGGTGGCCGAGGTCCCGCTGGAGCCGGCCGTGGACGCCGGGACGGCGGAATACCTGGCCCTCATCGAGGCGTGGGTGACCGCCCTGGAGCGGGCCGGGGAATGAGTCTGCTCGAGGCCGCCGGGCTGGTGGCCGGCTACGCCGAGCCGGTGGCCGGCCCCCTGGACCTGACCCTGGAACCGGGGGAGGTCGTGGGGATCGCCGGCCCCAACGGCGCCGGCAAGTCCACCCTGCTGCGCGCCCTGGCCGGGGAGCCACTGGTCCATGCCGGCGGGCTCCGGCGGGCCGGCGGCGAACTCGCCCTTCTGCCTCAGCGACCGCCCCGCCCGGCAGAGATCCCGCTCACCGCCCGGGAGTACCTGGGGCTGGTGGGCGCCGAGGCCCTGCCCACCATGGGGCCCTGGCTGGACCGGCGGGTGGATGCCCTCTCCGGCGGCCAGTTCCAGCTCCTGGCGGCCCAGGCCCGGCTGGGGGCCGGGGCAGCGGTGGTGCTGCTGGACGAGCCCACCAATAACCTGGATCCGGCGGCGGTGGAGGGGGTGGCCGAGGCCATCGACCGGGCCGCCGCCAGCGGCCGGGGCGTGGTCGTGGTCAGCCACGAGGGGGCCTTCCTGGCGCGCACCTGCCACCGGGTCCGGGAGGTCGAGCCATGGACCTGACCGGACTGGACCTGAGCCCCCTCTGGGACCCGATGTTCCGGATCCCGCTGGCCACCGGCCTGGTGGCAGCGGCCCTGCTACCGCTGCTGGGGCTGTGGCTGCGGCTGCGGGAGGAGTGGCTGGCGGCCCTGGGCATCGGCCACGTGGGGGCGGCGACGGTCCTGGCCGGCGGCGCCCTGGGCCTGGGCGTACTCCCCGCCGGCCTCGGCGGGGCCGCCGTGGCGGTGGCCCTCAAGGCGGCGCTGGGCCGGGCCGGCAACAGCGGCTGGGGGGTCCTGATCCTGGGCGGCTGGGCCGCCAGCCTGCTGGTGGGGGCCAACTCCGACCTGGGAGAGGCGGCCAGCCACGCCCTGGTGGAGGGGCAGCTCTACTTCGCCGGACCGGCCCACCTGGCGGGCCTGGCGGGGATAGCCGGGGTGGCAGCGCTGACCCTGCCCTGGCTGGGGCCGCGACTGCTGCGCTCCCGCCTCTTCCCGGAGGCCGATGGCGCCAATGGCCGGCCGGCGTGGCGCTGGCACCGGGGCTTCGACACCCTGGTGGCGGCGGCACTGACCCTGGCCGCCGCCAGCCTGGGGCTGATGGCCGCCTTCGCCCTGGCCTTCCTGCCGGCGTGGGTCGCCTTCCGCCGGGCCCATTCCTGGCGGCGGGCGCTCTTCCTGGCCCCGCTCATCGGCGTAGCGGCCTATGTCGCCGCCTTCGTCGCCGCCATCGCCCTGGACCAGCCCTTTGCCCCGGTCCTGGTGGTAGTCCTGTTGCTGGTGGCGGCCGCCGGCCTCCGTTCCCGCGGTTGACCG
>JBNJED010000201.1:0-2731 GCA_051745535.1 Pseudomonadota bacterium | reverse complement strand
ATCCCCGGCAGTTTCCTGGTGGCCACGCCGGGCCACCTGGACCGGGGCTGGTCCCCGCAGACCTTCGAGGAGCTGGAGCGCGCCCATTTCGAGGCGCTGGCCGACCTCCACGTGGAGGTCCTGCTACTGGGGACGGGGGACCGGATCCGCTTCCCCCATCCCCAGGTGACCGCGCCGGTCAACGAGGCGGGGATCGGGCTGGAGTGCCTGGACACCGCCGGGGCGTGCCGGACCTTCAACGTCATCGCCGCCGAGGGCCGGCCAGTGGCGGCGGCCATCCTGGCCACCTCGGGCGCTATTTGAACAGGGCGTCCGCGTTGTAGCCCTGACCCTCGAGGACCCGCCGCAATCGGCGCAGGGCCTCGATCTGGATCTGACGCACCCGCTCCCGGGTCACCCCGATCCGGTTGCCCACCTCTTCCAGCGTGGCCGGCTCCGTGCCGTGGAGGCCGAAGCGCTGCTCCACCACCGCCCGCTGCTTCTCGGTGAGCCCGGAGAGCCACTCCTCCAGGTGCTCCCGGACATCTTCGTCCTGGAGCATCTGGGCCGGGTCGATCACGGCCTCGTCGGGGATGGAGTCCAGCAGGGAGCGCTCGCCATCCCGGCCCACCGGCTCGTCCACCGAGGCGGTGCGCTCGTTGAGGCCGAGCATGCGCTTGACCTCCTCCACCGGCCGGTCGAGTTCCGCGGCGATCTCCTCGGTACTGGGGTCGTGATCCAGGGTCTGGGAGAGGTGCCGGGCCGCCCGGAGATAGATATTGATCTCCTTGATGACGTGGATGGGCAGCCGGATGGTGCGCGTCTGGTTCATGATGGCGCGCTCGATGGTCTGCCGGATCCACCAGGTGGCATAGGTGGAGAAGCGGAAGCCCCGCTCGGGGTCGAACTTCTCCACCGCCCGGATGAGGCCGATGTTCCCCTCCTCGATGAGGTCGAGCAGGGGCAGGCCGCGGTTGAGGTAGCGCCGGGCGATCTTGACCACCAGCCGCAGGTTGGACTCGATCATGCGCTTGCGCGCCGCGTCGTCTCCCGCCTGCAGGGCCCGAGCCAGGGTCACCTCCTCCTGGGCGGTCAGCAGCGGCGAGAAGCCGATCTCGGAGAGATAGAGCCGGGTCGCATCCAGCTGGCTGTCGGGAATCGAGCCGGCCTCCCAGCTCTCCTCCTTCTCCGCGCCGGGCTCCTCGGCGATGGGTGCTGGCTCCTCGGGCTTGGCCGGGATATCATTATCGGGTTCCGTCCCCCACTCTCCGTCGGCGATGCCATCCTGGTCGCTTTCGGGATTCTCGTTCGCCATTCTTCCCCCGTGCCGGTTACTGCGCCGGGAGGTGACCCCGCGGATCCACGGGCTTTCCGCCCTCCCGGATCTCGAAATGGAGCATGACCCGGTCGGCGCCGGTATCCCCCATCTCCGCGATTTCATCTCCCTTCTCCACCCGGTCGCCCTCGTCCGCCAGAAGTCGGCGGTTGTGGGCATAGGCACTCAGGTAGTCCCGATCGTGCTTGACGATAATAAGGCGCCCGTAACCGATGAGTCCACTACCCGCATAAACGACGCGGCCTCCCGCGGCGGCGTGCACCGGATCCCCCGCCTCCCCGGCGATGCCGATGCCCTTCTTGCCGTTGCCATCACCGCTAAACTCGCGGACCACCTCGCCCTCGACCGGCCAGATCCATTCCGGCGGCGGGCCGGAGGGGTCGCGGGTCGGAGGCGGGCTGGGTTCGGCCGAGGTGGACTCCTCCTGGGTAGAACCGCTTGACGTCGAACCACTCTCCCCGTCTCCGCGGGACCGGGCCTGCGCCTCCCGCGCCCCGAACTCCGACGGTGGCGCCACCCGGATGCGCTGGCCCCGTTCGATGATGTAGGGGGGGCCGATATCGTTCCAGGCGGCCACCGTCTTGTGGTCGTAGCCGTAGCGCCAGGCGATGGAGTAGAGGGTATCCCCCTCGGTGACGGTGTGATAGCGGGGATGCCAGTTGAGCTGCTGGGTCCGGTCACCGGTGAAAACCGGCGCGCAGCCGACGAGGAATCCGGGCAGGAGGCCGGCGAGCAGGAACCAGAGTACCGGGGCCTTCCACTGCCTCACGCGCTCACCCCCGCAACAGCAGCCACGCCACGACCAGGGCGACCACGCCGCCCCAGCCCAGCCAGTCCACCCAGCGCCGCAGGGCGGCCTCCATGCGGGGCCCGCCGCGCGCCATGAGCCCCGCCACCAGGAAGAAACGCATCCCCCGGCCCAGGAAGGAGGCCAGGATGAAGCCGGGCAGGGTCATGGCCAGGGCGCCGGCGGCGATGGTGAAGACCTTGTAGGGGATGGGCGAGAAACCGGCGATGAGGATGGCCCAGAAGCCCCAGTCGGCGAACCAGGCCGTGGCCCGCTGGAAGGCCGGCTGGTAGCCGTGCTCCACCAGGAGGGGCTGGACCGCCTCCAGGGCGAAGGCGCCGATGAACCAGCCCAGGATCCCGCCCGCCACGGAGGTCAGGGTGGTGAGCAGCGCCAGCCACATGGCGCGTTCCGGCCGCGCCATGGCCATGGGGGCGAGCATCACGTCGGGCGGGATGGGGAAGAAGGAGGACTCGGCGAAGGAGAGTCCGCCCAGGAACCAGGGGGCCCGACGGTGGCGGGACCAGGCCATGACCCGATCGTAGAGCGGCCCGAAGAGCCTCATCCCCGACCCCGGATCAGGGGGACGAAGGCGACGTAGTCCAGGACCGTGCGCTCGAACCCCTCGG
>JBNJED010000200.1:0-2735 GCA_051745535.1 Pseudomonadota bacterium | reverse complement strand
AAGCCGTAGCCGGGGTGGATGGCCTCGGCGTCGGTGACCTCGCAGGCGGCGATGACCGCCGGGACGTTGAGGTAGCTCTGGTTGGAGGGGGCCGGCCCGATGCAGACCGACTCGTCGGCCAGCAGGACGTGCTTCAGGTTGCGGTCCACGTCGGAGTGGACCGCAACCGTCTTGATGCCAAGCTCGCGGCAGGCGCGGAGCACACGCAGGGCGATCTCGCCCCGGTTGGCAATGAGGATCTTGTCGAACATGGGAGAACCTTCCGCGGCCGGGGGATCAGTCGATGACGAACAGGGGCTGATCGAACTCCACCGGCTGGCCGTTCTCCACGAGCACGGCCTTGATGGTGCCGGCCTTGTCGGCCTCGATCTGGTTCATGAGCTTCATCGCCTCGATGATGCAGAGGGTATCGCCCTCGCTCACGCGATCGCCCACCTGGACGAAGGGGCCGGCCCCGGGCGAGGGGGCGGCGTAGAAGGTCCCCACCATGGGGGAGCAGACCTGGTGGCCGCTGGGGGTGGTGTCCTCCGGCTCGGCCGCCGGCGCGTCGCCACCGACCGGAGCCGCGGCGGGGGCCGGAGCGGCGGGCGCGGGGGCCACCGGAGCGGGGGCAGGCGCTGCGCTGCTCTCGCGGCTGATGCGGATAGACTCCTCGCCCTCCGTGATCTCGATCTCGGCGACGCCGGATTGTTCCAGCAATTCGATGAGCTTTTTGACCTTGCGGATATCCATAGGGAGCGACCTTGTTTTCCTTATGACTGGGCCAGACGCCGACTGGCGGCCTCCAGCGCCAGCTCGTAACCGGTGGTCCCCAGGCCGGCGATGACGCCGACGGCAAGGTCCGAGAGGTACGAGTGACGGCGGAAGGGCTCGCGGGCGTGCACGTTGGTCAGGTGGACCTCGATGAAGGGCACCTGGACGGCGGCCAGGGCGTCGCGGATGGCGACGCTGGTATGGGTGAAGGCCGCCGGATTGATCAGGATGAAGGCGACCCCGTCGCTCGGAGCACGCTGGATCGCCTCCACCAGTTCGTGTTCGGCATTGCTCTGGAGGTGGCGGATCTCGTGACCCGCCTCGCCGGCCCGCTGCGTCAGGGTGGCGACCACGGTCTCGAGATCGGTGGCCCCGTAGAGGTCCGGCTCCCGGGTTCCGAGCAGGTTCAGGTTCGGGCCGTTGAGGACCAGGATGCGGGCCATGGCTCCCTCGAGAAAGCGACGGGTTGCGTATTTTACGGTAGTTTCAGCGCAGATCCTAGCAAGTTTTCCCGCAGGGCGCCGTGAACCGACGCACATTCCCGATCTTATAGCAGGGGTTCGATGGCCTCGGCTACGTCGTCGTGGGAGAGCTCCTCGCGCCAGCGCTCGACGATGTGGCCGTCGCGATCGATGAGGACGGTGTAGGGCAGCACCCCCATGCGGTTGCCGTAGTCCTCGGCGATCCCGATGCCCTCCTCGCCACCCAGGAGGATGGGGTAGTTCACGCCCATGGGTTCGATGAAGTCGACGACCGCCTGGCGATCGTCGATGGCCACGCCCACGATCTGCAGGCCCTGGTCGCCGTACTCCTCCTGGACGTCGATGAAGGCGGGGATCTCGCGCCGGCAGGGCGGGCACCAGGAGGCCCAGAAGTTGAGCAGGACGACCTCGCCATCCCATTCGGCGATGCGCCGCTCCTCGCCGTCCAGGTCGGGGAGGGCGAAGGCCGGTCGCTGGTCGTCGGCCGCCGGGGCGGCCTCCTCGTTGCCGGTCTTTGCAACGAGGTAGTAGCCACCCCCGGCCAGGGCCAGGAGGGCGACAAGGGTCACGAGAAGGGCAGGGCGGCGCGACATGGCTTGGCTCCGTCTGGTCGAGGGTCTTGGTCCCCGGGTCGCATCCGGGCCATTATGGCGACACTCGACGGCAGGAGGAAGGGTATGGCGGGACCGCAGCATGGCAACGGGGGTGCCCCCGGGAGACGGGCCGGTCTGCTGGCCGCAGCCACCGGGGCGGTGTTCGCCCTGGCGGCGCCGTCGACCCCGGCGGCCCAGTGGGACTTCGAGGAGGCGCGGACCGTCCACGAGGTCGAGGCAGGTGGGCGCATGGCGCTGGCCGGTCCCGGCGGGGCGCGGCTGGCGTTGCGCGGCGACCACCTGGCGGCGGTCTGGACGGAATACGAGGGCGACCAGCCGGTGGCCACCCGTTTCCTGCACGCCGAATCGGAGGAAGGGGAGTCGAGTTTCGACGATCCGGTACGGGTGACCTCCGCGCGCGCGGCGACGGAGCCGGTGGTCGCCCCCCTGGGCGGGGAAGGCAACTTCGTCCTCGTCTGGCGCGAGCAGGACCAGATCCGGGCCCGGCTGTGGCGGGACAGCACCCTGGCTCCGCCGTTGCCGGTGATCCGGGGCGAGGCCGCCGAGCTGACCATCGCCCCCGTGGGGCAATCGGCCCTGCTCGCCTGGGGCCGGCCGGGTAGCGAATGGCAGCGCCTGGCCGGGGCGCGCCTGGCCATTACCGACCGGCGGCGGCTGGAGCGGGACTGGCTGGGGGAACTCACCGGGGACCGCCGGCCCGGTGGCCAGCGTACGCCCGCCCTGGCCGGGGCGGGTGAGGGGGCCGTCCTCCTCTTCAACCAGGTTCGTGACCGCCATACTCGTCTCTATATCACCCGGAGTGCCGCACTCGACGAGGACTTCGGCGAGGCCTCTCCCCTGAACCCGCTGCCGGCGGAGAGCAGCGGCGCCATCGGCCGGGGGCCGC
>JBNJED010000199.1:0-2737 GCA_051745535.1 Pseudomonadota bacterium | reverse complement strand
GCGGCTGCGCGACCGCCTGCCCGCCGCCGATGACGGTCAACCGGATCCCGCGGCCCTGGCCGCCGCCATCGCCGATCTCGACGCCTGGCTGGCCGCCCATCCCCCCCGCCTTCACCGCTGGCAGGCCACCACCGCCGCCGCCCTGCTGATCGCCGGCACCGCCACGCTCACCCTCCTGGCCGGCCTCCACCCCGCCGCCCTGGCCGGCGCCGTGGCCATCATCGCGGCCGGGGGCTACGCCCTCTGGCCCGCCCTCGACCCCCGCCAGCCCGAGGCCGCCGCCCAGGAGCGCGCCCGGGAGGCCTTCCAGCGCCGCGGCCTCACCGGGCCAACGGCGTGGGACCGCTCGGGCGTGCAGGATCGCCGGCAGGCGCTGGAGGAGGCGCGCCGCCGGGCCGAGGAGGCCACCGCCGCCGCCGGCGAGCGCCGCGCCCGGGCCGAGGAGGTCGCCCAGTGGGAGGAAGAGGCGCGGGGGCTCACCGAGGCGCTGGCCCCCCGGCTCGCCCCGGCCGGCCTGGACCCGCAGCACGCCCCGCGCGCCGCCGGCCGCTGGCTCCAGGAGGCCGCCAACCTCACCCGGGCGCGCGCCGAGGCCGAAGGTGCGGCGGCCGAGGCCCGGACGGCGGAGGATGGGGCGACCGAGAAGATCGGGGCCATCGCCCGCCTGCTCACCGACCTCGGCCAGCCGGTGGGGGGCGATCGCGATCTCGACACCCTCCGCACGGCGGTGGAACAGCTCCGCTCGCGCGCCGAGGCCTACCGCGCCGCCCAGCGGGATGCCGCCGAGGCGCGCCGGACCGCCGAGCGCGAGGCGGAGCAGCAGCAACGCCAGGAGCAGGCCATCCGCGCGCTCTTCGAGCAGGCGGGGCTGGCCACCGACGACGACGCCGCTCTGGAGAAGCGCCTGGAACGGCTCCCCGGCTGGCAGGCGGCCCGCAAGCGCGAGGAGGGCGCGGAGACCCTCCTCCACCGGAGCCGCGCCGGGCTGACCGGGGAGGACGATCTCCTGCACCGCGCCGAAGGAGGCGAGGAGGACGCCCTGGCCGCGGAACTCCGGACCCTGCAGGCGCAGGCCGAGGCGGCCGACGACCATCTCACCCGGGTCCGCGACCTGGAGCACGAGCTGGCGCGCGCCCGGGAGGAACGGCCCCTGGAGGCGGCCGAGGCCGGGGTCCAGGCCGCCCGGGACCGCCGGGACGCGGTCCGCGACGACGTCCTGGAGCGGCGCGCCGCCGCCTGGTTGCTGGAGGATGTGGCCCGGGAGCACCGCGCCGAGCACCGCCCCGCCCTGCTGGAACGGGCCGATGGCTGGCTGGCCGATTTCAGCCGCGGCGCCTTCCGCCTGGAGCTGGCCGAGGACGGCGCCCTGGAGGCGGTGGATACCGCCGCCGGCACCCACCGCGCCCTGGCGGAGCTCTCCACCGGCACCCGCATGCAGCTGCTCATCGCCGTGCGCGCCGCCTGGGCGCTGGCCGGGGAGGAGGGCCGGGAGCCGCTGCCGCTCTTCCTGGACGAGGCGCTGACCACCACCGATCCGGAGCGCTTCGAGGCCGTGGCCACCAGCCTGCGCACCCTCGCGGCGGAGACCGACCGGCAGGTCTTCTACCTCACCGCCCAGCCGGCGGACATCGGCCGCTGGGGGCTCGCCCCCCAGGACCCCCACGTCATCGATCTGGCCGCCGTCCGGGGACGCGCCATCGCCGCGCCGCCGGAGGCGCTCGCCGCCCCGGTGGACCAGCGCCCCCCGGCCCCGGAAGCCGGCGAGGAGGCCGCCGACTACGCGCACCGCCTGGGCGTGCCCCCCATCGACCCGTGGGCCGACGCCGGCGCCATCCACCCCTTCTACCTGCTGCGGGACGATCTCGAGACCCTCCACCGGGCGATCACTGCGGGCGGCGACCGCCTGGGCCGGCTGGAGTCGCTACTGGAGCGGCCCGGCACCGCGAGGCTGCTCGGCGACCCCGAGACCCTGCGCACGCGGATCCACTTCGCCCGGGCGTGGCTGGCCGAGTGGCGGGTGGGCCGCGGCCGGCCGGTCACCCGCGCGGTGCTGGCCGATCCGGCCAGCCCCACGGCCCGCTCCACCAAGAACGAGGAGGTCATCGCGCAGGCCGAGGCCGTCGGCGGCGACGCCGACCACCTCCTGGAGGCGCTGCGCAACGGGGCGGTAAAAGGGCTGCGCCGGAACCTCATGGATGAACTGGCCGACTACCTGGACGAACACGGCTACCGCGACGAACGCCCCGCCAGCACCCCGGAAGACTGCCAACGCGCCGCCCTGGCAGCCGTTGGCCCGAACATGGAAGATGCCGACGCCCTCGCCACCCTGGCCGGCTGGCTGGAGGCGGGGCTGAGCGGAAAGGGAACGGAGCCGGCTGCGCCCGGCGCTTAGTGGGGCACCGCCTCCTCACCGGTCAGCGGATCGGGGATATCCCGGGCGATCGCTTCCCCGTTCTCGGCTCGTTCCCGTCGGAGGTCGTGATTCACCTGGAGATTCATCCAGAACTCTGCCGTGGTACCAAAGTAGCGCGCCAGTCGCAGGGCGGTGTCCGGGGAGACTGCCCGACGGCCGTGGACGATCTCGTGGAGGCGGGAGGCCGGGATGCGCAGCGCCTGCGCCAGGCCATTCACGCTCATGCCCAGCGGCTCCAGGAACTCCTCCCGCAGTACCTCGCCCGGATGCACCGGACGCATGGAATCGGTGGTCATGGCGACCTCCTGCCTAGTGGTAGTCAAC
>JBNJED010000198.1:0-2765 GCA_051745535.1 Pseudomonadota bacterium | reverse complement strand
CGGTCGATGAAGCCGTGGACGTTGACCACCGGCACCGCCATGAGCGTCCCGCGCAGCCGGCGCAGGAGGCTGTTGCCCAGCAGCCGGCGGATGATCTCCACGCCGTTGATCTCGTCGCCGTGGATGGCCGCCGAGACGAAGAGCCGCGGCCCGTCCTTGCGGCCGCGGACCACGTGGACGGGGACATTGATGGGGGCGTGGGTGTAGAGGCGGCCGGCGGGGAGTTCGACCGTGGTCCGCCGGCCGGGCGGGATGGCGGTCCCGTTGATGACCAGCGGGGTGCTCACCCCCGCCGGCCCTTGGTGCGCGTCCGGTTGGGCGCGGCGTTCTTCTCGATGAAGCTGAAGATCTGGCCGGCCACATCCTTGTGGGTGGCCGCCTCGATCCCCTCCAGGCCCGGGGAGGAGTTGACCTCCATGACCACCGGGCCGTGGTTGGAGCGCAGGATGTCCACGCCGGCGACGTTGAGGCCGATGGCCTTGGCGGCGCGCACGGCGGTGGCGCGCTCCTCCGGGGTGATGCGCACCAGGGTGGCATTGCCGCCGCGGTGGAGGTTGGAGCGGAACTCGCCCTCCTTGGCCTGGCGCTTCATGGAGGCCACCACCTTGCCGGCCACCACCAGGCAGCGGATGTCGGCACCGCCGGCCTCCTTGATGTACTCCTGCACCATGATGTTGGCGCGCAGGCCCATGAAGGCCTCGATGATGGACTCCGCGGTCTTGCGCGTCTCCGCCAGGACCACGCCGATCCCCTGGGTCCCCTCCAGCAGCTTGATGACCAGCGGGGCGCCGCCGACCATGGTGATGAGGTCCTGGACATCGTCGGGGGAGTGGGCGAAGCCGGTCACCGGCAGGCCGATCCCCTCGCGGGAGAGGAGCTGCAGGGAGCGCAGCTTGTCCCGGGAGCGGGCGATGGCCACCGACTCGTTCACCGGGAAGACCCCCATCATCTCGAACTGGCGCATGAGCGCCGTGCCGTAGAAGGTGATGGAGGAGCCGATCCGCGGGATCACGGCGTCGAAGCCGGTGAGGTTCTCTCCCTTGTAGTGGATCTCCGGCCGGTGCGAGGTGATGTTCATGTAGCACCGGAGGGTGTCGATGACCCGGACCTCGTGGCCGCGTTCACGGCCGGCCTCCACCAGGCGCCGGGTGGAGTAGAGGCTGGAGCGGCGGGAGAGGAGGGCGATCTTCAAGTCGAATGGTCCTGGCGGTAGGGGCTGGGCGTTTCCGGGACGACCTGGGCCGGTTCGTCGGGCCCCCCCGTGTGGGGCGGGCCGGCGAGGTAGGAGGCCCCGGGATCCACGTGGATGATGCCACGCATGGCGGTCCGGCCCAAGAGCATGCGAAAACGCATGCTGTCGCGGACTGTGAGGGTGATCTCCACCGGCCAGCAGCGGTCGCCGAGGACCAGGGGGGTCTCGATGACGTAGCGCCATTCGCCGTGGCCACCGGAGTCGGTGACCCAGCGCTGGTCCACCAGCGGGGCGCTGGCCCAGACCACCCGGCTCTCCGGCCCCTGGTCGGGGTGGAGGCCGAAGTGGACCCAGGCGCCCTGGTCGCTCTCCTCGGTGGTCAGCTCGAAGGCGTGCAGCGCCGAGGTCCGGGCCCCGGTATCCACCTTGGCCTTGATGGCGTCCACCCCCAGCCGGGGGAGGGAGAGCCACTCGCGCCAGCCGACGACGAGCGCCTCGCTTGGCGCCACTGTCGGGGTGGGGGATGATGGTTCGGTCGCATGAGTCACGGCTGCTTTATGCGACAGCGGCGCCGGCGGGTCAATGCCCCCGGGCCCGAGGGCCCACGGCCGAGAGAGCGAGGTGAGCGATGGCAGCAGTCTGTCTCTACGACGGCGAGGAACTGGGGCGGTACGGCTTTCCCGGCGAACACCCCTTCCACCAGCGGCGGCTGGACCACTTCATGGACGGGGTCCGCTTCGCCGGCCTGGACGCCTGGGTCCGGCTGCGGGATGCCGAGCCCGCCTCGCCCGCGGTGCTGGCGCGGTTCCACACCGCTGCCCATGTCGAGCGGGTGCGGGCCGCCTCCGAGAGCGGCGAGGGGTTCCTGGACAGCGGCGACACTCCCGCCTGGAACGGGATCTACGAGGCCGCCGCCACCGTGGTCGGCGCCGCAGTGGATGCCACCGGCCGGCTCATGGACGGCACCTGCCACCGCGCCTTCGTCCCCATTGGCGGCCTGCATCACGCCCGCCCCGATGGCGCCTCCGGCTTCTGCGTCTTCAACGACGCCGGCGTGGTCATCGCCACCCTGCTGGCGGAATACGGCCTGGAGCGCATCGCCTACGTGGACATCGACGCCCACCACGGCGACGGCGTCCAGTACGCCTTCGACGACGATCCCCGCGTCTGGACCGCCGACATCCACGAGGACGGTGCCCACAACTTCCCGGGGACCGGCCACCGCCACGAGACCGGCAGCGGCGCCGCCAAGGGGACCAAGCTCAATCTTCCCCTGCAGCCAGGCGCCGCCGATGCGGAGTTCCACGCCGCCTGGGAGGCGGTAGAGGAGCATCTGGAGCGGGCGCGGCCCCAGTTCATCCTCCTGCAGTGCGGGGTGGACAGCCTCCGCGGCGATCCCCTGGCCCATCTCGCCTTTACCCCGGCGGCCCACCGCCACGCCGCCCGTCGCCTGGCCGACCGCGCCGACGAACTCGGCCACGGCCGCCTCCTGGCCCTGGGCGGCGGCGGCTACTTCGACCCCAACATCGCCGCCGGCTGGCGCGCCGTGCTGGAGGCGTTGCTGGGGCACTGA
>JBNJED010000197.1:0-2778 GCA_051745535.1 Pseudomonadota bacterium | reverse complement strand
TCACGGGCGCCCTTGCTCGATGGCGTCTTCGAGCTCTCCCGCTTCCACGGCATCCGGGGGAATCGCAGGCCGTACGCGCCGGAGCCGCGCCAATTTCTCCTCCACCGACATCGGGCGCGGTCGCAGGGACTTCTCCAGACAATGGATCAGTTCTCCGTCGACAGACCGGTGGTGAGCCTTCGCCGCCCTCTTCAGCTGCTCGTAGAGTTCCTCTGGAAGATTTTCCACCGTTATGGAAGCCATCGGAGTTCCCTCTTCTATTCGGATAATCCTCTATTATTCAGTCTAGCAGGCTACAAGACCGGCCCATCCAGACAGCACTCAGAAACGCTCATTATCCCGTGAGGACCGAATCTGTTCGCCGGCGTTCCCTTCCATTGGCGGCACTTCAGCTCGCAGATCGGATCGACTCCGGAACTTCCGCTGGTGGGCCTTGTGGCTACTCCAGGCCACCACCAGCCCCAGGAATGCGAGTACACCCGTAATCCCGAGCATGACGTAGGCAACGGCGTTCATCGTCTTCCTCCACCTCGTTCAGCGGCGCCCGCCCTTCTTCGGCTTTCCGCGGGCGCCGGCCTTGCCCCGGGCGCGGGTCTTCTTCGGGGGCTGGGCGCGGTCGGTGCGGTCTTCCAGGCCGGCGGCGGTGAGGAGTTCCGCCACCGCTTCGGGGGTCAGCTCCTCCCAGCGGCCGCGCTGGAGCCAGCGGGGGAGCTGGACGGGGCCGTAGCGTACCCGCAGCAGGCGGCTCACGGGATGGCCCACCGCCTCCCACAGCCGGCGGACCTCGCGGTTGCGGCCCTCGCGCAGGACCACGCGATACCAGTGGTTGCGGCCCTCGCCGCCGGCGTCGGTGACGCTGTCGAAGTGGGCCGGGCCGTCCTCCAGCTCCACGCCACGGGTGAGCTCGGTGAGCGTGGCCGGCGGCACGGCGCCGAAGATCCGCACGGCGTACTCGCGCTCGATCTCGCTGGAGGGGTGCATCAGCGCCGAGGCCAGCTCCCCCTCGTTGGTGAAGAGCAGCAGGCCCTGGCTGTTGAGGTCCAGCCGGCCCACGGCCACCCAGCGCCCGCCGGGCAGGCGCGGCAGCCGGTCGAAGACCGAGGGCCGACCCTCCGGGTCCCGGCGGCTGACCACCTCCCCCTCCGGCTTGTAGTAGGCGAGCACCCGGATCCGGGGCGCCTCGGCCAGGCGAACGGCCCGGCCGTCCACCTGGATCCGGTCCTCGGGGCCGGCGCGGTCGCCCAGGGTGGCGGTCTGGCCGTTCAGGCGCACGCGGCCGTCGCTGATCCACTGCTCCAGCTCCCGGCGGGAGCCGTAGCCGGCGCGGGCCAGGACCTTCTGGAGTTTCTCGCTCATGCACTCTCCACGGGGGTGGGGTCGTCGGGCCCCTCGGGCTCGGTCTCGAATTCATCGCCGCCGGGGGCCGCGCCGCCGTCGAGGTCGGCGCCGACCTCGTCCAGGGAGCGCAGCTCCGCCAGGGGCGGCAGGTCGTCCAGGCCATTCAGGTTGAAGTGCTCCAGGAAGGCGCGGGTGGTGGCGTAGAGGGCCGGGCGCCCCGGCACCTCGCGGTGGCCCACGGTGCGCACCCACTCGCGCTCCTGGAGGGTCTTCATGATGGAGGTGGAGACGGTGACGCCACGCACGTCCTCCACCTCGCCCCGGGTCACCGGCTGGCGGTAGGCGATGATGGCCAGGGTCTCCAGCAGGGCGCGGGAGTAGCGCGGCGGCTTCTCCTCCCAGAGTCGGCTCACCCAGGGGCCCAGCGTCTCCCGGGTGCGAAAGCGCCAGCCCCCGGCCAGCTCCGCCAGCTCCACGCCGCGGTCGGCGTAGTCCGATTGCAGCTCGCGCAGGGTGGCGGTGAGCACCGCGGCGTCCGGGCCCTCGTCGCCCTCGGCCAGCAGCCGCTGGAGCCGCTCCACCGTCAGGGGGCGCTCGCTGGCGAAGAGCAGCGCCTCCAGCCGGGGCTTGAGTTCGTCGGCCGGCTCAGCCATCGCTCGCCTCCTCGCTACCGGTCTCCCCGCCCATCGCACCCGCGGCCGCCCGCACGTGGATGGGGGCGTTGATGTCGTTCTGTACCACCGCCACCAGCCCCTCCTTGAGCAGCTCCAGCACGGCCAGGAAGGTGACCACCACCCCGGAGCGCCCCTCGGTGGGGTCGAAGAGCGCGGTGAAGGCGGTATGGCCGGACTCCGAGAGGCCGGCCAGGACACTGGACATGCGCTCGCGCACGGAGAGCGCCTCGCGCTCCACGTGGTGGGTGGCGTGGAGATCGGCGCGCTGGAGGACCGAGCGGAAGGCATTCAGCAGCTCGTCCAGCCCCACCTGCGGCTGCGGGCGCTGGGTCTGCAGCCCGGCGGCCTCCACGGTGGCGGCGACCACGTCGCGCTCCATGCGCGGCAGGGCGTCCAGGTCCTCGGCGGCCTGCTTGTAGCGCTCGTACTCCTGCAGCCGGCGCACCAGCTCGGCGCGGGGGTCCTCGCCCTCCTCCTCCTCGGCGGCGGCCGGCCGCGGCAGCAGCATGCGCGACTTGATCTCGGCGAGCATGGCGGCCATGACCAGGTACTCCGCCGCCAGCTCCAGGCGCAGCGCCTTCATCAGCTCCACGTACTCCATGTACTGGCGCGTGATGGTCAGGATGGGGATGTTGAGGATATCCAGGTTCTGGCGCCGGATGAGGTAGAGGAGCAGGTCCAGCGGCCCCTCGAAGGTATCCAGGAAGACCTCCAGGGCATCCGGCGGGATGTAGAGGTCCCGGGGCAGCTCGGTGACCGGCTCCCC
>JBNJED010000196.1:0-2789 GCA_051745535.1 Pseudomonadota bacterium | reverse complement strand
TGACCCACCCCGACGGCATGCAGATCAAGATCACCCGCCAGGAGCTCGGCCGCATCGTCGGCTGCTCCCGGGAGATGGTCGGCCGCGTCCTCAAGGACCTGGAGGAGCAGGGGCTCATTACCGCCCGCGGCAAGACCATGGTGGTCCACGGGACGCGCTGACTACCAGTCGGCGAAGAGCGTCCGCAGCGCCTCCCCCGGGTCCGGCGCGCGCATGAAGGCCTCGCCCACCAGGTAGGCCCCGATCCCGCCGTCGCGCAGCCGCCGGATATCCGCCGGCGTGTGGATGGCCGACTCGCTCACCACCAGCCGGTCCCCGGGGATGAGCGGGGCCAGCTCCAGGCTGGTCTCCAGCCGGGTCTCGAAGGTGCGCAGGTCGCGGTTGTTGATCCCCACCAGCGGCAGCGGCCGGTCCAGTACCCGCCGCAGCTCCGCCTCATCGTGGACCTCCACCAGCACGTCCAGCCCCAGCTCCTCGGCGGTCGCCGCCAGTTCATCCATGCGGTCATCGCTGAGGATGGCGGCGATGAGCAGGATGCAGTCGGCCCCCATGGCGCGGGACTCCACCACCTGCCACGGGTCGATGATGAAGTCCTTGCGCAGCACCGGCCGGTCGCAGGCGTCCCGTGCCTGCTGGAGGTATTCCGGCGCCCCCTGGAAGAAGTCACGGTCGGTTAGGACGGAGAGGCAGGTGGCCCCGGCGGCGGCGTAGGATTCCGCGATGGCTGCCGGGTCGAAGTCCTCGCGGATCACGCCGCGGCTGGGGGAGGCGCGCTTGATCTCGGCGATGATGCCGGGGCCGTCGGTGGCCTCCGCCTCGGCCAGCTCCGTCTCGAAGCCGCGCGGCTCCGGCGCGTCGGCGGCCGCTGCCTCCAGTGAGGCCAGGGGCCGCTCCGCCTTGCCGGCGGCGACCTCCTCCTCCTTGCGCGCCACGATGCGGCGCAGGATGTCCGGGGTCTGGTCGCTCATGCCGCCGCGATCTCCCCGGACAGCCGAACCAGCGCCTCCAGTCGCTCCCGCGCCCGGCCGTCGCTGATGGCCGCGCGGGCGGCCTCGACCCCCTCGGCCAGGCTCTCCACCACGTCGGCGGCATACAGCGCCGCCCCGGCGTTGAGGATGACGATATCCCGCGCCGGGCCGGGCTGGTCATTGAGGACCTCCCGGGTGATGGCCAGGCTCTGCTCCGGCCGGTCCACCACCAGCCGCTGCAGGTCGCCGCGCTCCAGGCCGAACTGCTCCGGGGTGATGGCGTAGCGCTCCAGGGTCCCGCCGCGCAGCTCCGCCACCTGGGTGGGGCCGGAGATGGAGATCTCGTCCAGGCCGTCCTCGGCGTGGACCACCAGGACGTGGCGGCTCCCCAGCCGGCCCAGGACCTGGGCCAGGGGCTCCAGCCACGCCTCGTCGTAGACGCCCAGGAGCTGGTGCGGGGCGTCCGCCGGGTTGGTGAGCGGCCCCAGGACGTTGAACAGCGTCCGCACGCCGATCTCCCGGCGCGGGCCCACGGCGTGTTTCATGGCGCCGTGGTGGGCGGGGGCGAACATGAAGCCGACGCCGGCCTCGCGGATGCAGCGGGCGACGCCGGCGGCGTCGATGTCCAGGTTGATACCGGCGGCCTCCAGCACGTCGGCGCTGCCGGTGCGGCTGGAGACCGAGCGGTTGCCGTGCTTGGCCACGTGGGCCCCGGCGGCGGCGGCCACGAAGGCCGCGGCGGTGGAGATATTGAAGGTGCTGGCGCCGTCGCCGCCGGTGCCGCAGGTATCCACCAGATGGGGCACGTCGCCGACCTCCACCCGGGTGGCCAGCTCCCGCATGACCCCGGCGGCGGCGGCGATCTCGCCCACCGTCTCGCCCTTCATGCGCAGCCCCACCAGGAAGGCGCCGATCTGCGCCGGCGTCGCCTCCCCGGTCATCACCTGCCGCATCACCGCGGTCATGGACTCGACGTCCAGATCGCGGTGTTCGGTGACGGCGCGAATGGCCTCCTTGATATCCATGATTCTCCTCCGAGGGGTTCAGCGATCGTCCGGGGGTTGCCGCTCCGGATCAACCGGCGCGGTCACAGGAGGATCCCGTCCCGGCGCGCAATGGCAGCGATGGGCTTGAGCGCGGCCCCGGCATCCTGGACCACCAGGTCCACCGGACGATCCAGCGCCTCTTCGAGGCGGGGGCGCAGGCGCCGCGCCAGCGCAGACCGGCTTTCCGTGTCCATGTCCCGTACTTCGAGGTAGAGGTCGACGTCTCCACCGCGAGCGGTGTCGTCCAGACAGGAGCCGAAGACGCGGATAGAGGGCGCCGCTTGCGCAGGGACTTCGCGCTCGATTATCCGGTGGATGGTCGCTTGTTCCTGTTTGCTCAGTCTCATTCCGGCATCACTCCGTGCTCCTCCCGAGCGTAGGTCACGCAGCGCCGCCCCACCTCCAGCAAAGTTGCCGTCAGTTCCCAGGCGGCATTGAGATGGGCCGCCTTCTCGGCGTCGTCGTCGGGATACTCGTGGGCAAAGGTGTTCCGCACCTCCCGGATCGCACGCCACTGATCGGCATCCAGCAGCCCTCGCTTCTCCATGAGGGCGATGCGCTCCCGAGTGGTGAGTTCATCACCGGGGAGTTCATCCTCGTCGGCCCGGGCCAGGGAACGAAATACCGCGCGACCGAGCAGATCCTGAAGGTCACCGAACCGGACCCGGAAGGCGTCGATACCGAAAGCGGTCTCCGGTGGCAGCTCTTCGGGGTCAAACGTATCAACCTTCAGGGGAAACAGCGCCATCAGATGGTCGCGAGCCTGCTCCAGGCG
>JBNJED010000195.1:0-2794 GCA_051745535.1 Pseudomonadota bacterium | reverse complement strand
CTCTCCGCCTCGAAGGCGGCACCCTGTTCGCTCAGAAAGCTCTGCCAGTCGCCATTCATGGTTGTTCGTCCATCGGCCGGGGTCGCCGGGTGGGGCCGCAATGGCCCTCTGCCCAGCGACGGGGAAACGGTGCTAGTATCGAGGCCTAAAATAGCATGTCCACCGCCGTTTACTCGACCGGGAGAGTCAGGAATGGCCCGAGACCCGCGGCCGCGCAATCTCGACCTGGGAACCATCCACTTTCCGGTCCCGGTAGTGCTCTCCATCCTCCACCGCGGCAGTGGCCTCCTGCTGGTGCTGGCCATCCCGTGGCTGGCGTGGCTGCTGGAGCGCTCGGTGAGCGGCCCGGCCGGCTTCCGGGCTGTGGCCGACCACCTGGCCAGCGCCCCGGCGCGGGTGGTGCTGGTACTGCTGGCCTGGGCCCTGGCCCACCACCTCTTCGCCGGGATCCGCTACCTGTTTATCGATGTCGACATCGGGGTCGAGCGCCCCCGGGCCCGTGCCAGCGCCTGGCTGGTGACTGCGGCCGGGGTCGCCGTGGGCCTGCTGGCCGTGGCGAGGTGGTGGCTGTGAAGGCCGATCACGCGGGCCTGCGCGCCTGGATGCTCCAGCGCCTCTCGGCCATCTACCTCATCGGTTTCGTGGTGCTCTTCGGCGGGCGGCTGCTGTGGGCGCCGCCGGCGGATCACGCCGAGTGGGTGGCGTGGCTGGCGCGGCCGGGGGTGGCCACCGCCATCACCCTGGCCTGGCTGGCCCTGGCGGTGCACGCCTGGATCGGGATCCGGGACATCGCCATGGACTACATCCATCACACGGCCGCCCGCTTCACCCTGCTGGTGGCGGTGGCGTTCGGCCTGCTCTGGCTGGGCGTGCGCCTGGCGGCCGTCCTTGGCTCCATGCCCGCGGGAGGGACCCCATGACCATCACGCGCCGCCGCTTCGACACCCTGGTCATCGGCGCCGGTGGCGGCGGGCTGCGCGCCGCCCTGCAGCTGGCCGAGGCCGAGGCCAACGTCGCAGTGGTCTCCAAGGTCTTCCCCACCCGCTCCCACACCGTGGCCGCTCAGGGCGGGGTGAACGCCGCGCTGGCCAACGTCCTGCCGGACAACTGGCACTGGCACATGTACGACACCGTCAAGGGCAGCGACTTCCTGGGCGACCAGGACGCCATCGAGTACATGTGCCGCGCCGCCGCCCACCTGGTGGTGGAGCTGGAGCACGCCGGAGTCCCCTTCTCGCGGCTGGACGACGGCCGGATCTACCAGCGCGCCTTCGGCGGCCAGAGCCAGGACTTCGGCGGCGCCCAGGCGGCGCGCACCTGCGCGGCGGCCGATCGCACCGGCCACGCCATCCTCCACACCCTCTACCAGCAGAACCTCCGGGCCAAGACCCACTTCTTCGACGAATACTTCGCCGTGGACCTGCTCCGGGACGAGGAGGGGGTCATCGTCGGCGCCCTGGCCCTGGAGATCGAGACCGGCGAGCCGGTGGTCATCGAGGCCAAGACCACCCTGCTGGCCACCGGCGGGGCGGGCCAGATCTTTCGCACCAACACCAACGCCCATATCAACACCGGAGACGGCCTGGCCATGGCCCTGCGCGCCGGGATCCCGCTGGAGGACATGGAATTCTTCCAGTTCCACCCCACCGGGATCGCCGGCCGCGGCATGCTCATCACCGAGGGCGCGCGCGGGGAGGGCGGTTACCTGGTCAACCGCGAGGGCGAGCGCTTCATGGAGCGCTACGCCCCGCACGCCAAGGACCTGGCCAGCCGCGACGTGGTCTCCCGCGCCATCGCCACCGAGGTGCGCGAGGGGCGCGGCTGCGGCCGGGCCGGCGACCACGTCCACCTGCGCGTGGACCACCTGGGCGAGGCGACGGTGGCCGAGCGGCTGCCGGGCATTCGTAGCACCTGCCAGACCTTCCTGGGGATCGACCCGGCCTTCGAGCCCATCCCGGTCTTCCCCACCGCCCACTACACCATGGGCGGGATCCCGACCGACCGCGACGGCCAGGTGGTGGTCCCGGTGGGTGAGGGGGGCGAAGAGCCCATCCCGGGCCTGTACGCCGCCGGGGAGTGCGCCTGCGTCTCCGTCCACGGCGCCAATCGGCTGGGCGGGAACTCCCTGCTGGACATCGTCGTCTTCGGCCGCGCCGCCGCCAACCACATCCGCGGCTACCTGCAGGAGAACCGCTACCACCGCCCCCTGGACGAGTCCGAGGTGGAGCGCGCCCTGGCGCGCCTGCGCCGTTGGGACCGGGCCGGGGAGGGGGAGAGCGTGCCCGCCCTGCGCGCCGAGCTGCAGACGGTGATGGAGCGCCACTGCGGCGTCTTCCGCAACCAGGAGGTCCTGGACGAGGGGGTGGTCGCCGTCCGCGAGCTGCGCCGGCGGCTGGAGGATGCCGTCATCGGCGACACCGGCTCGGTCTTCAACACCGCCCGCATCGAGGCCCTGGAGCTGGAGAACCTCCTGGACGTCGCCCTGGCCACGGTGGTCTCCGCTGCCGGGCGCACCGAGAGCCGCGGCGCCCACAGCCGGACCGACTACCCTGAACGGGACGACGAGCACTGGCTGCGCCACAGCCTCTTCTCCCTGGAGGGGGAGGCGCTGGACTACAAGCCGGTGCGGACCCGGCCGCTGTCGGTGGAGAGCTTCCCGCCCCGGGCGCGCATCTACTAGGCAGTCAGGTCACGACCAGAGGCTAACGGAAACGGAAAAGCCCAAGACGGTGGTGGCGAGGCTGGGGCTCAGGGTGTCGCGCGGCATGGATGCCGCGCGCAAGCTTACACGGAG
>JBNJED010000194.1:0-2794 GCA_051745535.1 Pseudomonadota bacterium | reverse complement strand
GCCAGGGCGACCTTGGAGGCGTCGGTGACCCGGCTGAACATGGACTCCCCGGCGAAGGCGGCCCCCACGGCCACGCCGTAGATCCCGCCCACCAGCGCCCCGGTATCGTCGCGCACCTCCACGGAGTGGGCGTGGCCCAGCTCGTGGAGGCGGCGGTAGGCCAGGGCCATGGCCGGCGTGATCCAGGTCCCCTCATCCTCGGCGCGCGGGGCGGCGCAGCCGGCCACGACGCCGTCGAAGTCGGTGTCCGCGGTCACGTGGAGATGGCCGCGGCGCAGGGTCCGGCGCAGGCTGCGGCTGACGTGGACGCCCCCCGCCGGGAAGACCGCGCGCGGCTCCGGCGACCACCAGAGGATGGGCTGGTCGTCGCCGTACCAGGGGAAGATCCCGCGCCGGTAGGCGGCCAGCAGCCGCTCCGGGCGCAGGTCGCCGCCGGCGGCCAGCAGCCCCGGCGGGTCCGGCAGGGCCTGCTCCGGCGGCGGGAAGGCCTCCGGCGGGGCACCCTCGTCGATCCAGGGGAGGATCATCCGCTGCCCTCGCGCCCGCTACCCTCACGAAACGGGAGCTGGCCCTGGAGATCCGCCATGTAGTCCTCCAGCAGCCCCTGCTCGCGCTGGATGAAGTCGGCCACCGCCGGCCGCAGCCGCTCCCAGCCCAGGTGGTGGACCGAGCGGGTCCAGACCGGCTCGAAGCCGCGCGGGACCTTGTACTCCCCCTGGGCGCCGGGCTCGAAACGGGTCAGCCCCTCGCGCAGGCAGTAGTCGATGCCCTGGTAGTAGCAGGCCTCGAAGTGGAGGCCGGGGTAGTCGGCGGCCGCGCCCCAGTGGCGGCCGTAGAGGGTGTCGCCGCCGCGGTAGCAGATGGCCGCCGCCACCGGCTGGTCCCCGTCGCGGGCGAGGAAGACCACCAGGTTCCGCGGCATCCGCTCCCCCACTCGTCGGAAGAAGTCCCGGGAGAAGGTGGGGATCCCGCCCTTGCGCAGGAAGGGGTCCCGGTAGAAGTGGATGAGCGCCTCCCAGTCCGCCTCGCTGAGCTCGTCGCCGTGGCGGGTCTCCAGGGTCAGGCCGGCGTCGCTGACCTGGCGGCGCTCCCGGCGCACCTCCTTGCGCCGTTTGCTGGTGAAGTCGGCCAGGAAGGCGTCGAAATCGGCCCAGCCGCGATTGCGCCAGTGGAACTGGACACCCCAGCGGGTGAGGAAGCCGGCCGCCTCGGCGGCCGCGGTGTCCTCGGGGTCGGTGAAGAGCAGGTGGACGCCGGAGAGCTCCTCGCGGTCCACCGGCCCCTTCAGCGCTGTCAGCAGTCCCCGGCGGACGGCGGCCGGATCGGGCTCGTCCGGGGCCACCAGCAGCCGCGGCCCCGGGGCCGGGGTGTAGGGGATGGCGCTGACCCCCTTGGGGTAGTAGCGCCGCCCCATGCGCTCCCAGGCGTCGGCCCAGGCCCAGTCGAAGACGAACTCGCCGTAGGAGTTGTCCTTGAGGTAGTAGGGGCAGGCGCCCACCAGGGTGTCGCCGCGCCAGGCGGTGAGGTGGGCCGGGATCCAGCCGAAATCCTCGCCCACGGCGCCGGTCTCCTCCATGGCGGCCAGGAGTTCGTGGCGCAGGAAGGGCTCGCCGGCGGCGGTCACCAGCCCGTTCCAGGCGGCCGGGTCGATCTCGGCGAGGGCACGGTGCTGCTGGATGGCCGGTTCCGGGTTCATGTGCGTACCGTCCTTGTTCGGCGCCGCCGCGGGGGCGGGCTCAGTCGAAGCGGTGTTCCAGGGTGAGCGCGGCGGTGGCCGCCTGGGGGACCGCCTCGCCGTCCACCTCCACGGTCTCCAGGGTCCGGGCCAGGTCCAGGTGGAGCCGCCGGAAGAAGGTAACGCCCGCCGTGTAGAGGGTCAGGTTGCTGGCGCGGTCCCCCCGCACCCCGATCCGGACATCCGGGAACCAGAAGACCCCGGGGGCGAAGCCGGCATCGGCGGCGAACCACTGGACCGGCTCCCCGAAGACATCCTCGCGCTCGCCCAGGTCCAGCCGGGCGCCGGCGTACCAGCGCCGATCCTCCGTATGGACCGCCCCGGCGTAGGTAAAGCGCGGCTCCATGGTCCAGGTGGGCGATTCGGGATAGCCGTCCATGCCGACCGCCTGTTCCTCCCAGTCGAAACTGGGGCTGCCCAGGTGGAGGAAGCCGGCCTGGAGGGTGTAGTGGTCCGCCGCCCAGGTGAGCCCCAGGTCGATACTGCCGCCGTCGCTGCCGATGTAGACCGGGTCGTCCGGGGTCTCGAAGGGGTCCTCGGCCTCCCGATCGTAGACCACCGCCTCCCGCGCCAGGTGGACGCTGTGGTGGCGGTAGCGGACGCCGCCGTACAGGGTGCCGCCCCCGCGCCGGCCCAGTTCCCGGCTGTAGCCGAGGCCGAGGCTGGTTACCTCGGCGTAGCGGAAGCGCACCGCTGCATCGGTATCCAGGTAGGGATCGCCGGCGGTGTCCGTCTCGACCTCCACCGGGGCGGCCAGCACATTCCCCGCCATCCGGCTCACCGTCTCCGCGGTCACCTCCACGGTACCGCCGAGCTCCTCGCTCTCCACCAGGAGCGGGGTGCCCGGCCACTGGATCCCGCCGTGGCCGCGGACGTAGCCCTCCCGTTCCAGCCGCCCCAGCAGGGTGTCCAGGTCGTCCTTGAGGTCCAGGGCCTCGGTGTCGGTGAGGTCGTCGCGCTTGAGCTGGGTGTCCAGGTAGTCCACCCGGTCTTCCAGGTCGTCCAGCGGACCGAGCCGGTAGCCGGCGGTGAGGCCCAGCAGGCCCACGGCGTTGTCGC
>JBNJED010000193.1:0-2797 GCA_051745535.1 Pseudomonadota bacterium | reverse complement strand
GCGCGACCGGCGCCTGGAACGGGCGACCATCCGGGCCAACGACCGCACCCTGGTGGTCTTCTCCGGTGAATCCGCCCGGCGGGCCCTCCACGCCCTGGAGGAGGGGCTCTTCCCGACCCTGAGCTATGCCGCCGTCGGGGGGCGCACCCGGGTGTCGGTCTCCGCGGTGAACCTCGCCTCGCGCCTGGAGGAGTTCCATACCTGCACCGCCTCCCTCCATCCGGACGCCTTCCAGGATGTGCAGAACCTGCGGGTCCGCTTCGGCGAGGACGAGCACCGGCTGGATGCGGATGGCCGGGCGACCCTGGACCGCATCCTGGCCTACTGGGAGGTGGATCCCACCACCGAGTTCGCCGTGGTCGCCGGCCATGCGGATGCCCGGGGTGGGGAGGACTACAACGAGGAGCTGGCGCAGCTGCGGGTGGACGAGGTCCACCAGTACCTGACCGAGAACGGCTTCCCCGACGAGCGCATCGTCGACCTGGTCTGGGGTGAGGAGCGGCCGGTGGCCGACAACGACGACCCCGAGGGGCGTGCGGCCAACCGCCGGGTGGAGATCAAGCTGCGTCGGGAGGAGTAGTCCCGTCGGCCGGCGCTGGCTGCTAGAATGCGGCCCTTCGATTCAGGGCGAACATCCAGCGAGGGAGCACCCCCACCCATGACCTCCGAGACCCCCGTGCGCAAGGTGGTCCTGGCCTACTCCGGTGGCCTGGATACCTCCATCATCCTCAAGTGGCTCCAGGACACCTACGGCTGCGAGGTGGTGACCTTCACCGCCGACATCGGTCAGGGCGAGGAGGTGGAGCCCGCCCGGGCCAAGGCCAAGGAGCTCGGGGTCAGCGAGATCCACATCGAGGACCTGCGCGAGGAGTTCGCCCGGGACTACGTCTTCCCCATGATGCGCGGCAACACCCTCTACGAGGGCGAGTACATGCTGGGCACCTCCATCGCCCGGCCGCTCATCGCCCGCCGCCTGGTGGAGATCGCCCGCGCCACCGGCGCCGACGCCATCGCCCACGGCGCCACCGGCAAGGGCAACGACCAGGTCCGCTTCGAACTGGGCGCCTACGCCCTGGAGCCGGACATCCGCGTCATCGCGCCCTGGCGGGAGTGGGACCTCAACTCTCGGGAGAAGCTGCTGGCCTACGCCGAGAGCCACGGCATCCCCATCGAGGGCAAGGCCCACGGTGGCGGTTCCCCCTACTCCATGGATGCCAACCTCCTGCACATCTCCTACGAGGGCGGCGTCCTGGAGGACCCCTGGGCGGAGCCGGAGGAGGCCATGTGGCGCTGGACCACGGCGCCGGAGCAGGCCCCGGACCAGCCCCTCTACCTGGATATCGGTTTCGAGGCCGGCGACCCGGTAACCGTCGACGGCGACCGGCTCCCGCCAGCGGAGCTCATGGAGCACCTCAACCGGGTGGCCGGAGCCCACGGCGTGGGTCGGGACGACCTGGTAGAGAATCGCTACGTCGGCATGAAGTCCCGGGGCTGCTACGAGACCCCGGCCGGGACCGTGCTGCTCAAGGCGCGCCGGGCCATGGAGTCGCTGACCCTGGACCGGGAGGTCTCCCACCTCAAGGACGAACTCATGCCGCGCTACGCCACCATCATCTACAACGGCTACTGGTGGTCCCCGGAGCGGCACATGCTCCAGGCCGCCATCGACGCCTCCCAGACGCCGGTCAACGGCACCGTCCGTCTCAAGCTCTTCAAGGGTTCCGTGGCGGTGGTCGGCCGGGCCTCGGAGACCGACAGCCTCTTCGACGAGGCCGTGGCCACCTTCGAGGACGACGCCGGCGCCTACGACCAGAAGGACGCCGAGGGCTTCATCCGCCTGAATGCCCTGCGCCTGCGCACCGCTGCCCGGCGCCACCGGCACTGACCCGCGACGACCGGGGGAGGCGCATGTACACCGGAGTCCCGGTCTAGTCCATGGGGCCGCGCGGCCGGCTGCGATTGCCCTTCCGGACCGGACAACGGGCCGGGATGGTGCTGGTCGGCGTCCTGGGAATGGCGGCCCTGGTGCCCCTGGGGCTCCTGATGGTGGAGGCCGTCACGGCCCACCGCTGGGGGATGCTCCTCCTGGCGACCGGCCTGGCCGGCGCCGTCATCGCGCTGGTCCGGGAGCGGGCCGCCCGGCTCGCCCTGGCGGCGGATCACCGGGAGCTGAAGGCCTATCACGCCCGCACCCAGAGCCAGGCGGCCCGGGACCAGGGCGAACTCCGCCAGGAGGTGGCCCGTCGGGCGACCATGGAGCAGGAGCTGCGGACCAGTCGTGAACAGATGCGCCTGGTCCTGGCCAATGCGCCGCTCATCATCTCCACCCTGGATCCGGACGGTCGCCTCACCCTGCTGGAGGGGCGCGGTCTGGAGCGCCTGGACCTCGATGTCAGCGGCTGCATCGGCCAGCCCCTGTGTGCCCTGGTCGGTGACGAGAGCGTCCTCAACGACGCCGTGGACCAGTCCCTGGAGGGGACCGCCCAGTGGGTGACCACCGAACTCCAGGGGATCCCCTTCGAATTCCACCATCGCCCCCTGATGGACGCCGATGGCCGGATCACCGGTGTGGTGGGTGTCGGCGTGGACATCAGCGAACGCCACCAGGTGGAACAGCTCAAGCGCGAGTTCATGGCCTCGGTGACCCACGAGCTGCGGACGCCGCTGACCTCCATCCTCGGGGCCCTGGGTCTGCTCGCCGGCGGGGCCATGGGGGATCTCTCCCCCAGCGCCCAGCGCCTTCTGGACATCGCACGGACCAACAGCGACCGGTTGCTCGGCCTGGTCAATGACATCC
>JBNJED010000192.1:0-2811 GCA_051745535.1 Pseudomonadota bacterium | reverse complement strand
GCCACCTCGCGGAGGATGGCATCCCCCGTGGCGTGGCCGAAGAAATCGTTGATCTCCCGGAAGTTGTCGATGTTCAACAGGACCAGGACGGGGTCGCTGGTCCGCTCCAGGTCGGCCAGCAGGCGGGCCCGGTTGGGCAGGCCGGTGAGGTCGTCGATGTAGAGCTGGTGGCGCAGCGCTGCGGAGGCCTCCTGCAGCCGCTCCCGGGTCTGTTCCAGGGCGGTGATGTCCGTGAGGCTGACGACGTAGGCCCCCTCTTCGGCGGAGGGGAGGACCCGTGCATTCACATCGAAGACCCAGCGGCGGTCCTGGCGGCGCAGCACCGCCTTGTGGACCCGATCCGGCTGGTCGGCGCAACGGCGGACCCAGTCCGGGTCACCGGGGGCCAGTATCGTGGGGTCCTCCTCCTCCTCGAAGAGCTGGCTGATACAGCCGTGCTCGGCCCCGAAGGTCTCCAGGTCGCCATATTCCGGGAAGAGCTGGAAGAAGGCGGCATTTACCTCGCTCAACCGGTAGCCGTCGGTCAGGAGGATGATCTCCGGGAGGGCGTCGAGCAGGCTGCGCTGCAGGGCCTGCTGGTGCTCCAGGTTGCGGGTGCGGGCGGCGACCTGCCCCTCCAGGTTGGTGTTCAGCCGCTCCAGTTCGCGCTCGCGATCGTCGAGGAGTGCCACCGTCGCGCGGGTCTCGCGCTGCATCTCCCGGCCCCGGGCCATGAGCAGGCCGAAGAGGCTCCCCACCAGCGCCGGGATGAGATAGATGGAGGGGGTGATAGCGGTCAGCGGAACGCGCTGCACGAACACGTGCTGGAAGAAGGCGAAGGCGACCACGGCGAGGGCCGAGGGCACCATCCAGACGAGGTAGTGGGTCAGGCGCTTACGGCCGTGCAGCCGGGGTATGCGGTCTTCGACGTCGGCTCGGGCCATGGTTCCCGCCGGTTGAGTAGTACGGTCATCCTATGCCGGCCATCCGGTCGCTACAAGTGGCCGGCGGGACCATCCCGGTTATGGGGCGCTGGTCTGACGCAGCAGTTCCCCGGCGGTGTTGATGAGCTTGCGCCGGCCGAAGATGAGCCGCCAGCGGCTGCCACCCACCTGGCGCCAGAGCACGGCGCAGCGGATGGCCGCGAGCAGCAGGGCGCGGACGCGGTTGGCGCTGTCCGCCCGCTCCAGGTGGCCTTCGGAGCCGCGGACCATGATCTGCGGCCGCAGGGGGCTGATGACCTCGGAGTAGATCTCGGCCAGGGCGGCGACGGTGTTGTCGTGGGTGAGGCCGAAGGCCTCCTCCTGGCGCCGCGCCCCCTCCAGCCCGTCGCCCAGGGCCTTCATGCGAGTGCTGTCCTTGCTGAGCTTGCGCTCCAGGATGAGGGCGCCCAGTCCGTACTGAGTGATCTGCATGTTGGCGCGCTGGCCGCCCAGCTGCTCCCCCAGGCGGCGCAGGCCGTAGGCGACGCCATCCACGCCGCCGAAGACGTCGGCGGTGTCCTGCGGGTCGCGGACGAAGAGGGTGCCCAGGGTGGCCTCCAGCCACCGGGCGTCGGCCATGCCGTTGGTGGCGACCTGGTTCACCAGGCCGGCGGCCTGGAAGACCCCGGCCAGGGCCAGGGTGCGGTCGCGATCGGTACCCTTCATGCGTTGACTCCGCTGGCAGCGCCCGCGGCAATGCCGGGGGCGTCGGTGGTGTCGATGGTGGCCCCGCCCAGACAGACCTCGCCGTCGTAGAGGACCACCGCCTGGCCGGGGGTCACCGCCCGTTCCGGTTCGTCGAAGCGGACGGTGAGCCGGTCGCCGTCGGCGTCGATGGTGGCGGGGCGGTCCGGCTGGCGATAGCGGGTGCGGGCGGTGCAGTGTCGCGGCAGTTCCGGCGGTTCGCCGGCGATCCAGTGCAGGCCGGAGGCGGTGAGTTCCCGGCTCATGAGCCAGGGATGGTCGCCGCCCTGGGCGACGATGAGGGCGTTCTCGGCCGGCGCCTTGCCGACCACGAACCAGGGCCGGTCGGGATAGCCGCGTACGCCGCCGAGCCCCAGCCCCTGGCGCTGGCCCAGGGTGTAGAAGGCCAGCCCGCCGTGTTCACCCACGCGGTCGCCCTCGGGGGTGACCATGGGGCCGGGCTCGGTAGCCAGGTAGCGGCCGAGGAAGGCGCGGAAGTCCTGCTCGCCGATGAAGCAGATCCCGGTGGAGTCGCGCTTGGCGGCGGTGGCCAGCCCCAGCCGCTCGGCCTCGGCGCGGACCTCGTCCTTGGTGAGTTCCCCCAGGGGGAAGCGGGCGGCGGCGAGCTGGTCCTGGTCGAGGCCGTGGAGGAAGTAGGTCTGGTCCTTGTTGGTGTCCACGGCGCGCAGGAGCTGCCAGCGGCCGTCGCGGTGGCGTCGGCGGGCGTAGTGGCCGGTGGCCACCGCCTCCGCACCCCGGGCGCGGGCGTGCTCCAGGAAGGTGCCGAACTTGATCTCGGTGTTGCAGAGGATGTCCGGATTGGGGGTCCGGCCCGCCTCGTATTCGGCGAGGAAGCGGGCGAAGACGCGCTCGCGGTACTCGGCGACGAAGTCCACGGCCGAGAGGGACAGCTCCAGCGTGCGCGCCACGGCCCGGGCATCGGCGTAGTCCTGCTCGGCGGGGCAGGGCTCGTCGGGGGCCGGCTCCCAGTTGCGCATGAAGATCCCCTCGACGGCGTGGCCTTCGGCGGCCAGCCGGGCGGCGGCGACGGAGGAGTCGACGCCGCCGGAGAGGCCGACCACGAGGCGCTCGTGCTCGCCGGGAATCTTGTCAGCCAGGGCTTCCATGGCGGCCATTGTACGGGATGGGGGCGGTGGCGATAACG
>JBNJED010000191.1:0-2821 GCA_051745535.1 Pseudomonadota bacterium | reverse complement strand
CGCCTCGGCGAGGTCACTCTCCGCCTCGGACCGTACGCGGAGCGGAAGGCTCACAGCCGTCGGCGGATATCCGCCACAACCTCGTCGGCCGGGCGCCCCGTTACGGCATCGGCCTCAAGGGCATCCAGGCGCCGGTCCAGCTCCTGACGCTGTTCCTCGGTCAGGGGCAGGGCCGCCTGATCCGCCGCGATGCTGTCCCACAGTTCCTCGACGAGGCGCATCCGCTCCTCCAGAGGCAGCTCTTTCAGGGTCGCATTCATTCCTTCTTCCTCGTACGGAGCGGCATCCCGCCGCGATCACGGGTGATCGTTACACCGGCACGGCCACCCGTCCAGAGCGGCGCACGGCCGGCCCAGGGCCGCTAGTCCTCCGCCACCAGGTCGCGGTAGGCGTGCCAGGTGGCGTGGCCCAGCAGCGGCATGGCGATGATGAGCAGCAGGAACCAGGGCGCCATCCCCACCAGGGTGATGGCGACGATGGTCACCGCCCACAGGGCCATGGGGCCGGGGTTGGCGCGCACCGTGCGCAGGCTGGTGACGATTGCCGTGGCGATGTCGACGTGGCGGTGGACCATCAGGGGCAGGGCGACCACGCCGATGGCGAAGAGCAGTACGGCCACCGCCGCCCCGGCCGCCAGATAGGCAACGGCGAAGGCGAGCCCACCGGGGCTGTCCATGATCCCGCCGACCAGCTCGCCCAGGGTCGCCGCCTCGCCGACCATCAGGGACCGGCTGGTCTCCAGGAAGAGGCTGGCCAGGATCCCGGAGATCATCACCCAGGCGGCCATCATGATGAGTACCAGGCCGGAGAAGGCGACGATGTTGGCGATGTTGCCGCTCCAGGCGCGCAGCTCCACCCCCAGACCGGCGCGCTCGCCGTTCTCCAGCCGCCGGCTGACGTCGTAGAAGGCGGCGGCCAGGAGGGGACCGACCAGCAGGAAGCCGCCGATGAGGGCGACGGTGGTCAGCGCCCGGTCGGCCAGCCAGCCGGTGAGCAGGTGGCCCACCACCACGAAGAGCAGGCCCCAGAACAGCGCCGGTAGCGGCGCCGCCCGCAGATCGGCCGCCCCGCGGGCGAGCCATTGACCGATGGCGGCGGCCCCCACGTGGCGGATGGTGAGATGGGACCCGACGGGTCCGGTCAGCGTCTCGGTGGTCATGATGACTCCTCCTCACATTCTCGTTCTCCATCCAATTACCTAGTAGCAAGGTGAGATAAAGGCAAGGGTGTGGCGGAGGGCCACCGGCCTGCTAGGCTGCGAATCACCCCAGGCGATTACGGGAAACCCCATGGAGACGGACCCGCTGGTCCCCATCGAGATCTACTTCCAGACCTCGGATCTGGTGGTCACCTTCCTGCTGGTCCTGCTGGGGATCGCCTTCGGCAACCTCACCATCAAGGGGGTGGGCTTCGGCTCCAGCGGGGTCCTCATCGCCGCCATGGTCGGCGGGTACCTCTACGGCTTCGAGCCGGTGCCCATCCTCGCGGATCTCGGCATCGTGCTCTTCCTGCTCTGCGTGGGGCTGGAGGCGGGGCCGAGCTTCTTCCGCGCCTTCAAGCAGCACGGCCGGCGCTACATCAGCAACGTCCTGGTGCTGCTGGCGGTGGCCGGGGTCACCGTGGTGGGCCTTATCGCCATCACCGGCGTGGCCACCGGCATCGGCCTGGGGCTCTTCGCCGGCTCCTTCACCTCCAGCCCGGCCCTCATCAGCGCCATGCAGTTCTCGCCGGAGGAGGAGGTCATCTTCGGCTACGGGATCGCCTACCCCTTCGGTCTGCTGGGGGTCATCCTCTTCATCAGCATCTCCGTCCACCTCCTGCGCGACCGCATGGCCCGGGAGCTGGCCGGTCGCAGCCAGCTCCACGCCGCCGTCTACAAGCTGGACACCCCCGAATTCCACGGTCTCCAGGTGCGCGACGTGCCGCTCTTCCAGGCGCACGACGTGGTGGTCTCCGGGCTCCTGCGCGATCTCTCCGTGCGCACCGCCAGCGGCAGCACCGTCCTCCAGCAGGGCGACATCCTGCGCCTGGAGGGGGAGCCGGAGGCGGTGGCCCTCGTGGGGGAGCAGCTCGGCGAGGAGGTGCAGGAGGCCTTCGACGAGGGCTCGGAGCTGGACAGCCGCTCCATCGTGGTGGAGAACACCTCCGTGGTGAACCGGACCCTGCGGGACCTCGGGATCCGGCTGCGCTTCAACGCCACCGTCACCCGCGTGGTACGCGCCAACGTGGAGTTCGTCCCGGCAGAGGACGACGCCCTGGCCCACGGCGACGTGGTGGTGGCCGTGGGCACCCCCTACCAGCTCGACCAGCTCGAGCTCTTCCTGGGCCACGAACACCACACCGTCCAGCGCCGGGTGGACATCGGCTCCCTGGCCGCCGTCCTCTTCCTGGCCTTCGCCATCGGCGGGCTCGTCGTGCCCATCCCGGGGCTGGGGCCGTTCTCCCTGGGGATCGCCGGCGGCGCCCTGGTGGCCGGCCTGCTCTTCGGCCACTTCGGGCGGATCGGCAACTTCATCGGCCGCTTCCCGCGCAACGCCACCGCCGTGCTCAAGGAGCTGGGGCTGGCGCTCTTCTTCGTCCAGGTGGGGCTGGAGACCGGCCAGAGCTTCGTCGAGTCCCTGGACTGGAACGCCATCTACTACGCCTTCTACGCCGTCCTCTTCGCCGTGATCCCCATGGCCGGCAGCTTCCTCGTCGGCCACTTCTTCATGAAGATCCCGGTGAGCGAGTGCTTCGGCGTGATCTGCGGCGGCATGACCTTCACCCCCGGCCTGGACATCATCCGCCAGGTGGACAGCTCCGACCGGCCGGTGGTCGCCTA
>JBNJED010000190.1:0-2893 GCA_051745535.1 Pseudomonadota bacterium | reverse complement strand
CGCACCATGCCGGCGCGGATCCAGCACCTGGAGCGGCTGGCCGACGACGTCATGCGCGTGGGGCTGAAGGTGCCGCAGAACGAGCGGCTGCAGTTCCTCGCCGGCCAGTACATCGATCTCCTCCTGCGCGACGGGCGCCGGCGCAGCTACTCCCTGGCCAATCCGCCCCACGACGACGCCCTGCTGGAGCTCCACGTCCGCCACATGGCCGGCGGGCGTTTCACCGACGCGCTGTTCAACGGCGACTACAAGGAGAAGGACATCCTGCGACTGGAGGGGCCCCTGGGGAGCTTCTTCTGGCGGGAGGAGTCGGAGGGGCCGGCCATCCTCGTCGCCGGCGGCACCGGCTTCGCCCCCATCAAGGCCATCGTGGAGCACGCCCTGGCCGAGGAGACCGAGCGGCCGCTGCATATCTACTGGGGGGTCCGCGCCCTGCGTGACCTCTACCTGGGCACCCTGGCGGAGCAGTGGGCCACCGACTACGCCAACATCACCTTCACCCCGGTCTTCTCACGGCCGGAGGGCGACAGCGCCGGGGCGCGCACCGGCTACGTCCACGAGGCGGTCCTGGCCGATTTCCCCGATCTGTCGGGCTACGAGGTCTACGCCAGCGGGCCGCCGGCCATGGTGGACGCGCTGAAGGCGCAGCTGCCGGCGCAGGGGCTGGACCCGGATCGGTTCTACGCCGACGCCTTCGAGCCGGCCGGGGACTGAGCCGCCGGATCGCCGCCCAGGGCCGCCTGGACGCCGCGACGCCAGTGGTCCACGGCGGCCTCCGCCTCGCCCAGGTGCTCCAGCAGGACGGCGAGTTCGCGGTGGGTCTCCACCCGGGGTTCCACGGCCAGGCTCGCCTCCAGGTAGTGGCGCGCCTTGCCCCAGAGCTCCCGCCGGAAGGAGAGCCGCCCCAGGGTGAGCAGCAGGTCGGCCTCGCCCTCGTGGCCGCGCAGCCACTTCTCCGCCACCGTCAGCTGCTGGCCCGGGTCGGTGCCGTGGACCAGGCCGTAGAGCCGGACCACCGCCGGGTCCCAGTGGTGCTTGAGCCAGCGGCGCAGGACCACCTCGGCGTCGCCCCCGCCGCCCAGGCGGTGCAGGGCGGCGGCGTAGCGGCCCACCAGCGCCGCCTCGTTGCGCCGCTGCCGGGGGATGGTGTCCCAGACGTCCAGCAGCTCCTCCCGCCGACCGCCGGCCTCCGCCTGCTCCAGGCGCCGTGCCCAGGTCATGCGCTCCAGCTCCACCAGCTCGTCGTCGGTCAGGGCCTGGCGCTTGCGCAGGACCGGCAGCAGGTCCGCCAGCTCCCGCCACGCCGCCTGGGCCCGGTAGAGCCGGGCCAGCAGGGCGAGGACGTAGGGGTGGCGCGGGGCCAGGGAGCGCAGGTGGAGAAGCGAGGCCAGGGACTCCTCGTACTGGCCGTGGGCGAGCTGCAGCTCCGCCCGGGTCAGCAGCACCGCCAGATCGGCATCGGGCTCGCTGCGGTGGGCGCGGTTGAGGTAGTCGTCCCGCCGGTCGTGGGCATGCTGACGCTGGGCCGCCCGGGCGGCCCCGATATAGGCGGGGAGGGAGTGGGTGCCGCGCCGGGCGGCCCGCTCCAGGTGGCGCTCGGCGGCCGGCCAGCGGCCCTCGGCGAACTCGATCTCCCCGCGCCGCAGCAGTTCCATGCCGCGCAGGGTCCGGCGACGGCGCCGCCAGTGGCGCAGCGTCCCCGGGGCGTCCAGGATATTGGCGGCCAACCGGACCAGGAGATAGCCGGCGATGAAGGCGAGCAGCGCCCCCACCACCGCCACGGTGAGCGACATCTCGATGCTCCACGCCCCCCGGGCCAGGAGCAGATAGCCGGGATCGCGGTGGGCCCAGACGGCCACCGCGGTGGCGCCGGCGATGACCAGCAGCAGGAGCAGGAGGCGCCTCATGGCGCGTCACTCCCCTGGATATCGTCCAGGACCTCCAGGGTCCGGCCGGGATCGGGGCGGTCGTACTCGAGCTCGGCGGCGGCCAGCTCCTCCAGGCTCGCCCGGGCCGCCTCCGTGGCGGAGGCATCGTTGTCGAAGTACCGCTCCACCCACGCGCCGGCCTGCTCCAGGGTCTCCCGCCACACCCCGGTCTCGCCACGCAACAGGGCGACGCGGGCGCTCTCCAGCTGGAGCTGGAGGTTCAGGCGCAGATGCTCCTCCTGCTCCGGGGCCACCAGGGGGCGGACATCCTCGTCGTGGCGGCGCACCACCACGAGCTCCGAGAGGGCGTCGCCGACGGCCGCCACGGCCCCGCGCCAGCCGGAGACCGGCTCGGCGGGACCGCTGGCCTCCGGCAGCGGTGCGCCGCCGGGGCGGCGCAGGGGGAGGTCGTCCACGGCGCGGCTCACGCCGGTAAGGCGGGCCGCCATCCCGGGGACGTCCGGCGGCTCCACCGCGGCCACCTCCTGGCGCACCGTCGCGATGGCCTCGCGCAGGGGCTGGTAGCGCGCCCCGCCCAGGTCGGCCAGGCGCTCGTCGGCGGCGGCCAGGGCGGCATCCACCGCCGGCCAGTCGGCCGCCAGGGCCGCCCGCTGATCCGCCAGGGTCAGGAGGTGGCGAACGGCGGCGAGCTGCCACTCCTCGCTGCCCCGACCCACCTCCTCGGCCAGGCGCTCCAGCTCGGTATTGGTCGCCTCCAGCCCCTCGCTGACATCCTCGGCGCGGGAGGCACTGCCGGCGGCCGCCTCCCGGGCGGAGCGGGCGGTATCGCCCACCTCCTCCAGCCGGCCCTGGAGGCGGCGGATGGTGGTCTCGCGGTCGGCCAGGGTCTGCTCCAGCTCGGCCTGCTGCTGCCAGAGCTGCCAGCCGAACCAGCCGCCGGCCCCGGCGACGGCCACCACCAGGAGGAGGAGGACCAGGGGGACGAGGATGGGACCACCGCCGGA
>JBNJED010000189.1:0-2896 GCA_051745535.1 Pseudomonadota bacterium | reverse complement strand
GCTCTACCGCGGCGCCGAGTACGTGGTGGACTTCCTGCCCAAGGTGAAGATCGACGTGGTCGTCGACGACGACCAGGTGGACACCTGCCTGGAGGCCATCACCGAGGCCGCCCGCACCGGCAAAATCGGTGACGGCAAGATCTTCGTCACCCCGGTGGAGCGGACCATCCGGATCCGGACCGGCGAGGAGGACGAGGCGGCGCTGTAGGGGCGCTGCCCCGGTTACCGGTAGCGGACCAGCTCTTCCAGCGGTCGGCGCGGGGTGGGCTCCGGCACCTCCGCCGGGTAGCCCACGCAGAGGATGGTCAGCGGCACCAGCTCCTCGCCGGTGCCCAGGGCCGAGCGCACCGCCGCCTCGTCGAAGTGGCCCACCCAGGTGGAGCCCATGCCGGCGGCGACCACCGCGAGCTGGGCGTAGGCGGCGGCGATGGTGGTGTCCTGAATGGCGTAGAGGTCGGCGCCGCGCTGGCCGTACTCCGCCGCCGAGCGTGCCGGCTCCGCCAGGAAGACCAGGCTCACCGGCGCATCGCCGATGAAGGACTCCCCGGGGGCGGCGGCGTCCAGCGCCGAGCGCAGGCCGTCGTCCTGGATGACCTCGATGCGCCAGGGCTGGATGTCCCCGGCCGAGGGGGCGGAGGCGGCCGCCTCGAGGATGGCGTGGAGCTTTTCCGGCTCTACCTCCCGCTCCTTGCGGAAGCGGCGGATGGAGTGGCGGTGGCGCACCGTCTCGAAGAAATCCCACATCGCCCGTTCTCCCCTCGAAGTTCCGTGTCGGGCAGGCCCGATCAGTCGTCGTCGGACAGGGCCTGTTCCAGATCGCCGATGCCCTGGTGGTCCGGGTGGTTCTCCCGCAGCACCTTCAGGGCGTCGCGGGCCAGCTCGGTCCGGCCCAGCTCCACGTACGCCTGCCCCATCACCGCCAGGGCGTCGGCCACGGCGGGGGTGCGGTCGTAGTTCTCCACCACGTACTTCGCCCGGTTGGCGGCGGCCACCCACGCCTCGCGGTCGAGGTAGTACTCGGCCACGTGGGTCTCGTAGCGGCCGAGGCTGTTACGCAGATGGATCATGCGCTGGACGGCGTCGCCGGTATAGTCGCTGTCCGGATATTCCCGGACGAGTTCGGCGAAGTAGCGGAAGGCATCCCGTGCCCCATCGGGGTCGCGCTCGTCCGGCGACTGGTTGAAGAGGTCGTTGAGGAAGCTGCGGTTCTGGCCGTAGGCGGCGAGCCCGCGCAGGTAGTAGGCGTAGTCCACCTGGGGATGGCGCGGGTGCATCTCGATGAAGCGCTCGGCGGTGTCGATGGCCGACTGCGGCTGGTCCGTACGGTAGTAGACGTAGGCCATGTCCAGCTGCGCCTGCTCCGCGTAGCGGCCGTAGGGGTATTCGCTCTCCAGCTCCTGGTAGTACTCCAGGGCGGTCTGGTAGCGCTCCGACTCCATGGCCTCGCGCGCCTCCTCGTAGTAGCGCTCGGCGGACCAGTCGTCGCGATTCAGGGTGCCGCAGCCGGCGAGGAGGACGAGGGCGAGGAGGGTCGGTAACAGGAGGTATCGGGGGAACATGCCGCTGGGGTATCCTGCCGCGTCGGAAACTAGGACTTCGCAGTATAACGGCAGCGAGGTCGGTTCGAAACGTGCAATCTCTTCCATCCGCAGGGAGGCCTCCCCTTGGCCGAGATCCCCGATGAGGGCGCCCTCGAGGCGGCGATCCCCGAGACCGAGGCCGGTCGGCGGCTGGATCAGGCCCTGGCGGCGGTCTTCCCGGACTACTCCCGCAGCCTCCTAACCCGCTGGCTGAAGGAAGGGCGCGTCACCGTGGACGGTGGCGCCGCCCGGCCCCGGGACAAGGTGGCCGGCGGCGAGGTGGTGGCGGTGACCCCGGAGGCCGGCGGCGAGCCGCGCTGGGAGCCGGAAGAGCTGCCGCTGACGGTCCTCCACGCCGACGACGACCTCCTGGTCATCGACAAGCCGGCGGGGCTGGTGGTCCACCCCGGCGCGGGCAACCCCTCGGGGACCCTGGTCAACGCCCTGCTGTACCACTATCCGGAACTGGCGGACCTGCCGCGCGCCGGCCTGGTCCACCGGCTGGACCGGGATACCACCGGCCTGCTGGTGGTCGCCCGCAGCCGCGCCGGGCACACCGGCCTGGTGGCCGATCTCCAGGAGCGGCGGATCAAGCGCCAGTACACCGCCGTCTGCCACGGTGTGCCCACCGGCGGGGCGACCATCGAAGCCCCCATGGGCCGCCACCCCCGGGATCGCAAGCGCATGGCGGTGATCCGCGACGGCAAGCCGGCGGTGACCCGGTTCACCGTGGCCGAGCGCTTCGCGGCCGCTGCCCGCCTGGACGTGACCCTGGAGACCGGCCGCACCCACCAGATCCGCGTCCACCTGGCCCACCGCCGCCACCCGCTCGTCGGTGACCCGGTCTACGGCCGCCGCCGTGCCGCCCCGGGGCGGGTGGCCCCGGCGGCGGCGGAGGCGATGGCGAACTTCCCGCGCCAGGCGCTGCACGCCGCGCGGTTAGCGCTCACCCACCCGCGCACCGGCGAGGCGCTGGCCTGGGAGGCGCCGCTGCCGGCGGACCTCGCCGGGCTGCTGGCCGCCCTGCGCGGGGAGGCGGCCCCGGCATGACGGCCCCCGCCTGGTTCGCCCCGGACTGGCCGCGCCCCGCCGGTGTGCGGGCGGCGGTGACCACCCGCGCCGGCGGCGTGAGCGAGGGGCCCTTCGCCAGCCTGAATCTCGCCGGCCACGTGGGCGACGACCCCGCTGCGGTGGCCGCCAACCGGGCGGCCCTGGTGGAGGCGCTGGGGCTGCCCGCCGAGCCGGCCTGGCTGGAGCAGGTCCACGGCGTCGCGGTGGCCGATGCCGCCGCCGGGCCCGGGCAGCGGGCCGACGCC
>JBNJED010000188.1:0-2926 GCA_051745535.1 Pseudomonadota bacterium | reverse complement strand
GCGAACCAGAGGACCAGACGGGCCCGGCGGGAGGCCGGCAGCAGGAGCAGGAAGATGAGGCCGGTGAAGACGAACTGCATGGCGTTGGCCAGCGGCCCGCCCCGGTCGGGGCCGGTCCCGTAGAGGAGGACCAAGGCCAGGGTGGCCGCCAGGCAGAGCATGCCGGCGGCAGGGGCGACCCGGTCCAGATCGCGGGGATCGCGCCAGCCCCGCCAGGCCAGGCCGAGGAGGCCGGCCAGGAAGAGCGTGCGCACAGTGAGCACGCTGGCCAGCTGGCCACCCTCCAGCCGGAGCCAGTCCAGCGGGTAGAGGGCGACCAGCATGGCCGCGATGATCCCCAGGACGATGAGGAAGGGGCGCTTCCGGGCGACGGTCTCCGTCTCGGCGTATTCCGCCTCCACCGCCGGGTCGCGAAAACGGCCATCGCGGCCCAGCGCCGCCTCGCCGCTGAGTGCCTGCTCCCCGCTGACGGCCATCGCCTGCTGCCAGGACATCGTGCTCTCCCGTAGCTCGAGGAATAATCCTACACCGGTACCGGGGTTCTGACTAACCTGGTCCCTTCAAGAACCGTTAACCCGACGGGAAGAACACAAAAAACCCCCGCCTCCCGGGATTGACGGGGAAGACGGGGGTCTCTTCGAGGGAACCGGAGAGCCGGTTACAGCTCGTCGGCGTGCTCCGAGAGGTACTCGGCGACGCCCTGGGGGCCTTCCTTCATGCCGGCCTTGCCCTTCTGCCAGCCGGCGGGGCAGACCTCACCGTGCTCCTCGTGGAACTGCAGGGCATCGACCATGCGGACCATCTCGTCGATGTTACGACCCAGGGGCAGGTCATTGACCACCTGGTGGCGGACCACGCCGTCCTTGTCGATGAGGAAGGAGCCGCGGAAGGCCATGCCGCCCTCGCTCTCCACATCGTAGGAGCGGGCGATCTTGTGGTTCATGTCCGCGATCATCGGGAACTGCACCGGGCCGATGCCGCCCTGGTCCACCGGGGTGTTGCGCCAGGCGTTGTGGGTGAAGTGGGAGTCGATGGAGACGCCCACCACCTCGACACCGCGGCTGGCGAAGTCGTTGTAGCGATGGTCGAAGGCGATGATCTCCGACGGGCAGACGAAGGTGAAGTCCAGCGGCCAGAAGAAGACCACGCTGTACTTGCCCTGGGTCTCCCGGGAGAAGCTGTATTCATCCACGATGCTGCCGTCGCCGAGCACCGCCGGGGCGGTGAAATCGGGGGCCTTCTTGCCGACGAGTACACCCATGTTCGATTCCTCCATTGTTGTCTGTGACAGCCGATAGCCCATGGCGAGAATGCCATTTAGACCGAGTATAAACTCATTTCGATATTAGGCCCTCCGCCGACACAGGTCAACGCCGCCCTTGCATCCGGCGGCGGCCCGCCCCATCTTTCTGGCAACAGCCGCCACCGGAGGGAGAACCATGGGGATCCGGCAACTCATCGAATACTGGCAGGAAGATCCGCGGGCCCCGCTGGCCCCCCATGAGTGGACCGTGCACCTCTCCCTCGACGATGCCGCCAAGGTCCGGGCGCTGGCGGAGATGTACCCCTACCGGGATGCCGAATCCATCCTGCAGGAGCTGGTCGCCGCCGCCCTGGACGAGGTGGAGGCCACCCTCCCCTACGTCGCCGGCGAGCGCGTGGTGGCCGAGGACGAGCTGGGGGACCCCATCCACGAGGATGCCGGCCCCACGCCGCGCTTCCAGGCCCTGGTTCGCAAGCACCGACAGGAGCTTGCTGCCGAACATGGCGGATGAGGCCACCCCCTACGCCGACCTCGGCCCCGACACCGTCCTCGACGCCGTCGCCGCCACCGGCCGGGAGCCCGACGGCCGGCTGCTGCCGCTGAACAGCTTCGAGAACCGGGTCTACCGGGTGGGGCTGGAGGAGGGCTCCCCGGTCATCGCCAAGTTCTACCGCCCCGGCCGCTGGTCGAATGCCGCCATCGACGAGGAGCACGCCTTCTCCGCCGAGCTGGCCGCCGCCGACGTCCCGGTGGTCCCGCCCCTGGACGACGGCGACGGCCCCCTGCGCGAATACGCCGGCTACCGCTTCGCCCTCTTCCCCCTGCGCGGCGGCCGCCCGCCGGAGCTGGAGGACCCGGCCGTACTGGAGCGCATCGGCTTCTTCCTGGGCCGGCTGCACGCCATCGGCGCGAGTGGCCGCTTCGACCACCGCCCCACCCTGGCCGGCGACTTCGGCGCCACCACGGTGGAGACCCTGGCCGCCTCCGGCCGCATCCCCGACTACCTCCACGAGGCCTGGACCTCCGTGGCCCGGGAGCTGGTGGGGCGCATCCGCGAGCGCTGGGAGGCGGTGGCCCCGGCCACCCTGCGGCTCCACGGCGACGCCCATCCGGGCAACCTCCTGTGGGCCGAGGGGCCGCACATCGTCGACCTGGACGACACCCTCACCGGCCCGGCCGTGGCCGATCTCTGGCTCTTCCTGGGCGGGGAGCGGGAGGAGCAGCAGCAGCGCCTGGCCGCCCTGCTACGCGGCTACCGCTCCTTCCGCGACCTGGAGCCGGGGGAACTGGCGCTCATCGAGGCCCTGCGCGGCCTGCGGATCCTCCGCCACGCCGGCTGGATCGCCGCGCGCTGGGCCGATCCCGCCTTCCCCGTCGCCTTCCCCTGGTTCGAGGGCCCCCGCTTCTGGGAGGACCAGGTCCTGGCCCTGCGCGAGCAGCTCGCCAATCTGGACGAACCGCCGCTGGAGCTGCCGCGGGAGGAGCTGTCGGCCCTCTGAGGCCGAACCTTCCTCGAAGCCCTACCGCACCCGGGGCGCCGACTCCGCCGGCGGGACGTCGTGGGGCTCCACATCCGGCCGGGGGTCGGGGATGAAGCCGTCGGCGTTGGGCATCTCCACCTCCGGCAGGCTCTCGGCGTCCAGCTCGGCATCCATGGGCAGG
>JBNJED010000187.1:0-2968 GCA_051745535.1 Pseudomonadota bacterium | reverse complement strand
GCGTTGCAGAAGCCGCAGTGGACGCAGTTGCGCAGGATGGACTCCGCCTCGGCGCCGGCCACGGTCTCGCGGATGTGTTCGGGGATCCGGGTCTGCATGGGTCAGAGCTCGCGGTAGAGGCGGCCGGGATTGAGGATCCCGTGGGGGTCGAAGGCGGCCTTGAGGCGCTGCTGGATGGCCAGGGCCGGCGCCGTGGGCGGGGTCAGGACCTCCCCCTCCGGCGCGGCACCGCGGACGTGGACGGCGTGGCCGCCGGCCTCCCGGGCCACGGCCCGGACGCGCTCCGCCGGGGCATCCCCGGCCAGCCAGCGCTGCGCCCCGCCCCAGTCCAGCAGCCACTCGGCCGGGCCCTCTGTAGCCAGGTCCAGGGCCGGGGCGGCCGGCGGCACCGCCAGCCGCCAGAGCGGAGCCTCGCCATCGGAGAAGGGGCCGCCGAAGAAGGGATGGCTTCGGTCCCGTAGACCGGCCCAGAAGGCCTCGCCGACCTCCGCCTCGCCGCCGATGCGCTCGCCGGCCTCGGCCACCGCCGACTCGTTACCGGCCAGGCGCAGGTGCAGCCGGCCATCGACCCAGGCGGCACCGGCCAGGGGGAGCGGCGTCCGACCCCAGGCGACCATGCGCTCCCGGGCCTCCTCCGGCGCCAGCGCCAGCACCCGGGTCGCCTCGGCCGGCGGCCGGGGCAGGACCTTCAGGGAGACCTCCAGCAGGATCCCGAGGATCCCCAGGGCGCCGGCCTGGAGCCGGGCGATGTCGTAGCCGGCGACGTTCTTCATCACCTGGCCGCCGAAGCGCAGGGCCTGCCCCTGCCCGTCCAGCAGTCGCACCCCCAGCAGGGCGTCGCGTACGCCACCGGTCCAGGGACGGCGCGGCCCGGCCAGGCCGCTGGCCACGGCCCCGCCGATGGTGGAACCGGCCCCGAAGCGCGGCGGCTCGAAACCGAGCATCTGGCCCTCCGCGGCCAGGGCCGCCTCCAGCTCCGCAAGCGGCGTGCCGCCACGGGCGGTGACCACCAGCTCCGAGGGCTCGTAGGCGACGATGCCGCTGTGGCCGGCCACGGCCAGCGGCGTCCCCGCCTCGGGACGACCGCAGCCGGCCCGGGTACCGCCCCCGCGGATGGCCAGGGGGGTGCCGCTGGCGGCCGCCTCGGCCACGGCGGCGGCCAGCTCCGCCTCGCGATCCTGATGGGTAGGCTCCGGACTCATGGCCACCTCAGAAGCGAGGTATGTCCGGGAAGGGGAGCGCCCCCTCGTGGACGTGGAGCCCGCCGTGCTCGGCGCAGCGGGTGAGCGTGGGCACCGCCTTGCCGGGATTGAGCAATCCGGCGGGGTCGAAGGCGGCCTTCACGGCGTAGAAGCGCTCCAGCTCGGCGGCGCCGAACTGGCTGCACATGGCGTCCAGCTTCTCCACGCCGACGCCGTGCTCGCCGGTGACCGTTCCGCCGCGGGCGACGCACAGTTCCAGGATGGCCCGGCCGGCGGCCTCGGCGCGCTCCAGGTCGCCCTCCCGGTTGGCATCATAAAGGACCAGGGGGTGGAGGTTGCCGTCGCCGGCGTGGAAGACGTTGGCCGCGCTCAGCCCCTGGTCGCGGCAGATATCGCCGATGCGGAGGAGGACCTCGCCCAGGTGCTTGCGCGGGATGGTGCCGTCGATGCAGTAGTAGTCCGGCGCCAGCCGGCCGGTGGCCGGGAAGGCGGCCTTGCGCCCGGACCAGAAGGTGGCCGCCTGCTCCGGGGTGTCGGCGGTGCGCACCTCGGTGGCCCCGGCCTCGCGCAGGATGGCGCGCACCCGGGCCACCTCCTCGGAGACCTCGCGGTTGGTGCCGTCCAGCTCGCACAGGAGGATGGCGGCGGCATCGGTGGGATAGCCGGCGTGGACGAAGTCCTCCGCCGCGCGGATGGCCGGGTTGTCCATCATCTCCAACCCCGCCGGGATGATCCCGGCGGCGATGACGGCGGCCACCGCGGCCCCCGCCGCCTCCACGTCATCGAAGGCCGCCAGCATCACCTGGACCCGCTCCGGCTTCGGCGTCAGCCGCACCGTCGCCTCCATGACCAGCCCCAGCATGCCCTCGCTGCCGTGCATGAGCGCCAGCAGGTCGAGCCCCGGCCCGTCCGGCCCCTTGCCGCCCAGCTCCAGCTCCTCCCCCTCCATGGTGAGCACCCGCAGACCGGTGACGTTGTGGACAGTGAGGCCGTACTTGAGGCAGTGGACGCCGCCGGCATTCTCGGCGACGTTGCCGCCGATGGTGCAGGCGATCTGCGAGGAGGGGTCGGGGGCGTAGAAGAGGCCGTGGGGAGACGCCGCCTCGGAGACGGCGAGGTTGCGCACCCCGGGCTGGACCCGGGCGCAGCGGTTGTCGGGGTCCACTTCCAGGATCCGGTTGAAGCGCGCCAGGGAGAGGACCACACCGCGCTCCAGGGGCAGCGCCCCGCCGGAGAGGCTGGTCCCCGCGCCGCGGGCGACCACCGGCATGGCGCGCGCGTGGCAGGCGGCGAGGACGGCGCGGACCTGTTCCTCGGTCTCCGGGATGACCACCAGCATGGGGAGCTGGCGATAGGCGGAGAGGCCGTCGCACTCCCAGGGGCGCAGCTCTTCCTCGGTGGTGATCACCGCCTCCTCGGGGAGGTGGCGGCGCAGCGCCCGGGCCAGTTCGGCTGCTTCCTCGGGGTCCGAGGGGGCCGTGGCGCCATTCGGGCCGGGCCCGGGTGGTGCGGTGCCGGTTGGTTCCATGGTAGGGTTCCGCATCCCGCAGCAGAGCGGTCAAGTTTACGCGCGAGCGGCGCGGCGGGACAAGGACGGGCCCATTCCGGGACAACCGGCAATCAGCGGCTCGACGGGCTGGAGGCTTCGGAAGGGCCCGTCGGGGCGGCGGGGGTGGTCCGGGGACGCTGTGAATACATCCCTGTACGCTCCACGACGGCCATCCATGGCCGTCGAGGCCCCGGACCACCCCCGCCGCCCCGACGGC
>JBNJED010000186.1:0-2970 GCA_051745535.1 Pseudomonadota bacterium | reverse complement strand
TCGCCGCCGCCCATGCCGTCACCAGCACCGCCGCCGGCCTCGCCGCCGCCCATGCCGTCACCAGCACCGCCGCCGGCTTCGCCGCCGCCGCCCATGCCGTCACCAGCACCGCCGCCGGCTTCGCCGCCGCCGCCCATGCCGTCACCAGCACCGCCGCCGGCTTCGCCGCCGCCCATGCCGTCGCCCTGCTGCTGGTCGGCCCCACCGGCCTCCCCGCTCTGTGCGAGTGCCCCGCCAGCCGGCGCGAGCGCCAGCATTAGAACGGCAGCCCAGGAGATCAGCGTGTAGCGCTTGCTGTCATGCATCTTTCGTTTCCTCCTTCGTTGACTTCGACGCCCCTGATGCACTCCCCGTGCCAGAATTTATACAACTTCATAATCAATAGTTTGCGCAACAACCACCCAGCAATCCGAACGTCGCAACTCCATTGCAGCGTGTCAGAGCGGCAACCCCCGAGGGGACATGTGTCAATGCACACATAACTCATGCTCTGCGTACGTTTGCCTCACTGGAGACAGCGAGTAGACTGACAGGGAACGTCGGAACCGATTTCCTGTCTTACGAGTTATCCAGCCATCCTCGATTCGCTCGAAGGGAGAACACGAAGCCATGAACCAGAATCAGTCCGTAGCCACCGGCACCCGTGCCAGTGAGCTCTCGACCAACAAGGTCCTGCGGAACACCTACGCCCTGCTCTCCATGACGCTGATCTTCAGCGCCGTGATGGCCGGGCTGTCCATCGCCAACAACTGGCCGCACCCGGGGCTCATCATCACGCTGGTGGGTTACTTCGGTCTCCTCTTCCTGACCAGCTACCTGCGCAACAGCGTCTGGGGCATCGCCTCGGTCTTCGCGCTCACCGGCTTCATGGGGCTGACCCTCGGGCCCATCATCAGCATGTACCTGAACCTGCCGGGCGGTAGCCAGATCGTCATGACCGCCCTGGGCGGCACCGGCGCCATCTTCCTGGGCCTGTCCGGCTATGCGCTGACCACCCGCAAGGACTTCAGCTTCATGGGCGGCTTCCTGATGGTGGGCATCCTGGTGGCCTTCCTCGCCGGGATCGGCGCCATGCTCTTCTCCATCCCGGGGCTCTCGCTGGCCGTCTCCGCCATGTTCGTGCTGCTGATGTCGGGTCTCATCCTCTACCAGACCTCCGAGATCATCCACGGCGGTGAGACCAACTACATCATGGCGACGGTGACCCTCTACGTCTCCATCTACAACCTCTTCACCAGCCTGCTCCACCTCCTCGGCGCCTTCGCCGGCGAGGACTAGGAGCGGCACTCGCCGGGGCCCTGCCCCGGCGGGATCACCCTGACGTGATCGAAAAAGGCCCCGACGGTTCGCCCGTCGGGGCCTTTTTCATGGGCACTCATCGAGGATTCAGGCCGCGCGCAGCTCGGTGATCCCGCCCATGTAATGGTGCAGCGCCGGCGGGATGGCCACGGAGCCGTCCTCGCGCTGGTGGTTCTCCAGGATGGCGACCAGGGCGCGGCCCACGGCCAGCCCGGAGCCGTTGAGGGTATGGACCAGGCGCGGCTTCCCGGTCTCGGGATCGCGGAACCGGGCCTGGAGCCGCCGGGCCTGGAAGTCCTCGAAGTTGGAGCAGGAGGAGATCTCGCGGTAGGCGGCCTGCCCCGGCAGCCAGACCTCCAGGTCGTAGGTGCGGGCGGCGGAGAAGCCGAGATCGCCGCCGCAGAGGTTCACCACGCGGTAGGGCAGCTCCAGCCGCTGCAGGATCGTCTCGGCGTGGCCGGTGAGTGCCTCCAGCACGGCGTAGGACTCGTCCGGGTGGACGATCTGCACCAGCTCCACCTTGTCGAACTGGTGCTGCCGGATGAGGCCGCGGGTGTCCCGCCCGTAGGCCCCGGCCTCGCTACGGAAGCTCGGGGTATGCGCCACCCATCGGCGCGGCATCGCCTCCGCCGGGAGGATCTCGTCGCGGACCAGATTGGTCAGCGGCACCTCGGCGGTGGGGATCAGGTAGAAGGGGTTCTCGGTGTCCAGTTGGAAGAGGTCTTCCTCGAACTTCGGCAGCTGGCCGGTACCGCGCAGGCTGTCGGCGTTGGCGATGTAGGGGACGTAGGTCTCGGTATAGCCGTGCTCGGCGGTGTGGACGTCGAGCATGAACTGCGCCAGCGCCCGGTGCAGCCGCGCCACGCCGCCGGAGAGCGTGGCGAAGCGGGAGCCGGCGATCTTCGCCGCCGCCTCGGTATCCAGGCCACCCAGCCCCTCGGCGATGTCCACGTGGTCCCGCGGCTCGAAGTTCAGCGCCGGCGGCTCGCCCCAGCGGCGGACCTCGACGTTGGCGGCCTCGTCCTCCCCTTCCGGCACGTCGGGGTGCGGCAGGTTCGGGATGGCCAGCAGCTCCGCCTCCAGCTCCTGCTGCAGGGTCTCCAGCTCCGCCTCCTTGGCCTCCAGCTCGCTCTTCAGCTCGCCCATGGCGTCCACCAGGGGCTGGATGTCCTCGCCCTGGGACTTGGCCTGGCCGATGGCCTTGGCGCGGCTGTTGCGCTCCGCCTGGAGCTCCTGGGTCCGGGTCTGGAGCTCCCGGCGGCGGGCCTCCAGCTCACCCAGGCGCGCGGTGTCCAGCTGGAAACCGCGCTGCGCCAGGCGGCGGGCCACCTCGTCCAGGTCGTTGCGGATGAGATGCGGGTCGAGCATGGGAGCTCCCTGTGGTTCCGGTCCGGGTTTGCAGCCGCGTAGTATCGCCCATCCGCCGGTCTGCTGACCAATCCTGCGGCGGGCTCAGGAGAAGGCGCGCCCCAGCCACAGGCCGATGCCGGCCGCCCCGAGGCAGAGGACGACATTGGCGAGGACGCTGGTCGCCGCCAGGGCCCACTGGCCGGTCTCCAGCAGCCGCAGGCTCTCCAGGGAGAAGGTGGAGAAGGTGGTGAAGCTCCCCAGCAGGCCGGTGAGCAGGGCCAGGCGCCAGGCCGGGTCGAGGTTGCCCACCTCGTGGAGCCA
>JBNJED010000185.1:0-2981 GCA_051745535.1 Pseudomonadota bacterium | reverse complement strand
CAAACTTTCGACAGCAGCCAGCTTTTCAGTGATATCCATATGCAGCAGGCTTGACCTTCAACGGAGTATCTACACGGAGGTATTCACGGCGTCCCTGGCAGACGGTCCCCGCCACCAGCGGCGCCCCAGGCTATTCCACTCGCCGATAGAGCAGGTCGAAGACCTCGTGGCCCAGCCGCTCGCCGCGCTGCTCGAAGCGGGTGAGCGGCCGGTCACCGGGGCGCTCGGCGAAGGCGCCGGGGCCGGTCTCGTTGGCGAAGGCCGGCTCGGCCTCCATGACCTCCACCATCCACTCGGCGTAGGGCGCCCAGTCGGTGGCCAGGTGCAGTCGCCCGCCGGGGCGCAGGACGCGGGCGACCTTCCCCGGGAAGGGCGGCTGCACGAGCCGGCGCTTGTGGTGGCGCTTCTTGGGCCAGGGATCGGGGAAGTAGAGGTGGACGTAGTCCAGGCTGGCCGGGGCCAGCGCCCGGTCCAGGACCTCCATGACGTCCTCGTTGAACAGCCGGACGTTGGTCAGCCCCTGCTCCTCGATGGACTGGAGCATGCGGCCGACCCCGGGGGGGTAGACCTCCACGCCCAGGTAGTCGCGCTCGGGGTGGGCCGCCGCCTGCGCCGCCAGCGCCTCGCCCATGCCGAAGCCGATATCCAGCACCCGGGGGGCCTGGCGGCCGAAGAGGGCGTCCAGGTCCAGGGGGGCATCGGGCAGGGGGAGGACCCAGTCGGGGCCCAGGCGGTCCAGGGCGCGGCGCTGGCCGCGGGTCAGCCGGCCCTGGCGACGGACGAAGCTGCGCACCGGACGGTGGTGTTCACCGCCCTGCCCCTCCCCGGTCATCTAGAAGAAGGTGCCGTCGATGGGCGAGGAGGCGGAGCCGTAGGCCTTGCGCGGGATGCGGCCGGCGCGGAAGGCCTCGCGGCCGGCCTCCACCGCCTTGCGCATGGCCGAGGCCATGAGCACCGGGTCGCTGGCCCCGGCGATGGCGGAGTTCATGAGCACGCCGTCGCAGCCGAGCTCCATGGCCACGGCGGCGTCGGAGGCGGTCCCCACACCGGCATCCACCAGCACCGGGACGCCGGCGCCCTCGACGATGGCGTGGATGTTGTAGCGGTTCTGGATCCCCAGGCCGGAGCCGATGGGGGCGGCCAGCGGCATCACCGCCACGCAGCCCATCTCCTCGAAGCGCCGCGCCATCACCGGGTCATCGGTGGTGTAGACCATGACCTCGAAGCCCTCGTCGATGAGCTGCTCGGCGGCGCGGATGGTCTCGGGGATGTCGGGATAGAGGGTGCGCTCGTCGCCCAGGACCTCGAGCTTGACCAGGGTGTGGCCGTCCAGCAGCTCCCGCGCCAGCCGGCAGGTGCGCACGGCATCCTCGGCGGAGTAGCAGCCGGCGGTGTTGGGCAGCAGGGTATAGCGATCCGGCGGCAGCACCTCCAGCAGGCTCGGCTCGTCGGGATTCTGGCCGAGGTTGGAGCGGCGGATGGCAACGGTGACGATCTCCGCCCCCGCCGCCTCGGTGGCGCGGCGGGTCTGCTCCAGGTCGGCATACTTGCCGGTGCCGGTGAGCAGGCGCGAGGTGAACTCGCGGCCGGCGATGGCCAGGGGGTGGTCGGCACGATCTGCGGTCATGCGGGTCCTCCGGGGCGGGCGGCGCCGCCGCCGATGGCGTGGACGATCTCCACCCGGTCGCCGGCCTCGAGTTCGTGGCCGGGGCAGGCGGAGCGCGGGACGATCTCGCGGTTGACCTCCACCGCCAGCCGCCGCTCGGCCAGCCCCATCTCGCCGATGAGCTGACCGACGGTGGTGCCGGGCTCGACCTCGCGCGCCTCGCCGTTGACGGTGATCTCCATGGGCTCTCGTCCGCCGGGTGGGTTGTCCCCGGATTCTACACCAGCCGCGCCGGGGCCGGGAAACGGGATGCAGACCGGGGATTGGGCGGTCATCGACCACGGGCCGGCAGGGCTGGTCAATCTGCAAACAGCGGGCAGCTATCCGGGTCCGGCCCGATCCTGCTATAAAGGGCAGCCAGGCAGGATGCGGGGCACGCAATGGCGAAGAAGAAAGTTCAGGCCTCCCCAGGGGAAGACGAGTCGGTCGTGGTGAAGGCGGAGGCCACCCGCACCCTGGACGGCCTCTTCTTCAACCGGGTCAAGCAGGCACCCTCGGATGTCGCCTTCAAGGAGTACGACCGCGATATCCGCCAGTGGCGGAGCTTCTCCTGGGCCGGCCTCGGCCTGGAGGTGACCCGCTGGAAGTCCGGCTTCAGCCGCGAGGGACTGGACCCGGGGGACCGCGTCGCCATCATGGCGCGCAACTGCAAGGAGTGGATCATCGCCGAGCAGGCCGCCATGGCCCTGGAGCTGGTGGTGGTCCCGATCTTCCTCCACGACACCGCCGACAACGTCGCCTACATCCTGCGCGACGCCGGGGTCCGCCTGGCCATCCTCGACGAGGAGTCCATCTGGGAGACCCTGGAACCGGTCCGGGACCAGCTGGAGGACCTGGAGCGGGTCCTCATCCTCCACCCCCGGGAGAGCGAGAGCGGCGAGGCGATCATCGACTCCGACGACCGTCGCCTGTTCGCCGCGCGCTACTGGCTGCCGGCGGAGGCGGGCCCGCTGGTGGAGCGGTGGGGGGATCCCCGGGCGCCGGCGACCATCGTCTACACGCCCGGTACCAGCGGGCGACCCAAGGGGGTGGTCCTGAGCCACGTGAGCCTGCTGGCCAACGCCCGGGATGCCGCGCGCAAGATGGCGGTGCGCCGCTCCGACCAGTTCCTCTCCCACCTGCCCCTGGCCAGCATCCTGGAGCGGATCTGCGGGGTCTACGTCCCCATGCTGGCCGGGGCCATCGTCGCCTTCTCCCGGGGGATCCGCAGCCTGCCACGGGACGTGACCCGGGTGGTGCCCACCATGATGGTCAGCGAGCCCCAGGTGCTGAACATGCTCAACCGGGAGCTGGAGCGCGCCATCCGCGAGGCCTC
>JBNJED010000184.1:0-2991 GCA_051745535.1 Pseudomonadota bacterium | reverse complement strand
GCTCTGCCTGGGCACCATGACCTGGGGGAAACAGAACACCGAGGCGGAGGCCTTCGAACAGCTGGACCACGCCACCGGCGAGGCCGGCATCAACTTCATCGACACCGCCGAGCTCTACCCGGTGCCGCCGGAGGCGGAGACCTTTACCGCCACCGAGACCATCATCGGCCACTGGCTGGCCCGCCGCGGTCGGCGGGACGACCTGGTGCTGGCCTCCAAGATCGCCGGCCCGGGCCCCGACCACATCCGCGGGGGCCACACCCGCTACACCCGCCAGACCCTCACCGACGCCATCGACGGCTCCCTGAAGCGGCTGCAGACCGACTACCTCGACCTCTACCAGCTCCACTGGCCGGAGCGGAACACCAACTTCTTCGGCGAGCTCGGCTACCCGGACGGCGAGGACCCCGCCGACTGCACCGCCTTCGAAGAGACCCTGCGCGCCCTGGGTGACGCCGTGGCCGCCGGCAAGATCCGCTACGTGGGGCTGTCCAACGAGACGCCCTGGGGGGTCATGCGCTACCTGGAGCTGGCCGAGCGCGAGGGGCTGCCCCGGGTGGTCTCGGTGCAGAACCCCTACAACCTCCTCAACCGCACCTACGAGGTGGGGCTGGCCGAGGTCTCCATCCGCGAGAAGGCCGGCCTGCTGGCCTACTCGCCGCTGGCCTTCGGCGTGCTCACGGGCAAGTACATCGACGGCGCCCGGCCGGAGGGGGCGCGGATCAGCCTGTTCCCGCGCTTCGACCGCTACATGGGCGAGCAGGCGCGCATGGCCACGGAGGAGTACGTCGCCCTGGCCCACGCCCACGACCTGGACCCGGCGCAGATGGCCCTGGCCTACGTGAACAGCCGCCCCTTCCTCACCAGCAACATCATCGGGGCGACCAGCATGGAGCAGTTGCGCAACAACATCGCCAGCCACGAGCTGACGCTCTCGGACGAGGTGCTGGAGGGGATCGAGGCCATCCACACCCGTTACCCCAACCCGTCGCCGTAGCGCATCCGGTATACTCCCCGTCGACCATTCCGCCAGGAGCAACGGCCATGACCGACTGCCTCTTCTGCCGCATCGCCGCCGGGGAGCTACCGGCGGACATCGTCTACCAGGATGACGATGTGGTCGCCTTCCGGGACCTCCACCCGCAGGCGCCCCACCACATCCTGGTGATCCCGCGTCGCCACGTGGCCACGGTGAACGAATTCGCCGTCGAGGATGCCGTACTCATCGGCAAGCTGGTCCTCACCGCCCGGGACATCGCCGGGCAGCTCGGCCTGGCCGAGGACGGCTACCGCCTGAACCTCAATACCAACGAGAAGGCCGGGCAGACGGTCTTCCACGTCCACCTCCACCTGCTGGCCGGCCGCGAGTTCGGCTGGCCGCCCGGCTGAGGGGCTCGGCTCAGGTAAGGCCGCGGCGCAGCACCCCCAGGCTCGTTTCCCGCCAGCCGCGGGCGGTATAGAAGCGGCGGGCGGCGGTGTTGTCCTCCTGGGCCACCAGCTGCAGCCGGCGGAGGCCGCGGTAGCGCGCCTCCGACTCCAGCGCATCCAGCAGGGCCGTCCCCACCCCGCGCCGGCGCCACGGCGTGGCGACCACCACATCCTCCACCCAGCCCACGAGGCCGCCCTCAGCGGTGGAGATCACCGTCTGCAGGCTCGCCATGCCCACCGGATCGCCACCGGGGTCGGCGACCAGCACCGCGGCCCGCCGCGTATCCGCCAGTAGCGCCTCCAGGCCGGCGCGCTGGCGCTGCGGCCGGGGCTCGAAGTCCGCCTCCAGGGTGAAGAGTTCGGCGAGCAGATCGGCCAGGGCGGGGACGTCGGCGCTGCCCGCCCGGCGGACGGCGATGGGTTGGTGTGGTTCCACGAGTCTTCTCCGGCGGGGCTCTGCCGGGACTGTTGCAAGGCGCGTGCCCGCAGCGAATGACCGCGCCGGGCCTGCCCCGGCGGGGACGCAGGCCCTGCCGGGCACCGAAAGGGGTCAGAGGGGGTGGGTGCTGCCCCGGAACCGGGCAGAGCGGGGGGAGGGCCTCAGGTATCCAGTCCGGCCGCCCGGGCGGCGCGCTTGCGAAAGACCTGCATCTCCTTGGCGACCTGGCGATCGCCGCGCTCGTCGGCGGCGGCGATGCCGCGGTCGAAGACCTCCACCGCCTCCGCCGCGCGCGCGGCATCCACCAGGGCCTGGCCCCACGCCTTCCACGCCGCCGAGTAGTTCGGATCGTGTTCGGTGGCCTTCGCCAGGTGGGGGATGGCCTCCTCGGCCCGCCCCTCGCCCAGATAGGCATTGCCCAGGCCGTAGCGGAGCATGGCGTTGTCCTGCCCCTGCTCCAGCATCGCCTCGAAGTTCTCGATAACGCCCATGTCCGCCTCCCGGGGCCCTGGCCTATTCCGCCGGGGCGGAGCCCGCCGCGCGCAGCTGGAGGTAGTTGGGCAGCCCCATGGAATCAATGAGCCCCAGCTGCTTCTCCAGCCAGTGGGTGTGGTCTCGCTCGGTGTCGTCCAGGAGCTTCTCCAGGAGTTCCCGCGTCACGGCGTCCCCGGCCTCCTCGCAGAGGGGGATGACCCGGCGCAGGTGGGCAACCACCGCGTACTCCAGGTCCAGGTCGTTGCGCAGCATGGAGGGGACGTCGCTGCCGACGTTCAGCGGCTGGCGGGTGGCCAGGTCCGGCGTCCCGCCCAGGAAGAGGATGCGCCGGATGAGCCAGTCGGCGTGGTCGATCTCCTCCTGGCGCTCGTGCTCGGCCTTCTCGTAGAGGGCCTGATAGCCCCAGTCCTCGTACATGCGCCCGTGGACGAAGTACTGGTCGGCGGCGGTGAGCTCGCCGGCCAGCAGCTCGTTGAGGGCGCTGATCACCTTCGGGTCACCCTGCACGGTGTACCTCCTGATTCCGCTGGATGGCTCTACCATCGGACAGTACTCGGACCCCGTCAACCGGAGCGCCGCACGGGATACCGGCAGCGAGGCCTCATGGTCATCGCTATACTGGCCCCCGA
>JBNJED010000183.1:0-2999 GCA_051745535.1 Pseudomonadota bacterium | reverse complement strand
CGGAGTTCGGGGTGCTGGAACTCGGGGACAGCTCGACCCAGCCGGGGTAGCGTTTCAAGCCGCTGCGAGGCGAGCAGGATTCGCCGGACGGTCGGCTCCACGGCGGAAGGATTCCGTTCGGCAACGTGTTCGGACAGGCGTCGGAGGCGCGCCGTGGCACGCTCCGTCCAGCGGACCCTCATTCCGACCGCTGGATCCCGAACTCGCGCATGACCTCTTCGACCGGGGTCGCTCGACCGGCCTCGCTGTCCGCCATGCCCTGCTCGATCTCCCACCGTACCACCATGTGGTAGGCGACCTCCTGCCAGCTGGCATCGTCCGGCAAGCTGTCCAGAAGCTCCCGGGCTTCCCCCTTCGGACTCTGGGTTGTCTCCATCGCCTTCCTCCCGCGTCTTCCCGCTAGTCTAGGATAGCGTTGTCGCGGGGACTAGAACTTCACCCCGACGCGGGTGATGGTCGCCCCCTCCATCTCGCGGATGGTCAGGCGCACACCGGCGATGGCCAGGCTGTCACCCACCACCTGGCGGCCCTTGAAGTAGTGGCTCAGGCGGTCGTGGAGGGTCTCGCCGGGGTCGTCCACCGTGATCTCCAGGCCGTAGATGGCCGCCACGTCCAGGAGCCGGGCGTCGCCGTTCAGGAGGAACTCGCCGAAGAAGGCGGTCTCCTCCGGGCGCGCCGGGCCGAAGAGACGGTCCAGCAGGGGGAGGTCCGGCGGCGTGGCGAGGACGTAGATGTAGTCCCCCGGGCAGAGGCAGTCGTCATCGGGCTCCAGCGGGCGGCCCTCGCGCAGGGCGGCTACCACCCGCGCGTGGTCGGGCAGGCCGATGGCCTGGGGATCGCGGCCGGCGGCGGGGCTGTCCGGCTCCAGGCGGTAGCCGATGAACTCGTAGTCGTACTGCGCCGGGATATCCAGTTCGAAGCGCTGCATCACCTGCGGTTGTGGCGGCATGTCCAGCCCCAGCCGGCGCGCCACCGGGGCGATGGTGGCCCCCTGGATCAGGAGGGAGACCAGGACCACGAAGAAGGCGATGTTGAAGTAGGTCGACGCATCCGGCAGCCCCGCGAGCAGCGGGAAGAGCGCCAGGACGATGGGGACCGCCCCGCGCAGCCCCACCCAGGCCAGGAAGAGCTGCTCCCGCCAGGCCAGGCCGAAGGGGGCGAGCCCCAGGAAGACCGCCACCGGCCGGGCGACCAGGATGAGTACCGCCGCCACGGCCAGCCCCTGGGGGGCCACCGCCCAGAGCTCGCTGGGATTCACCAGCAGCCCGAGGATGAGGAACATCCCGATCTGGGCCAGCCACGCCAGGCCGTCGTTGAAGCGGCGGATGTGGTGGCCGGCCTGCAGCGGCCGGTCGCCGACGACCAGCCCGGCCAGGTAGACGGCCAGGAAGCCGCTGCCGCCGAGGCTGTTGGCGCTGGCGAAGAGGCCGATGCCGCCGGCCAGTGCCGCCAGGGGGTAGAGCCCCTCGGTGAGATCCAGGGCGTTGATGAGCCGCGCCAGCAGCCAGCCGCCGCCGAGCCCCAGGGCCGCCCCGGCCCCCATCTGCCAGAGCAGCTGCAGCGCCACGCCGACCCCGCCGGGGTCACTGCCGGTACGTACCCACTCCAGGAAGAGGAGGGTGAGGAAGACCGCCATGGGGTCGTTGAGGCCGGACTCGATCTCCAGGGTCGCCCCCACCCGCTGCTTGAGGGCCAGACCCCGGGCGCCCAGGAGGCCGAAGACCGCCGCGGCGTCGGTGGAGCCGACGATGGCGCCCAGCAGCAGGCCGGAGACCGGCTCCAGCCCCAGGATCCAGGCTGCCGCCGCCCCGGTGATCCCGGCGGTCACCGCCACCCCCACCGTGGCCAGGGAGAGCGCCGGCCGCAGCCCCACCCGGAAGGTGGCGGTATTGGTCCGCAGGCCGCCGTCGAAGAGGATGATGGCCAGCGCCAGGTTGCCGATGAGGAAGGCCGAGAGCGGGTCGTGGTACTCGATGCCCAGGCCGTCGCTGCCGGCGACCATGCCCAGGGCCAGGAAGACCGCCAGGATGGGGACGCCCAGCCGGTGGGAGAGGGGGCTGGCCAGGACGCTGAGCAGCACCAGGGCGCTGCCCAGCAGGAGGATCTGCTGGGTGAACTCCACGGGCTAGCCCGTCTTGTCGTCGGGGCGGTGAGCGCTCACGATGACGCCCCTCGACCCGTGTAGTGGAGGAAGACCATGCCGTATCTCGCCAACGCCGCCCTGGCCGCCTGGCTGGTGCTCACCGGCCTCATCGACCTGGCCCATCTGCGCTTCGCCCACGACGACCTCATCATGGGGGCCCTGGCCGTGGTCGCCGGGGCGCTCCAGCTCATGCGCCGCTAGTCGCGCCGGCCTCGGCCTCCAGCAGCCGGGCGGTGAGCGGCCCCTGGGCGTCGCTGACCTCGATGGAGCGGTGGGGGTAGGGGATCTCCACCCCGGCCTCGGCGAGGGCGGCCTTGAGCCGCTTGAGGTACTCCCGGCCGCACTCCCACTGGTGGCCGGGGCGGGTGATGATCCGCCCCTTGATGACGATGGCCGACTCGGCGAACTCGTTGAGGCCGAAGATCTCCACCGGCTGCGGGATGAGCGGGCCGAAGTAGTCGTCGGTCCGGAGTTCGTCGCCCACCCGCTGCATGATGCCGATGACCTGGTCCGGGTCCGCCTGGTAGGAGACGCCGATGTCCATGACGTAGGCCGACCAGACCTTGGTCATGTTGGAGAGCGAGGTGATGGTCCCGTTGGGGGTGACGTGGACCGTCCCCGCCAGGTCGCGCAGCACCACGGTGCGGAAGTTCAGCTGCTCCACCACGCCCGCGGTGCCGTTGATGATGGCCACGTCGCCCACCCGGATCTGGTTCTCCAGGATGAAGAAGAAGCCGCTGATGACATCCCGGACCAGGTTCTGGGCGCCGAAGCCCACGGCCAGGCCTAGGATGCCGGCGCCGGCGAGCAGCGGGGCGATCTCCATGCCCACCTCGCGCAGGGCGAGCAGGGCGAT
>JBNJED010000182.1:0-3067 GCA_051745535.1 Pseudomonadota bacterium | reverse complement strand
CCGTCGTGGCGAAAGGTGAGGCGAGTCCGGTTATAGTCGGCTCGGGCCTGGCGGAGGCCATCCCCGACCGCCAGCAGGCGGTCATCGGGGTCATCCACGTCGCCGTCCCCGTCGACGTCGGCGAACAGGAGCCAGCCGTCCTCCCAGGCGCCGCCGTCGCAGGTGGCGGCATCCGAGGAGGGGCAGAGGGTCACCGGATGGCCGTGACGGACCGCCTCCGCCCGGGCGCGGTGGACGTGGCTGGTGAGGGTGTTCACCTGGGCGGCGTGGCGGTGGTCCGCCAGCATGGCCTGGAGGGCCGGGATGCCGGCGGTGGCCAGGATGGTGAAGACGGCCAGGACCACCATGAGCTCCACCAGGGTGAAGCCGCCTTCGCTGCGGATTCCCTTCCGGGGTCGTTCCATGATCCCCTCTCGGCATTTCGGGGCCGTCCATGCCCCGTTGGTCCATCCTAGCCCCTCGCCAGCGCCCCTGCCAGCCGTTCCATGGCCTGCTCCAGGTTGGTCAGGCTGGTGGCGAAGGAGAGTCGCATGCAGCCCGGGGCGCCGAAGGCGGAGCCGGGCACCAGGGCAACACCGGCCTCGGTGAGCAGGTGTTCCGCGAAGGCGACGTCATCGGCCATGCCGGAGCGCTGGATGGCCTCGCTCATGTCCGGGAAACAGTAGAAGGCCCCCTGACCTGCAAGCGGGCGGACGCCGGGGAGCTGGCCCAGCGCCTCCACCACGAAGTCGTGGCGCTGCTTGAAGGCGGTGACCATGGTCTCGATGCAGGACTGGTCGCCGGTAAGCGCCTCCACCGCTGCCGCCTGGGAGATGGAGGCGGGGTTGGAGGTGCTCTGGGACTGGATGGTCTTCATGGCGGCGATGAGGTCCGCCGGGCCGGCGGCGTAGCCGATGCGCCAGCCGGTCATGGAGTAGGCCTTGGAGACGCCGTTGAGCACCACCGCCCGCTCCTTGAGGGCGGGGGCGGCGTTGACGATATTGATGAAAGCCCCGGCCTCCCAGCGGATGTGCTCGTAGATGTCGTCGGTGGCCACCAGGACCCGCGGGTGGCGCTCCAGCACCGCGCCCAGTGCGGCCAGCTCCTCCCGGGAGTAGGCGACGCCGGTGGGGTTGGAGGGGCTGTTGATGATCACCAGCCGGGTGCGCTCGGTGATGGCCGCCTCCAGCTGGTCCGGCGTCATCTTGAAGCCGGCATCCAGGGTGGTCTCCACGAAGCGGGGCTCGCCCTCGGCCAGGCGGACGATGTCGGGATAGGAGACCCAGTAGGGGGCGGGGATGACCACCTCGTCCCCCGGGTTGAGCAGCGCCTGGCAGAGGTTGAAGAAGCTCTGCTTGCCGCCGGCGGAGACCAGGACCTGGTCGAGGTCGTAGTCGAGGCTGTTGTCACGGCGGAACTTGGCGGCCACGGCCTCCTTGAGGGCCGGGGTACCATCAACGGCGGTATACTTGGTATCCCCGGCCCGGATGGCGGCGATGGCCGCCTCCTTGATGGTCTCCGGCGTGTCGAAGTCGGGCTCCCCGGCCCCCAGGCCGATGATGTCCTGACCCGCCGCGCGCAGCGCCTTGGCGCGCGCGGTGACCGCCAGTGTGGGCGACGGCTTGACCCGTCGCGCCCGTTCCGCAAGCTCGATGTCCACCCTTGTCCTCGTCTCGTTCGGGAGTGTGCTGTCAGCGTTCCGTAATATACTGGAATCGGGCCGATGGCAGAATCCCCCGGGGTTGTATGCGGCCTGCCGGGCCCGCAGATCCGTGAGGATGACGGAGCCGAGGACGTGACGCGTCGGGCCCGTTCCCCGGGGCGGATTGCGGGGAGACGGCGTGAATACATCCATGTAGCCTCCACGGCGACATCCCTGTCGCCGAGGCTCCCCGCAATCCGCCCCGCGGAAAGGGCCAGCCGATTCGGGGGTGGGCGATTTCCCCGACCGAATTCCCGGTCGGGATCATCAAGTGGCAACAACGGGCGATACCATGCAGCGCGACTTCCAGCTAGCCACCGAGTACGACCCCGCCGGCGACCAGCCGGAGGCCATCGAGGCGCTGACCAACGGCATCGAGGCCGGCGAGATGTACCAGACCCTGCTGGGGGTCACCGGCTCGGGCAAGACCTACACCATGGCCAACGTCATCGCCCGGACCCAGCGGCCCACCATCATCATGGCGCCCAACAAGACCCTGGCCGCGCAGCTCTACGGCGAGTTCAAGGAGTTCTTCCCGAAGAACGCCGTGGAATACTTCGTCTCCTACTACGACTACTACCAGCCGGAGGCCTACGTCCCCTCCACGGACACCTTCATCGAGAAGGATGCCTCCATCAACGACCACATCGAGCAGATGCGGCTGTCGGCCACCAAGGCGCTGTTCGAGCGCCGGGATACCGTCATCGTCGCCACCGTCTCCGCCATCTACGGCCTGGGCGATCCCCAGTCCTACATGCAGATGCTCCTGCACGTGGAACGCGGCGACATCGTCGACCGCGACGGCATCCTGCGCCGCCTGGCGGAGCTCCAGTACAGCCGCAATGACACCGAGCTGCGCCGGGCCACCTACCGCGTCCGCGGTGACGTCATCGACGTCTACCCGGCGGACGCCGACGGCGAGGCGGCCCGCATCGAGCTCTTCGACGAGGAGGTGGACAGCCTGGCCTGGTTCGATCCCCTCACCGGCGAGGTCCTGCGCAAGGTCCCGCGGCTGACCATCTACCCCAAGACCCACTACGTCACGCCCCGGGAGCAGCTCCTGGACGCCATCGAGAAGATCAAGGTCGAGCTGGCCGAGCGGCTGGAGGAGCTCTATTCCGCCAACAAGCTGGTGGAGGCCCAGCGGCTGGAGCAGCGGACCAAGTTCGACATCGAGATGATGCTGGAGCTGGGCTACTGCTCGGGGATCGAGAACTACTCCCGCTACCTCTCCGGCCGCGGCCCCGGCGAGCCGCCGCCGACCCTGCTGGACTATCTGCCGGCGGACGCCCTGATGATCATCGACGAGTCCCACGTCACCATTCCCCAGATCGGGGGGATGTACAAGGGCGACCGGGCGCGCAAGGAGACCCTGGTGGAGTACGG
>JBNJED010000181.1:0-3069 GCA_051745535.1 Pseudomonadota bacterium | reverse complement strand
CGCTGATGGGCGGCTCGGTGGTCGGGGCAGGCCCGGCGCTGGTACATTGACCGGATCGAGCCATCGGGGGAGCCGGTGAGAGCCCATGCGGATCTATATGCAGACCCCGCCCGTTGAGGGGAAGAATCCCCGTTTCTACCAGCTGCTGCTGCAGCCCGACCTGCTCGGCGGCTGGAATCTCGTGAGGGAGTCCGGTCCCCAGGGCGGTCGCGGCCAGGTCCGCAGCGAGCACTTCGACACCCGCGAGGAGGCCGAGGCGGCGCTGCAGCGCCGCCGCGACGACCAGGCCAAGCGTGGCTACCGGGTCGTCTTCACCCGAGGCGAGGAACAGCCCTGATGCCCACCGGCGAGATCCCCTACCTGGAGATGCTGGGCCTGGACCGGCCCCCCTTCGCCCCGGAGCCGGATCCCGACTTCTTCTACCGGGATGTCGAGCTGGGCCAGCGGCTGGACATGCTCGCCCACCTGGCCCGCTACGGCGACCTCCTGCTGATGATCATCGGCCCCGCCGGCGCCGGCAAGACCAGCCTGCGCCAGCAGTTCGTGGCCGAGAATCGCAACGAACTGCGCATCGGCCAGGTGGAGGTGGACGAGCCGCTGGATGCCGACACCCTGGCCGGCCGGATCAGCCAGGCCTTCGGCCTGGGGCGTGGCTCCACCCCGGCGGAACTGGCCCGGCAGCTCCGCCAGGCCGGCCACGGCGGCACGCCGCTGCTGGTGGTGGACGATGCCCATCGCCTGGAGGCGGAGGCCCTGCGCCTCATCCTCGACCTGGCGGACAGCGACGACGACGCCGGCCCGGTGGTCCGGATCGTCCTCTTCTGCGAGCCGGCCATCGAGCAGACCCTGGCGGACGGCGAGCTGGCCCCGTTGCGCGAGCGGATCACCCACACCCTGCAGCTCCCCGGGCTCACCGCCGCGCAGACCGCCGGCTACCTCCAACACCGCCTGCGGGTGGCCGGCTTCGACGGCCAGCAGGACCCCTTCCCGGCCAAGGTGGCCCGGCGGATCCAGCGCACCGCCCGCGGCAACCCGGCCCGCATCAACGAACTCGCCCACAAGACCCTGCTGGCGAAGGCCGGCCGGGGGAGTGGCCCGCGCCTGGCCCTGGCCCCCGACCGCCGGGTGCTCTATGGCCTGGGTGGCGCCGCCGGTATCGGCCTGGTCGCCCTGGCCCTGCTGCCCATCTGGGGCAGCGATGACTCGGAGGACGAACTGGAGCCCCTGGCCCTGGAACTCCCCGAGGAGGCCGGGCAGGCCGAACCGGGCTCGGAGGAGGAACCGTCGTCCGGCGAGGGGGCGCAGCCCGAGGAGACGGCGCCGGGGGACGGGGAGTCGCCCACGGTGCCGGAAGGCATGGCGGACGAGCAGCCCCGCCTCAAGGGCTGGCCCGACGACGCGGAGGGTGGCCCGATCCTGGAGCGCGTGGAGCCCGACGAGATCCCGGCCGGGGAGGGCGAGCAGCGCATCGTCCTCCACGGCGACAACTTCCCCGAGGAGAGCCGGGTCCGCCTGGGCTACACCGGCGGCGCTCGGGACATCCCGGCGGAGGCGGTGGAGCGGCTGGACGGCCAGCGGCTGGCGGTGACCTTCGACCCCGGTGGTGCCGCCGACACCTGGACCGCCCGGGTGACCACCCCGGAGGGGCGGGGGACGGATACCGCGAGCTTCCGCGTGGCCAGCGACGATCCGGAGCAGGTCCGGAATCCGGAACCGACCGCGGAGCCGGCCGAGGAGGGGTCCGCAGAGGCGACCGAAGAGCCCCCGGCGGTCGTGACGCCGGAGACCGATGACGAGGCGGGTGAGGAAGAAGGGGTCGCCGATGAGGCGGCGCCGGATGAGCCCACCACGGACGGGCCCGCTGCAGACGAGACGGCCCCGGAGGGCGAGGATGGCACCGAGGACGGGGCGGACGCCGGGGTCCGGGGGAGTGAGTGGGTCCGCCAGCGCCCGGGGGACCACCGGACCCTGCAGCTGCTGGCCAGCCACCGCCAGGAGGTGGTCCGCCGCGCCGCCGAGGGGCGGGACTGGCCTGATCCGGTGGCGACGGTGCTCACCGCCGACGGCTGGTACCTCCTCCTCCACGGCGACTATGACGACGCCGGGGCCGCCGAGGCGGCCGCGGCCGAGCTGGTGGAGGAGACCGACCTGGAGCCCTGGCAGCGCCCCTTCTCCGCCGTCCAGGGCCGCCTCCCCGGTGCCGCCCCCGTAGCGGAGGGCGATGACGCGCCGGCCGGCCCGGAGGCCCAGGGGGCGGACTGGCTGGCCGAGCACGCCGGCGAGGTGACCCTCCAGCTCTTCGCCACCCGGGAGCGGGAGCGCGCCCAGGCCTTCCGCGAGGAGAGCGACCTCGAGACCCGCCTGGTGGCCGTGGAGCGCGACGGGACGCCCTGGTACCTGGTGGTCACCGGGGCCTGGCCGGATCGCGACACCGCTCGCGCCGCCGTGGACGACCTCCCCGCCGAGGTGCGCGACCTGGGGCCGTGGCCCCGCCCCGTGGACGAGCTCGCCGAAGCCCGGGCCGACTCCGACTGATCCCCTGCCCCGCGTGTTGATGCCCCGCCGCCGCGGACCGCTATCCTGAATGCGTTCCGCTGGCCGTCGGCGGGCCCCGTTGCGGCGACCCGGAGGCTGGCAATGCGGTGGGGAGGATTAGTATACTTCCCGGCCATTTTGCCCGAAGCCACCGCCGCCGGCCCCGGGTTGCCTGGTGGGCACCCTGTGGGCCGGCGAGCGCGCGCCGCCCGACCCGCCGGCGGGACGACTTCCTCAAGAGGCACGCAGCATGAACGCGACCGAGCGCACATCCCGGGGCCTGTATCGCCCCGAATTCGAACGGGACAACTGCGGCTTCGGCCTCATCGCCCAGATGGACGGCGAGGCGAGCCACTGGCTGGTGTCCACGGCCATCGACGCCCTGGCCCGGATGACCCATCGCGGCGCCATCGCCGCCGACGGCAAGACCGGGGACGGCTGCGGCCTCCTGCTCAAGAAGCCCGACGCCTTCTTCCGCGAGGTGGCCGGCGGTCTGGGCTTCGAGCTGGCCGAGGTCTATGCGGTGGGCATGGT
>JBNJED010000180.1:0-3086 GCA_051745535.1 Pseudomonadota bacterium | reverse complement strand
GAGCGCCGCAGCGCCGCGGTCAGGCGATTCTCCATCTCCCAGCGATTGTAGGCGCCGGTAACGGGGTCGTGGCGGGCCCGATAGAGGACTTCGGAGTCGAGGCCGGCTCCCCGGTTCGGGGCCAGGCGGAGGAGGGCGCCGCCCTCGTCTTCCGGCAGCGGTACGCAGGCCATGTCCACGGTGTGGAGCCCGTTCTCCGTGCGGAGGATGGCCGTGCGTTCCCCGCCGGGGCCGCCGGTCAGGGTCTCGTGGACGAGTTCGGCATCGCTGCCCGGATCCAGCAGCCACTGCCAGGGTGTCCCCGGCAGGGTTTCGGAGACCCCCAGCAGATTTTCGGCTGCGGCATTGAGATACAGCACGTTCCCCTCCTCGTCGAGGAGCAGGATCCCGTCGGTGAGGTAGTCCAGGGCGCGCCGGGGGAGATCGGCGGACTCGGCAGACGCCGGGGAACCCGGCTGTCGAGCCGCCCCCATCCCGGTCGTGCCTTCGCGAGCATGGGTCATGGTTCGTCCTCTCGGTCCGACTGGCATTGAAGGCCTGGCACCCCGCCGTGACGGCTCACAGCGAGAGTAAGGGGATCCTGACAGCCTGCCGTTATACCCGCGTTATAGGCGGGGATACCGGGGCAGGGCTGCCGAGTACGGGGGGAGGCGCCGCCTCCATCGGGGGTGAGGCTGGTCGATTCTGGCGCAGGTGGAGGATTTCTGCGTTAATGGATCGCGGGGATGGGACGCTCCGGTACGTCCCCGCAGGAAGAGGCCCGACGAGACGGACCCCATGCCCGAACTCGCCATCGAACTGCTGGGCAAGCCCCGCCTGCACCTGCCGGATGGGGGTGAGGAGGTCGGCCGCTTCGAGCGGACCCGACTCCTCCTCTACTACCTGGCCGCCCATCCCGGCACCCCCTGCCGCCGGGAGCGGCTGGCGGACCTGTTGTGGGGGGAGGCCGACCCTGCCGCCGCCCGCCTCAATCTACGCCAGGCCCTCCACAAGCTCCGCCGCCTCCTCGGCCCGGCCTCCGATGCGCTGGAGGTGGACCGAACCACCGTGACCCTGCACCCCGGCGCCCGGTGCCGCGTGGACGTGGCCGAACTGGCGGGGAGTGACGACCCCGGCGTGCTGGAGTACTGGCGCGGTCCCTTCCTCGACGGTTATCCCGAAGGGGCGGGACGGGAGGACTACGACGCCTGGGTGGCTCGCCAGCGCCGGACGCTGGCGGAGGCACTGCGCGAGCGCCTGGAGACCGGCGCCCGGGCGCTGTCGACCGCGGGGGATGCCGCCGGTGCCCTGGCCCTGGTCCGGCGCCATGCGGCGGTTCTGGGTGGCCACCGGCCGGTCTGGCTGCGCGAGCTGGAGGCGCAGGCGGCGGTCCCCCCGGCTCCCGAAGGGCCGGTGACCGAGCGGCGGCCGGTGACGGTGGTCCACCTGGACCCCTTCGGTGGCAAGGATCCGTCCGCCGCCGGGGTCGCCGCGGCCATGCACCAGTCCGAGGCGGTGCTCCAGCGCCACGGCGGCCATGTCGTCGCCTTCCCGGGGGGTGGACTGGTGGCCTACTTCGGCTATCCGGTCGCCAGTGAACACGCCCCGCGCCAGGCCCTGCGCGCCGCCCTCGCCAGTTGCGAGTTCCCCGGTCTGCGTGCCGGGGTGGCCGGCGGGATCACCCTGACCACGGTCCGGGGGGAGCAGCCGGATGTGGCCGGCAATGTCGCCGGCCTCGCCTGCGATCTGGCGCTGGAGGCGAACCCCGGGGAGGTCCGGGTGGCCCCGGAGCTCGCTGCCGCCCTGGATGGCCCCTTCCACTTCGAGTCGTCGGGAACGGCCCTCCGGTTGACGGGGGAGGCAGGACGTTCCGCCTGGCTGGAGGCAGCGGCCCGTCGCGCCGCCGGCCGCCCGTTGCTGGAGCGGGAGGGGGCGATGGACCAGCTGATGGCCGCCTGGGAGCAGGCCCGTGCCGGCGAGGGACAGGTGGTGGCCATTCGCGGCGACGCAGGGGTGGGCAAGACGCGGCTCCTGCTCGCCCTGCGCGCACGCCTCCACGAGGAGGCGGCGCTGGTGCGCGAGCTGGTCTGCGACCCGCTGGATCGCCATCAGCCGCTGGGGCCGGCCCTGGACCTGTTGCGGCGATTGCTCCCCTCTTACGGGGGTGGGGTCCGGGACCTCCTCCGGACCTGGGGCGTGGCAGCAGACCCCGAAACGGTCGCTGCCCTCCAGGGTCTGGTGGCGGGCAGCGGCGCCGGCCCCTCCACGGGCGAACAGCGCGAGGCCATCCTGGAACTGCTGGCCGATACCACGGCCGCCGCCGCCGAGCACCACCCTTCGGCCTGGTTCATCGACGACCTCCAGTGGATGGATCCCTCCAGCCGCGATCTCCTGGACCGGTTTCTGGACCGGCTCCCCGGGCGGCGCCTGTTGCTGGTCCTTTCGGGGCGGCCGGGGGCCCCCTTTCCCGACCACGCCGCCACTACGGTCGAGCCGGCACCGCTCACGGCGGATGGTGCGCGGGCGCTGGTCCGCAGCGGGTCCGCCCTGTCGTCGGCGGCGGAGGAGCGAGTTCTGACCCTGGCCGGCGGGAATCCCCTCTATCTGGAAGAGTTCGCCCGACAGGCCGCCGAAGGGGGCGGGGACCTCCCGCAGGGTATCCGGGACCAGCTGGCCGCGGTGGTCGATGGCTATGCCGGGCAGCGGGAGCTGTCCCGCCTGGCGGCGGTGGCCGGGCACGCCTTCCCCGGCGAGCTGATAGCCGCGGCCTCTGGTGACAGCCGGCCCGAGCCGGAGGCCGGCTTGGCGGAGCTGGCCGCGCGAGGGCTGCTCCACGAGGATGGGGAGGGCGGCTTCTACTTCCGGCACGCCCTGCTGCGCGAGGCGCTGCTGGCCGGGACACCATGGCGTGAGCGCCGGGAACTGGCCGGACGGCTGGCCATCGCCCTGGTGGAACGGCTGCCGGAACGGGCGAGGATGGAGCCGGCGCGGCTGGCCCATTACCACGAGCTTGCCGGCGCGACCGAGGCGGCGGCCGCTGCCTGGTGCGATGCCGGGGTCCGCGCCCTGGAGGAGGCGGCGTGGCCGGAGGCCGAGGACCACCTGCT
>JBNJED010000179.1:0-3109 GCA_051745535.1 Pseudomonadota bacterium | reverse complement strand
CACCGGCCACCCACTCACCCCTATGTGATGCTTGCCCATGACCGACAAGATCGTCGTTGAGAATCTGTACAAGATATTCGGCCCGGACCCCGGTGAGGCGTTCGAACTCATGGATCAGGGCCAGGACAAGGACACCATCTTCGAGAAGACGGGCAACACCGTGGGCGTCAAGGACGCCAACTTCGCCATCCAGGAGGGCGAGGTCTTCGTCATCATGGGGCTCTCGGGCTCGGGTAAGTCCACCATCGTCCGCATGCTCAACCGGCTCATCGAGCCCACCCGCGGCTCGGTGAAGGTCGACGGCCACGACGTGACAAAGATGAGCCGCAAGGAGCTCATCGAACTGCGGCGAAGGGACATGTCCATGGTCTTCCAGTCCTTCGCCCTCCTCCCCCACCGCACCGTCCTCGAGAACACCGCCTTCGGCCTGGAGATCAGCGGCACCGACCGCGCCAAGCGCGAGGAGCGCGCCCTGGAGGCGCTGGAGACGGTGGGGCTCAAGAGCAACGCCAACAGCTATCCCAGCGAGCTCTCCGGCGGCATGCAGCAACGCGTGGGCCTGGCCCGAGCGCTGGCCGTGGACCCCTCCATCCTCCTCATGGACGAGGCCTTCTCCGCCCTGGACCCGCTCATCCGCACCGAGATGCAGGACGAGCTCATCTCCCTCCAGGAGACGCACGCCCGCACCGTGGTCTTCATCTCCCACGATCTGGACGAGGCCATGCGCATCGGCGACCGCATCGCCATCATGCAGGGGGGCGAGGTGGTGCAGGTGGGCACGCCGGAGGAGATCGTCACCAACCCGGCCAACGACTACGTCCGTTCCTTCTTCTATGGCGTGGACGTCAGCCAGGTCTTCTCCGCCGGGGACATCGCCCGGCGGGACGCGGTCACCGTCATCGAGCGGCCCGGGGTGGACGTGAACACCGCCCTGCAGCAGCTCCGGCGCGCGACCAGCGATGCGGCGGTGATCCTCGACCGGAATCAGCAGTACCTCGGCATGATCAGCGTCGACAGCCTCATGGAGGCCATGAAGGGCGGGGGTGAGACCCGCTATGCCGAGGCCTTCCTCAAGGATATCGAGACCGCCGGCAAGGACATGCCACTGACCGACGTACTCTCCATGGTGGCCGCCGCCCGCTGGCCGGTACCGGTGGTGGATGACGACGGCCGCTATCTCGGCGTCATCTCCCGGAAGGCGCTGCTCGAGACCCTGGACCGGACGGGATAGACCGACATGAATATCAAGGATTTCTTCAAGGAAAACATCGATATCGGCGGCTGGATCGAGGCGCTGGTCGACTGGATCCTGGTCAACCTCCAGCCGCTTCTCGACGGCATCTCGGACGCCATCGGCTTCCTGGCCAACGGCTTCGAGGATGTCCTCCGCGGCGCCCCGCCCGAACTCATGGCCCTCGTCCTGGTCGCCCTGGCCTGGTGGCGGGTGAGCTGGCGATTCGGGGTCTTCGCCGTCCTCTCCATGCTGGTGATCTTCAGCATGGGGCTGTGGAGCGAGACCATGTCCACCCTCGCCCTGGTCCTCTCGGCGAGCGTGGTCGCCCTGGCGCTGGGCCTGCCGGTGGGCGTGACCATGGCGCGCAGTCACAAGGTGGAGGCGATGGTGCGGCCGGTCCTCGACCTCATGCAGACCATGCCGCCCTTCGTCTATCTCATCCCGGCGGCCATCTTCTTCGGCCTGGGCAAGGTCCCCGGGACCATCGCCACGGTGGTCTTCGCCATGCCGCCGGCGGTGCGCCTGACCAACCTCGGCATCCGCCAGGTCTCCCAGGAGCACGTGGAGGCGGGGCTGGCCTTCGGCTGCACACCACGCCAGCTGCTGTGGAAGGTCCAGCTGCCCCTGGCCATGCCCTCCATCATGGCGGGCATCAACCAGACCATCATGCTCGCACTCTCCATGGTGGTCATCGCCTCCATGATCGGCGCCGGCGGCCTGGGCAATACCGTCCTCACCGGCATCCAGCGGCTGGATGTGGGACTCGGCTTCGAGGGCGGGCTGGGCGTGGTCATCCTCGCCATCCTCCTCGACCGCATCACCCAGAGCTTCGGCGAGCGCCGCGGAGGCAGCAGCCTCGGCGGATTCCTGCGCAGACTCGTCGGCCGGGGGCAGCCAGACACGGAAAAGTGAGCCAGAGTTCGTACACCACAAGCCAAAAAGGAGAAACGGCATGTTGAAGCAGAGCCTCAAGTGGGCCACCGGCGCCATGGTAGGCGTCGGCCTGGCCTTCTCGGCCCAGGCCGAGACCGTGAAGATCGGCTGGACCGCCTGGTCCGACGCCGAGTTCGTCACCAAGCTGACCAAGCGCATCCTCGAGGAGCGCCTGGATCAGGACGTGGAGCTCACCCAGACCGACATCGCCCCGCAGTACCAGGGCCTGGCCGGCGGCGACATCGACATGATGCTCATGTCCTGGCAGCCCGGGACCCACGAGGACTACATCGAGAAGCACGCCGGGGACTTCGTGAACCTCGGGCCGCTCTACACCCACGCCAAGCTCGGCTGGATCGTCCCGGACTACATCCCGGAGAGCGAGATCGGCTCCATCGAGGATCTCAAGAAGGACTCGGTGCGCGACAAGCTGGACGGGACCATCACCGGCATCGACCCGGGTGCCGGCCTCACCCGCCTGTCCAAGGACGCCCTGGAGGACTACGGCCTGGACGGCTACGAGCTCCAGACCTCCAGCGGTGCGGCCATGACCGCCGCCCTGGATCGCGCCACCCGGCGTGACGAGTGGATCGTGGTCACCGGCTGGAGCCCCCACTGGAAGTTCGGCGCCTACGACCTGCGCTATCTCGAGGACCCCGAGGGCTCCTTGGGCGGCGCCGAGCACATCGACGCCCTGACCCGGAAGGGCTTCTATCAGGATCACGTCGAGGTGGCCAGCGTCGTCTCCCGGATCCAGATCCCGCTGGACATGCTTCAGGACTACATGTACCAGGCCCGCGAGACCTCCTACGAGGAGGCCGTGGACGCCTTCATGGAAGAGCAGTCGCAGTACGTCGATTACTGGGTGAACGGCGAGCTCTGACGCCGTAGCCCGGCCCCGACCCCCGCTCCCCGCGGGGGTCTTTCTCGGCACACGGAGGT
>JBNJED010000178.1:0-3120 GCA_051745535.1 Pseudomonadota bacterium | reverse complement strand
CTGGCCGGCGGCCCGGGCGCGCTCGCGCTGCGCCTCCATGTGGCGCTCGAAGCCGGCCATGTCCACGCCCACGCCGCGCTCCCGGGCGATGTCGGCGGTGAGGTCGGCGGGGAAGCCGTAGGTATCGTAGAGGCGGAAGATTACCTCGCCGTCGAGCTGGTCACCCTCCAGTTCGGCGAAGGCCTCCTCCAGGTGCTTCATGCCGGCATCCAGGGTCTCGGCGAAGCGCTTCTCCTCCTTCTCCAGGATGCGCGCCACACGGTCGGCCTGCTCGACGAGTTCGGGGTAGGCCTCACCCATCTCTTCCACCAGCGGCTGCACCATGCGGTGGAAGAAGGGCTCGCGGGTGCCGAGCTGGAAACCGTGGCGGATGGCGCGGCGGATGATCCGGCGCAGGACGTAGCCGCGCCCCTCGTTGGAGGGCAGCACCCCGTCGACGATGAGGAAGGCCACCGACCGGATGTGGTCGGCGATGACCTTCAGGTGGCTGTTGTCGCGCTCGAAATCGACCCCGGCGGCCAGCGCCGTCGCCTCCATGAGGTGGCGGAAGAGGTCGATGTCGTAGTTGGACTGATAGCCCTGCAACACCGCCGCCAGCCGCTCCAGCCCCATGCCGGTATCCACCGAGGGGTGGGGGAGTTCGGTCATGGTGCCGTCGGCCTGGCGGTCGTACTGCATGAAGACCAGGTTCCAGATCTCCACGTAGCGGTCACCGTCCTCCTCCGGTGTCCCCGGCGGGCCACCGGGGACCTCGGGGCCGTGGTCGTAGAAGATCTCCGAGCAGGGGCCGCAGGGGCCGGTGTCGCCCATGGCCCAGAAGTTATCGTCGCCCTCGATGCGCGAGAAGCGGCTCGGATCGACGCCGATCTCGTCCAGCCAGATCCGGGCGGCCTCGTCATCGTCGACGTAGACGGTCACCCATAGCCGCTCCGGCGACAGGCCGTAGGGGCCGGTGAGCAGGTCCCAGGCGTAGCGGATGGCGTCACGCTTGAAGTAGTCGCCGAAGCTGAAGTTGCCCAGCATCTCGAAGAAGGTGTGGTGCCGGGCGGTGTAGCCGACGTTCTCGAGGTCATTGTGCTTGCCGCCGGCGCGCACGCAGCGCTGGGACGAGACGGCGCGGTTATAGTCGCGCTTCTCGTGGCCCAGGAAGGTCTCCTTGAACTGGACCATGCCGGCGTTGACGAAGAGCAGCGTGGGGTCGTTCTCCGGCACCAGCGGGCTGGAGGGGACGACCTGGTGGCCGCGCTCGGCGAAGAAGTCCAGAAAGGTCTGGCGGATGTCGGCGCTTCTCATGCGGTTATCCCGTACTGCGAATTCAGTCGTCGTCCTCGCCCACCACGCGGCGGACCTGCTCGGCGGTGAAGCCGCGCTGCTGCAGAAAGCGCATGCGCTTGGCCCGCTCGCGATAGTCGGCCGGGGGTTCGGCGTTGCCGAAGCGGTGGTGGTAGGCCGCGCGGGCCCGCTCCACCCAGTCCACCGCCTCCAGATGGGGTTCGGCCAGGGCCGTTTCCACCCCGCGCTGGCGCAGCTCGGCGCCGATCTTCGCCGGCCCCTGGCCACGCTCCACGCGGCTGTTGATGAAGGCCTCGGCAAAGCGCTCGTCGCTGACCAGCCCCTCGTCGGCGAGCTCTGCCACCACGGCGGCAACGGTCGCCCGCTCGTGGCCCCGCTGCTCCAGGCGGGCATTCAGCTCGGCGGTGGCGTACTCCCGCCGGGCCAGCAGGCGGATGGCCGCCTCCCGCGCCGCGGCGTGGTCGTCCTCACTCACTCGTCGGCCTTTTCCGCCCCGCTCGCGGCCTCGGCCTCACCCTCGGCCGCCTCGCCGGCACCGGCCTTGCCGGGCAGCAGGCGCGCGCGGATGGCGCTCTCGATCTCGGCGGCGGTCTCCGGATGGTCCTTCAGGAACTGGCGGGCGTTGTCCTTGCCCTGGCCGATGCGCTCGCCGTTGTAGGAGTACCAGGCGCCGGACTTCTCCACGAGCCCCTCCTTGGCGCCCATGTCGATGATCTCGCCCTCGCGGGAGATGCCCTCGCCGTAGAGGATGTCGAACTCCGCCTGCTTGAAGGGCGGGGCCACCTTGTTCTTGACCACCTTCACGCGGGTCTCGTTGCCCGTGACCTCATCGCCCTTCTTGATGGAGCCGGTGCGCCGGATGTCCATCCGGACCGAGGAGTAGAACTTCAGGGCGTTACCGCCGGTGGTGGTCTCGGGGGAGCCGAACATCACCCCGATCTTCATGCGGATCTGGTTGATGAAGACCACCAGGGTGTTGGAGCGCTTGATGTTGGCGGTGAGCTTGCGCAGCGCCTGGGACATCAGGCGCGCCTGCAGGCCCACGTGGGAGTCGCCCATCTCGCCCTCGATCTCCGCCTTGGGCGTGAGCGCGGCCACGGAGTCGACCACGACGACGTCCACCGCGGAGGAGCGCACCAGCATGTCGGCGATCTCCAGTGCCTGCTCGCCGGTGTCGGGCTGGGAGACCAGGAGGTCGTCCACGTCCACGCCCACCTTGCGGGCGTAGTCCGGGTCCAGGGCGTGCTCGGCGTCGACGAAGGCGGCGGTGCCGCCGGCCTTCTGCGCCTCGGCCACCACGTGCAGGGTCAGGGTGGTCTTGCCCGAGGACTCCGGGCCGTAGATCTCCACCACCCGGCCCCGCGGCAGGCCGCCGGCGCCCAGGGCCACATCCAGCCCCAGAGAGCCGGTGGAGATGGCCGGCACGTCCTTGACGGCCTCGGCGTCGCCCATGCGCATCACCGAGCCCTTGCCGAACTGCTTCTCGATCTGGCCCAGCGCCGATTCCAGCGCCTGCTTCTTGTTCTCGTCCATAACCGCGATACCCCGCCTGCTGTGCGGCCCGGCTCCCTGCCGGCGCCCGTGTTTGACTCGATACCGATTATCCCACAGATGGCCGCTGCGGGCCTAGGCCGGGATGGCCGTAGTCGCCCGCGCCGGAAAGGCGGGATGGTCGGAACGAAGGATGTCAGGGAGGCGGGGAGCGGGTGGCAGGTCCTCGACGGCAGGGATGCCGTCGTGGAGCCTTGTACGTTTCTATTCCGGCTTTGGTAGTTTTGCCGTCCAGTTACCGGGGAAGCCGCACAAGCCTGGAGGCAGTCCATGGGC
>JBNJED010000177.1:0-3141 GCA_051745535.1 Pseudomonadota bacterium | reverse complement strand
GAGGCGGAGCTGGAGCGGGCCCGCACCGAGCTGGCCGGCCAGCGGCGCTTCCGCGAGGCGCTCGACGATCTGGAGGGCATGGGCCACGGCGGCTTCTCCCCGATCCTCGCCGGGCTCGCCGACGCCCCGCCCGAGGGGCTCTGGCTCCATCGGTTCGTTCTGGCCGGTGACGGGGCCGCCCGTTTCGAGGGCAGCGCCACCACCGCGGAGCAGGTGCCCGCCTTCGTGGAGGGTCTGGCGGCCAGCGATGCCTTCACCGCCAGCCGCTTTGCCCGCATGGATCTGCAGCGGCGCGAGGAGGGCGACTACCTCGACTTCGAACTGGTCAGCCGCAGCCTGCTCACCGAGGCCGAGCGGGATGCCGACGAGGAGGACCGGCCGTGAGGGAACGCCTGCGCGCCCTGGGCGAGCGCACCGCCGGCTGGGTGGAGGACCGCGCCCGGCGCGAGCGGCTCCTGGGCCTCCTGGCCCTGATGGCCGCCACCGGCGGGATCTGGTGGCTGACGCTGGGCAGCGCCTGGGTCGACCGCACAGCGGCGGCCGAGGTCCGTACCGCCGATGCCCGCGAGGAGCAGGCGCGGGTGGCCGAGACCATCGATGAACTATCAAAAAAGCTGGAACAGGATCCCGACGAGGCCGTCCGTACCGAGATCCGGGAGGTCCGCGCGCGCATCGACGAACTCACCGACGAGCTGCGCGATCTCACCGCCGACCTCATCCCCCCCGACCGGATGAAACAGGTCTTGCGCCGCCTGCTGGGCACGGACGCCGGTACGCGATTCATCGCCCTGCGAACCCGGCCCACCGAGACCATACTGGAGCCCGATGACGAGGGGCCGGGGATCTACCGCCACGGCGTGGAGCTGGTCTTCGAGGCCGACTACGCCGCCACCACCGCCTGGCTGGAGCGGGTGGAGGATCTCCCCTGGCGCTTCGGCTGGCAGCGGCTGGAGTACGAGGTTGTCGAACATCCGCGGGCGCGGGTCATCCTGCGCCTCTTCACCCTGAGCGGCCACGAGGACTGGCTCGGTGTCTAGGCGCCCACAATCCCTGCTCCTGGCCGGCCTGCTCTTCGCCACGGCCGGGCCCGCCGTCTCTGGCGATCCCACCCGGCCACCGCCGGGCCTCGCAACCCCGAGCACCGGCGAAGAACGGGAACCATCGGGAGCGGACGCCCGGGTCACGTCCATCCTGCACGGGGAGAAGTCCCTGGCCCGTATCAACGGGGTCTGGCTCCGTGCCGGGGAGGAGCATGCGGGCCTGCGCGTGATCCGCATCGAGCGCCGCCGCGTCATCGTCCGAAAGGATGGCGAACGCCGGGAACTCAGCCTGGAAGGACAGGCCGCCATCAAGCGGCCCGTCGACGACAAGGAGCATCCATGAACCGCAAACCCGTTCCTGTCCTCGCCCTGGCGCTGATCACCGCCGCTGGCTGCAGCACCGTGGAGGAGCGCAACAGCGATCGCGATGAGAAACTCAAGGCCGCGATGACCGTGGAGGAACCACCGGAGGAGTCCCGGTCAGAAACCGAGGACCGCCCGACCGAACCGAAAGTGGTCCTGCCCCCCCTGAGCCCCGCCGGGGAGCCGGAGCCACGCTTCGATATCGCCGTGGAGGAGGTCCCGGCCCGGGACTTTTTCCACGGTCTGGTGGAGGACACCCCCTACAACATCATCGTCCATCCCGATGTGGAAGGGACCCTCTCCCTGGAGCTGGAGGATGTCACCGTCCCCGGCACCTTGGAGGCAGTGCGCGAGGTCTACGGCTACGAGTTCGAGGAGTCGCCAGTGGGCTTCACCGTCCGCCCACCCGGGGAGGATGCCCAGATCTTCCACCTGGATTACCTCAACATCAGCCGCTCCGGCTCCTCCTCCACCCGGGTGAGCTCGGGTCGCAACGACGATGACGACGAGGGGGACGACGGCTCGGCGAGCGGCAACCGCGTCGCCACCGAGTCGAGCTCCGATCTCTGGGTGGAAGTAGAGGAGGCTGTGGACAGCCTCATCGCCGACGACGAGGATGCCTCCGCCACCTTCAGCCCCCAGTCGGGTACGGTGGTGGTCCGGGCCCACAGCCGGGTCCTGCGGGAGGTGGAGGCCTTCTTCCAGCGCCTGCGCGACAGCCTCAACCGCCAGGTCATCCTGGAGGCACGGATCCTGGAGGTGGAGCTGAGCGAGGGTCAGCAGACCGGGGTCAACTGGTCCGCCGTGGGCTCCAGCAGCGGGCGGGAGTTCCAGATTGGGCAGACCGACGGTAGTGGCCTGGAGGATCAGACCGTCACCCTGGGCGATTTCGCCGAGGGGACCCTGGAGACCACCGGCCTGGGCGGGATGTTCGCCGCCGGCTTCCAGGCCGGCGACTTCTCCGCCTTCATCGAGGCCCTCTCCACCCAGGGCGATGTCCAGGTGCTGTCGAGCCCGCGGGTCTCCACCGTCAACAATCAAAAGGCCATCATCAAGGTGGGCGAGGACAGCTTCTACGTCACCGATTTCTCCACCGAACGGGACACCACGACCACCACCTCGTCCAGCAACACCCGGATCAGCGACATCGAGCTCTCCCCGTTCTTCTCCGGGATCTCCCTGGACGTGACACCCTCCATCGATTCCGACGGCACCATCACCCTCCACGTCCAGCCCTCGGTGAGCGATGTGGAGGGGGAGGTTCGCTCCTTCTCCCTGGGCCAGGACCAGGATATCTCCATCCCCATCGCCCGTTCGCGGACCCGGCGCTCGGACAGCATCGTCCGGGCCCGGGACGGCGAAATGGTGGTCATCGGCGGCCTCATCCAGGACCGGGAAGAGGAGTCCACCTCCCGGGTCCCGGTCCTCGGCAGCCTGCCGCTCCTCGGCGGCCTCTTCCGCCACCAGGAGACCACCACCACCAAGAGCGAGCTGGTCATCCTCATCCAGCCCCACGTGGTCGGCGCCGACACCTGGCGCGACTCCCTGGAGGACTTCTCGGGGTCGGCCGGAGAGGTGCGGGAGCGGTAGCGGTGCGCGTTGCGGTGACCCTGCTCCTGGCCCTGAGCGCCGCCGTCGTCCAGGCCGGGCCCGAGTGGCGGCAGCGGTCCGACGGCGAACAGGCTGCCCAGCGCACCCTCAACCAGGCCCAGCGGCTGGCCCCCCAGCGGCCACAGCG
>JBNJED010000176.1:0-3151 GCA_051745535.1 Pseudomonadota bacterium | reverse complement strand
TAGGCCTCGGCCAGGGCATCGGCGATGATGCGGTGGGCGGCGCGATCCGCCTCGGTGAGCGGGGAATCGTCGGCCTTGGTCTCCACCCCCTGATCCTCCCGGTGGTAGACCTCCAGGATGGCCTCACCGGCGCGGTGGGCGATGGTATCCAGGGTTTCCAGTAGCTCGGCCATGGATGCTCCTATTCACAATGGTTTCGGGTCATTCTACGGGAGCCGGCGCCCGTTGGCCCGCCAGCCGCGGGACGGCCACCAGGGCGAGCAGCCCCCCTACCGCCGCCATCCCCGCCGCCCCGGCGAAGGTCGCCAGCGCCCCGGCGCCATCCCAGAGCAGGCCGCCGTAGAGGCTGCCCAGCGCGCCGCCGGCGCCGAAGCCCAGGCTGGAGTAGAGCGCCTGCCCCCGTCCCTGCAGGCGGCCGCGGAAGACCCGGTGGATCAGGGCGATGGCCACGGCATGGTAGAGGCCGAAGCTCGCGGCGTGGAGGAACTGGGCGCCCACCACCAGGGGCACGCTGCCGGGAAAGAGCGCCAGGACCAGCCAGCGCAGGGTCGCCAGGGAGAAGGACAGGACCAGCAGCGGGGTGAGGCGGAAGCGCCCCATGATCCGGTGCATCACCAGGAACATGGCCACCTCCGCGGCCACACCCAGCCCCCAGAGCAGGCCGGTGGACCAGCCGCGGTAGCCGATGTCGGCCATGTAGAGGCTGAAGAAGGTGTAGTAGGGGCCGTGGCTGGCCTGCATGAGCAGGCAGGCGGCCAGGAAGGCGATGACCGCCGGCCGGCGCAGGACCCGGCCCAGCCCCTCCTCCCCCTCGCCGGTCGCGTGGGCCGGCGGCGCCTCGGGTGCGGTGAGGCTGGTCACCCAGATGGCCGCCAGCCCCAGGCCCACCGCCCAGGGGACCAGGGCGGCGCCGACACTGTCCATGAGGGGCCCCAGCCCGGTGGCGGTGAGGATGAAGCCCACCGAGCCCCACAGCCGGATGTGGCTGTAGCGCGCCTCCTCCCCCTGGAGGTGGTTGAAGGTGTTGGCCTCGAACTGGGCCAGCACGGCGTTCCAGAAGAAGGAGAAGGCGAGCATCACCGCCGCCAGCGACCAGAAGTCGTGGGCCGTGGGCACGAAGGCGAAGGCGGCCAGCCCCAGCAGGCTCCCGCTGCGCACCCACGGCATGCGCCGGCCGCTACGGTCCGCCAGCCAGCCCCAGAAGTTGGGGGCGACGATCTTGGTCCCCATGACCAGGGCCATGAGGCCGCCGATCTCCGCGGAGGAGAACGAGAGGTGATCCAGGTACACCGGCCAGTAGGGGACCAGCGTCCCCAGCACGGCGAAGTAGAAGAGGTAGAAGGCCGAGAGGCGGCCGTAGGGGATCCCGCTCATGGGTCGCCCCCGTTCAGGAGCGGCGCGGGTCGCGTTCCGGGTTCTGGGCCCGGTGGCGCAGGGCGTGGTCGGCCAGGACCAGGGCGACCATGGCCTCGGCGATGGGGGCCGCCCGGATGCCGACGCAGGGGTCGTGGCGCCCCTTGGTCACCACCTCCACGGACTCGCCGTCGGCATCCACGCTCTGGCCCGGGATGAGGATGCTGGAGGTGGGCTTCAGGGCGATGTCGGCCACCAGCGGCTGACCGGAGGAGATCCCGCCCAGGACCCCGCCGGCATTGTTGGAGAGGAAGCCCTCGGGGGTCCGCTCGTCGCGGTGCTCGCTGCCGCGCTGCTCGACACTGGCGAAGCCGGCGCCGATCTCCACCCCCTTCACGGCATTGATGCTCATCAGGGCATGGGCCAGGTCGGCATCCAGGCGGTCGAAGACCGGCTCGCCCCACCCCGCCGGCAGGCCTTGGGCCTCCACGTGGACCCGGGCCCCGATGGAGTCGCCTGCCTTGCGCAGGGACTGGAGGTATTCCTCGATCTCCTCGACCCGGTCGGGATCGGGGAAGAAGAAGGGGTTCTCCGGCACCGCCGACCAGTCCATCTGCCCGGCGGTGATCCCGCCGATCTGGGTGAGGCACCCCTGGAGCGTGACGTCGTACTCCTGCGCCAGCAGCTGCCGCGCGACGGCGCCGGCGGCTACCCGAGCGGCGGTCTCCCGCGCCGAGGAACGGCCCCCGCCGCGGTAGTCCCGGATCCCGTACTTGGCGTCGTAGGTGGCATCGGCATGGCCCGGCCGGTAGCGCCGGGCGATGTCCGAGTAGTCCTTGGAGCGGGCGTCGGTATTGCGGATAAGCAGCGCGATGGGCGTGCCGGTGGTCACCCCCTCGAAGACCCCGGAGAGGATCTCCACCTCATCGGCCTCCCGGCGCTGGGTGACGTAGCGCGACGTCCCCGGCCGGCGCCGATCCAGGTCGGTCTGGATGGCGGCCTCGTCCAGGGGGACCCCCGGGGGACAGCCGTCGATGGTACAGCCGATGGCGGGGCCGTGGCTTTCGCCGAAGGTGGAGACGACGAAGAGTCGCCCTGTGTGATTTCCGGACATGGTCCCATTCTAGCGCGAAGGCGCCGCGCCGTCTCGCCGGTTTGACACCCTACGAACGGTGTGCGAAAACCAACCAACCTGGATGGTCTTGGAGTCTCTCCGGCCCCTCGCCGAGTCGGAGGTCATAACAAATACAATGCCCGTCAATCGCACACAGCTCGCCCTCGGCCTGGGGTTCGTGGGTGTCCTCACCCTCATGGCCGCGCTCGTCCTGGTCGCAACCCTCCGCATGGGGGAGATCCACGAGCGGCTGGAGACCATCGTCGAGCACCACAACACCAAGAAGGAGCTGGTGCGGACGATGTACACCATCGCCCGGGAGCGCGTGGTCACCCTCCAGACCATCATCAACCAGGAGGACCCCTTCGCCCAGGAGGAGGGGCGCCGGGAATTCCTAGAGCTCGCCTCGCGCTTCATCCAGGCGCGCAGTCGCCTCCGGACCATGGCGCTGGACCCGGTGGAGGAGCGGCTCCTGGCCACCCAGGGGGAGGCCACTGGCGAGGTTCGCCCCCTCCACCAGCAGGCCCTGGAACTGGCCCTCGACGGCGAGCGCAGGGAGGCGCGGCGGCTGACCTTCAGTCGTGGACTCCCCGGCCAGGACGAGGTACTGGGTGCCCTGGAGAAGCTCTCCGAGCATCAGGAGACCGAGAGCCGGCGCGCCCTGGACAGCGCCTCCGCCGCCTA
>JBNJED010000175.1:0-3236 GCA_051745535.1 Pseudomonadota bacterium | reverse complement strand
CCCTGGCCCTGGAGGAGGAAGACGTCGTACTGGTCGGTATGGGGGCCGACGCTGCCGCCCTCCGGGGCGTAGCTGACCATGAGGTCGTCCACCCGCCAGTCGGGGACGAAGCGGAAGTGCTCCAGGAGGTCGGCCAGCTCCGGGATGTGCCGGTTGGCCCCCTGGACGAGCAGGGTCCAGTGGGTGGGCGGCAGGTCGGCGAAGCGATCCTCGGGGAAGGGGCCGTGCTCCAGCGTCCACCAGGGGGGCTCGTCCAGCTCCCGCACCAGACGCGACTCCACCTCCTCCTGCAGGGCCAGACCGGCCAGCTCCTCCGGGCTTACCGGGGAGCGGAAGCCGGGCAGGGCGCCGCGGATGAGCAGGGGGCGCTGCTGCCAGTAGTCGCGCAGGAAGGTGGCCGGGTCGAGGTCGCCCAGCAGGGTCTCGGGGATCGCGGGCTTGCGGGGCATGGGAAACCGATGGATGCGGTGGCTCCCCGGGAGTCTGCCGCGGTCACGGCGGCTGTCAAGGCAGGAGCCGGGCAATCTCCGCTGGTGGCATGGGGCGGGCCCAGAGGAAACCCTGGCCGATGCTGCAGTCGCGCCAGCGCAGGAAGTCGGCCTGGGCCTCGGTCTCCACCCCCTCGGCAATGGTGGTGAGCTCCAGGTGGCTCGCCATGTCCAGGATGGCCTCGATGATCCCCTCGCCGGTATGGCCATTCCCGATGCGCTGGATGAAGGAGCGGTCGATCTTTACATAGTCCAGCGGCAGCTCCTGGAGGTAGGACAGGGAGGAGTAGCCGGTGCCGAAGTCGTCCAGAGCGAAGCATACCCCCGCCCCGCGTAGCCGGGTGAGCTTGTCCACCGCCGTGGACAGGTTCTCCATGAGCAGGCTCTCGGTCACCTCCAGTTTGAGCCGCTCCCCGGGGACACCGGCCGCCCGGAGGTGCTGGTGGATGCCTTCCTCCCAGCCCGCCGCGGCGAACTGGCGCGGGCTGACATTGACGGCCACCCCCAGGGGCGGCACGGCCAGGCCGGCCTCCTCCCACGCCCGGAGCTGGGCCAGGACCTGCTCCAGCACGGCATCCCCCAGACGGTGGATGAGGCCGCTGCGCTCCGCCAGGGGCACGAATTCGGCCGGGGAAATGGGCCCCCGTTCCGGGTGCTCCCAGCGCGCCAGCGCCTCCATGCCCACCACGCGGCGGGTGGCCAGGTCCCACTGGGGCTGGTAGACCACCTGGATCCCGCCCTGGTCCAGGGCCTCGGCCAGCGCCTGTTCCAGCTCCAGCTCGCGCTGGGTGGTGGCGAGCATCCCCGACTGGAAGAAGGCGATGGCGTCCCCGCCCCGGGCCTTGACGGGATCCAGGGCGATGTCGGTCTCCCGCAGCAACTGGTCCGGGTCGCTGTCGGTGCGCGGGAAGAGGGTGATACCGAAGCTGGCCGTGAGACGGTGGCGGCGCCCCGCGATCGCCAGGGGGCGTGCCAGTTCTGCGCGCATGCGCTCGGCCAGACGGTCGGCGGCCGTGGCGGCGGCCTCCTGCTCCGCCTCCAGGTCGAGCAGGAGGACCACCATCTCGTCGCCGCCCAGGTGGGCCACCACATCCTCGGTCCGCACCTGCCCCCGCAGGCGCTCGCCCACCGCGCGCAGCACCTCGTCCCCGGCCTCGGTGCCCTGGGTGTCGTTGATCCCCTTGAACCCGTCCAGGTCGATGTGGACCACGGCCCCCTGGCGGCCGGTGCGCGAGAGGCGGCGGTATTCCTCCAGCAGCCGCTCGTGAAGGGCGGTCCGGTTGGGCAGGCCGGTCACCCGGTCCCGATAGGAGAGCTCCGCGATCCGCGCCTCGGCCGCCTTGAGGTCGTGGATGTCGCGGGCGATGGTGGAGTAGTGGCTCGGCTCCTCCCCCGGAGCGGCCGCGTGGGCGATGATGACCTGGGAGAAGGGGTGGACATCTTCGCCCCCCCGCGTCCGGACCTCGGTCTCGCCCTGCCAGCGGCCGTCCTGCCGGGCGGCCGGCAGGCCCTCCTCGTGGATACGGCGGTGAGAGGAGCCGGCGTGGAGTACGTCGATGCTCTGCCCCTCGGGCTCGAAGCCGAGCCCGGCCCGTGTAGCCGGATTGGCGTAGGTGATCCGCCCTGAAGGGTCCGCGATGCTAACGAAATCTGGCGTGGCCTCGAGGATCTCCAGCAGGCGGTCATTGGCCTGGGCCTGGTCGTAGTGGTCCAGCGCCGCGCCGAGATCGGCGGCCAGTTCCTCCAGCAAGCTGACTCGATCCGGGGTAAAGAAGTCGTGCTCCCGGGCATAGACCAGCAGGACGCCGGTTACCGAGCCGCCCCGGTGGATGGGGAAGCCGCCCACGGATACCAGGCCGTGGGCACGGGCGGCCTCCTGCCACGGCCCCATGGTCGGTTCTGCCTGGATATCCGGGACGAGGACCGGCTGATCCTCCCGCAGCACGCGCCCGCCGGGGCCCCGGCCCTCCGGCTGCTCGGGGTCGGAGGTGACCCGGATGTCCTGGATATACCCGGCGGCCTCGCCGAATGCCGCTGCCGGCCGGATGTCGCCGCTCTCATCGGGCAGGCCGATCCACGCCAGCCCCAGTCCGCCGAGGCGCACGATGATGCGACAGATCTCGCTGTAGGCCTCACTCGGCGCCGGGCTTCGGATCAGGAGCCGATTACTGGCACTGACGGCGTGATAGAGGTCCCGCTGATGGCGGAGGTCGACATCGGCCCGGACCTCGGCGGTGATATCCCGGAGGAAGGCGAAGAACCAGGGGGCCTCGTCCTGATGGAGGACTCCCACGGTGGCATCCAGGGCGATGGTGCGACCGTCGCGATGGCGGGCCTCGACGTGGCCACGCTCGCCCATGCGGACCACGGTCGCCTCTTTCTTTGCCAGGGCCTCCAGGCGGGCGGCGTGCTCCGGGCCCTGGTCCGAGGGCAGCAGGGCATCCAGGGGGGCGCCCAGGATCTCCGATTCCCGGTAGCCGAAGATCTGTTCTGCGGCCCGGTTGAAGTGGCGAACCCGCTGATCCGAACCGAGGATGATGACGGCATCCGGTCCCTCCGCAATGAGCGAGCGGCCGATGGCGCCGACGATCTCGGGGGGGACGACCTCCGCTGTCATGGCATCGATTCCCCGGATTCTCTTCTGGATATAAAGTGAACATAGCACTCCCCGAGTGCTCCGGGCCAATCCCGCTTCCCGGGGAGTGTGAAACCGGTCTCAGCCTGGCGATTCCAGCCCCTTCGGGCCCG
>JBNJED010000174.1:0-3248 GCA_051745535.1 Pseudomonadota bacterium | reverse complement strand
CCGGCGGCCCGCCCCTCCGGGCCCGTAGCTCAGCTGGTCAGAGCAAGCGACTCATAATCGCTGGGTCGTCGGTTCGAGCCCGACCGGGCCCACCATCCAATCGGGGGTTACGGCTCTCGCCCGGGAACCCCACTTCTCCGGGTCACAAGAAAGTCCCGATCTCCTCCCAGGCTTGTCGACGCAAGCTCGAGCATCCACAATGATTGGTGTACCGTGTACACCAGGTGGTCATGGAAGTCCCCGAAGGGAATCGTCCGAATTGAGTCACGCCATCGAGTTCATCGAGACGCCGACCTTTACTCGGCAAATACAGGCGATCGCGAGCGATGACGACCTGAAGGAGCTTCAACGGGTTCTCATCGCGAAACCCGATAAAGGGGATCTGGTTCAGGGGACAGGGGGGCTGCGGAAGATCCGTATGGCCGTCGGCCATCAAGGCAAGCAGGGTAGTGCGCGGGTCATCTACTTCCTGGCGACCACCGATCGGATCTACCTGATTCTGGCATACCCCAAGAGCGCCAAGGACAGCCTGACCTCTTCCGAAAAGGCAGAGTTCAAGAAGCTGACTCAGCGCTTGAAAGCGGAGGCCGCACGATGAGTATCTACGAGGAACTCAAGGACTCGCTCCAGGAAGCGGTCGACATCGAACAAGGGAGGGCTCGCCCGGAGCGCGTCAGCCGTTACGAGCTGGCCGACGTCAAGGCCATCCGGGTCGAACTCGGCGTTTCGCAGGTCGAGCTTGCCGATGCCATGGGGACCAGCGTTGACACCATCAAGAGCTGGGAGGCCCGGCGGCGGAATCCCACCGGCCTTGCCGCCAAGGTACTGGCGGCCATCCGGGATAACCCGGCCCTGTTCCGGGAACTTGCCGCCCATTAGGGCCCATATCCCGCTCGAGGCGGGAGGGTCTTGCTGACCGCGGTGGTTACGGGCTGGACCGTCGCCTGTCCCGCTTCGGCCAGGTGGCCTTACTTCGTCGCGGCCCCATCGCTGGCGATAACCACCTCGTGGCGCTCCAGTCGGCCCTCCTCGGTGTAGGCCTCGTGGGGCAGGGGGTTGTTGTGGGCCTCCTTGAAGTCGTCGCTGGACAGCCACTGGCGGAAGGCGTCCTCGCTCTCCCAGTGGGTGAGGACGATCCAGGGGCTCTCGTCGTCCGCCGGGCGCAGGACCTCCATGCGGATGAAGCCGGGGTTCTGCTCGATGCGGCCGGCCCGGTGGCGGAAGCGCTCCTCGAAGGCCTCCTCCCAGCCGGCGGCGACGGGGACGCGGTTGGCGACGACGTACATGTTCATTCCTCCGACAGGGTCAGCGTGGTCTTGTCCACGAGTTCGCCCCTGGCGTCGAACTCGTAGATCAGCGGTTCGGCCAGCGGCACGTCCAGCCCGGCGATCCCCTCGTCGCTGTAGCCCTCGAGGTCCTTGATGAGGGCGCGCAGGCTGTTGCCGTGGGCGGCCACCAGGGCATCCTGGCCGGCCTCGATGCAGGGGCGCAGCGCCTCGTCCCACCAGGGGCGGACGCGCTCGATGGTATCGGCCAGGGACTCCGCCGCCGGCAGCCCCGCCGGGTCCAGCCCGGCGTAGCGGGGGTCGAAGCGGGGATGGCGGGGGTCCGTCCCGTCCAGTTCCGGCGGCCGGGTGGCGTAGGAGCGGCGCCAGGCGTGGACCTGTTCAGCGCCGTAGCGCGCCTCGAACTCCTTCTTGTTCTCCCCCTGCAGCGCGCCGTAGTGGCGCTCGTTGAGCCGCCAGTCCCGGGTGACCGGCAGCCACATCCGATCACTGGCATCCAGGGCGAGCCAGAGGGTGCGGATGGCGCGGGTGAGCACCGAGGTGAAGGTCACCGTCGGCAGCAGCTCGGCCCGGGCCAGCGCCTCCCCGGCCGCCCAGGCCTGGCGACGCCCGGTGTCGGAGAGGTCGACATCGGTCCAGCCGGTGAAGCGGTTGGCGAGATTCCATTCGCTCTCGCCGTGGCGCAGCAGGATGACTCGGCTCATGTTCCCCTCCTTGTCCCGCTTCCCAGTCTACGGCCCGCCGCCGCCGGGGTCACCGCCCCCGGCGATGATGGCCGGGATGGCCATCTCCTCCCGGCTGAGTCCCCCATGGACCGCCCGCTGCCGGATCCCCGGGCGCCAGGGGTCGCCGGTGAGGACGTGGCCGGGGGCCATCTCCACCACGAGGTCGCCGATCCGGGGGGACAGCTCCGGATGGGCCGGCCCCGGCCCCAGCCACCCGCGCTCCCTAATGGCCTCCCGGGTATGGATGGCAGTGACCGCCTCGCCCAGTCCCTCGGTGAGTGCGGCCCGGGTCTCCTCGATGGCTCCCGCCCGGGGATAGAGGAAGGGGACGCGCCCCTCGCCACAGGGCGGCACGGTGAGCATGGCCGCCAGTTCCGGCAGGGCGCTGAGCTCATGGAGGCCGCCGTCGGCGACGTCGATGAGGCCGTGGTCGGCGGTGACGATGAGCAGCCCGTCCTCGGGGAGGGCGGCGGCCGTGGCGGCCAGGGCGGCGTCCAGCTCGCGGAAGTGATCCCGGGTCGCCTCGCCCTCGGTGCCGTGCTGGTGGCTCAGGGCATCGAAGGCGGGCCAGTAGACCTGAAGGAGCCGGGGACCCGGTTCCCCGGCGAGCCGATCTACGAGCCCGGGGAGATCGCCCGGGCTCTCGAGGTCGTGGTGCCGGCCGGTGGAGTGGTGGCGCGAGTAGGGCGTTCCCTGGAGCCAGCCGGGCTGGCAGGTGGCCACTGGCCGGTCCGCCTGCCGTGCCCAGGGCGCAGTGGTGTAGAGCGGCCCGGGCAGGACGCCGGCCGTGCGCAGGTCGAGGTGGCCGTACCGGGTGTTGTGGGCCAGGGGTACGGCCACCGTCCCCGCCTCGCGCAGCCAGGTGAACCAGGCCGGAAGGCCGTGGGCCGCCGGCGGCACCCCGGTGTAGAAGGTGGTCAGGGCGCTGGTGGTGGTGGAGGGGAAGACCGAGGTCAGCTCGCCGGCGCAGTGGCGCGCCAGCCAGGAGTCCGGGTGGCGCTCCACCGCCGCCCGGCCCAGGCCGTCGATGAGGGCGAAGACCACCACGCGCGACCCGGCCACGCGCTCGGGATCCAGCAGCGGGGCGGGTACGGCGGGCACATCCGCCCCGACCCCGCGCGCCACCGAGGCGACGAGATTCACCAGGCCGGCCCCGTCGTAGGCCGGCGGTATTCGTTCGGGGTTGGCGTCCTCCATGGACCCATGATCGGCCTTGTGGCGCCGCCTTGCCACCCTT
>JBNJED010000173.1:0-3265 GCA_051745535.1 Pseudomonadota bacterium | reverse complement strand
ACCAGCAGGACCAGGGTGACGCTGGTGAAGAAGCTGTTGATGGCGTCGCGCATGCTCTCCTGGCGCCCCTGGAAGCTCCAGGTCAGCCCCGGGTAGTCGTCGGTGAGTTCCGGCAGCAGCTCCTGGCGCAGGGTGTCCAGCACGCGCTGGGTTTCCGCAGCGGGCTCGACCTCGGAGGTGACGGTCACCGTCCGCCGGTGGTCGCGCCGGGAGATGGTGGTAAAGCCCCGGCCCCGGTCGATCTCGGCCACCTCGGTGAGGGGCACCCAGCCGCCATCCGGGACACGGATGAGCATGTTCTCCACGTCCTCCACGCCCTGGCGCTCCGCCTCCGGCCGCCGCACCAGGACGCGGACCTCGTTACGCCCGCGCAGGACGCGCAGGGCCTCGGCGCCGTAGAAGGCGTGGCGCACCTGGTCGCCGATGTCGGCGGCGGTGAGGCCGAGGCCGCGGGCCGCCTCGGTGATCTCGATGTCGAACTGGCGCTTGCCCGGGGTGTAGCCGTCGTCCACGTCGGTGGTCGGCCCCAGCTCCTCCATTTCCGCCGCCAGCCGCTCACTGGCCTGCTCGAGCATGTCAATGTCGCCGTGGGCGAGCTCCACGCTCACCGCCGGGCCCCCACCGGGGCCGCCGCGATCCGATTCGAAGCGCACCGACTCCACGCCGGGGATGGTGCCGGCCTCCTCCCGCCACAGCCGCACCACCTCGGCGGTGGAGATGGGCCGCTCCGCCGGGGGGCGCAGGTAGGCGGCGAGCCGTACCTCGTTCTCGTCGATGCTGGCGTAGACGCCGGTGGCGAGCTGGTCACCGCCATTCTCCTCGATGACCCGGTCGACCGCCTCCACCATGCGGTCGCGGACCGCCTCGGCCTGGTGCATGGGGATACCCACCGGCAGGGTGGCGGTGGCGTCGGCGCGGTTGCCCTCCACCTTGGGCATGAGGATGAAGCCCATCTTGCCGGAGAGCGGCACGGCGAGGGTGACCATGAGGATCCCGAAGGCGGCCGCGGTGGTGACGTAGCGCCAGCGCACGGTGACCGCCAGAAGGGGCCGGTAGCGCTGGTCGATGAAGCGGCGGAAGGCGTCGGAGAAGGCCTGCTGCCGCCGGTGCAGCGCCTCTCCCCAGCGGCTGCGGCGCTCGTCCCGGGTGTGGGCCAGGTGCGCCGGCAGGATGAAGAGCGCCTCCACCCAGGAGATGGCGAAGACGGTGATGACCACCGTGGGTATCACCGCCCAGATCTGGCCGAAGGTCCCCGGTATGAAGAGCAGCGGGGCGAAGGCGACCATGTTGGTGAGGATGGAGAAGGTGATGGGCACGGCGATGTCCCGCGCCCCCTGCACCGCCGCCGGGATGAGATCCATGCCGCGCTGGCGGTACTCATAGATGTTCTCGCCGGCGACGATGGCGTCGTCCACCACGATGCCCAGGGCGACGATGAAGGCGAACATGGAGACCATGCTGATGGAGACATCCAGCGCCGGCAGGAAGAGGAAGGCGCCCAGGAAGGCGGTGGGGATCCCCACGGTCACCCAGAACGCGAGCTTGAACTCCAGGAAGAGGGAGAGCAGCACCAGGACCAGCAGCAGCCCCAGGAAGCCGTTGGTGAGCAGCAGGTTCAGCCGCTGGGAGTAGACGTCGGAGTTGTCGTCCTCGATGCTGACATCGATGCTCTCGGGCAGGTCGGCCAGTACCCTCGGCATCGCCTCGTGGACTGCCTTGGAGACGGTGATGGGGGTCTGGTTCTCTACCCGGAAGACCTCCATGCCGATGGCCGGCTCGCCTTTGAAGGTGGCCGCCCGGTCGATATCCTCAAAGCCCTCGCGGATCTCGGCGATATCCCCCAGGCGGACCGGCGCGCCCGCCGTCCCGGTGAGCACCGGGATGTTGGCGAACTCCCGGGCCCACTCCCGCCGCTCGGTGACGCGCAGGAGGATCTCGCCGCCGCTGGTCTCCACGGAGCCGCCGGCGCGGTCCCGAGCGTAGTCGCGGACGGTCCCGGCCACCTGGCTGCGGGTGAGGCCGTAGGCGCGCAGCTCGCGCTCGGGGATCTCGATGTGGATCTGCAGGCCGCGCACGCCGTCCAGCTCGGCCTGGCTGACGCCGTCGCTGTCCAGCAGCCGGTCGCGGACCTGCTCGGCGGCCTGGCGCAGGGTCCAGGGGTCGACGTCGCCGTGGATCTGGATGTCCATGACGTCCACGCGCCGGCTGGAGAGCTGGACCTCCGGCTGGTCGGCGTCGTCGGGCAGGGTGGTGATCCGGCCCACCGCCTGCTGGACGTCCTGGTAGACGGTCTGGCGGTCGGCGCCGGTGCGCACCTCCAGGGTGACGGTGCCGGATCCCTCGGCCGCCCGGGCGCGGATCTCCTCCACCCCGTCCAGGCCCTCGACCGCCTCCTCCACCGGCAGGACCACGGCGCGCTCCACCTCCTCGGGGGTCGCGCCCGGGTAGGCGACGGAGACGGTAACGGTATCCAGCTGGAATTCGGGGAAGACCTGCTTCTGGATCTGCAGGCTCATGATGAGTCCGCCCACCAGCAGGGCCAGCATGAGCAGATTGGGGGCCACCCGGTGGCAGGCCATCCACCGCAACGGCCCCGGCGGGATCTCGCTGAGCTTCACGAGCCGTTGGCCTCCCCGTCCTCGCGCCGCAGGGCCATGCCCTCGCTGGCCACCGCCAGGTCACTGGTGATGACGCGATCGCCGGGGGACAGCCCGCCGCGGACCAGGACGGCGCCGCCGCCGCGATGGAGGACCTCGGTCTCGCGGATGGCCAGGGTGTCGTCGTCGTCCATCACCCAGACCGTATCGTCCTCGCGCAGCCAGGCGGGGTCCAGGCGGTAGACGCTGTCCAGCTCACGGCCGTGGATGGTCCCCTCCACGAAGCTGCCCAGGAGCAGCCGGGGGCGCTCCTCGCCGTCGCGGTCCAGGGGATCGGGGATGGCCACCAGGACCCGGGCCAGCCGGCCGCCCTCCTCCACGTCGGCGCGCACGCGGATCACCCGGCCCTCGCGGTAGCCCTCCTCGGGCCAGGAGGCGTGCCGGATCCGGACGGTGGAGCCCGGCCGGTCCGGGCCCCGGGGGGATTCGATCCAGCGCAGGCTCGACTGCGGCAGGGCCAGCTCCACCCACCACTCGTCGGTACCCACCAGGCGCACCAGGTCGCTGCCGGTGGTCACGCGGGTGCCGCGGTCGACCATGCGGTCGGTCACCCGGGCGTCGAAGGGGCTGCGCACGGTGGTCCGGGCCAGGTCCAGGCGCGCCTGGTC
>JBNJED010000172.1:0-3302 GCA_051745535.1 Pseudomonadota bacterium | reverse complement strand
GCCGAGCGGGCCGCCCGGGTCATCCCCGACGACCACCCGGCGCTGGTGATCAGCCCCTGCTCCAGCCAGCGGATCAACAACTTCCGCAACTGGTCGCCGGAGGCCTATGCCGCCGTGGCCGAGCACGCCCACCGCGCCCACGGCCTGCAGACGGTCCTCACCGGCGGCCCCACGGAGGAGGAGCGCCGCTACGCCGAGGCCATCACCCGGCTGGCGGATGCCCCGGTCACCGACCTCATCGGCGCCACCGACCTCAAGGAGCTCCTGGCCCTGCTGGGCCGGGCCGACGCCGTCCTCTGCCCCGATTCCGGCCCGGCCCACATGGCCACCGCCGCCGGCACCCCGGTCATCGGCCTCTACGCCACCAGCAACCCGGATCGCACCGGCCCCTACCTCAGCCGCCGCTGGGTGGTGAACCGCTACCCCGACGCCCTCCAGCGGACCCTGGGCAAGGGGGTGGACGAGGTGGCCTGGGGCCAGCGCGTGCGCGACCCCGCCGCCATGGACCTCATCACCGTGGCCGACGTCACCGGCCGGCTGGACGAACTCCTGGCCACCCCGACCGACCAACGGCTGGCACCGCCGCAGCCATGATGCGGGCGCTCTACACCGCCCTGCTGGGGGTGGCGCTACCCCTGATCTTCGCCCACCTGGCCCGGCGCGGCCTCCGCGAGCCGGCCTACCGCCGCGGCTGGGGCCAGCGGCTGGGCTGGCTGCCCAGGGCCGCGCGGACCGAGACCCCGCCCATATGGGTCCACGCCGCCTCGGTGGGGGAGGTCCGCGCCATCGCCCCCCTCATCCGGCAGCTGCAGGCCGACCACCCCGACACCCCGCTGCTGCTGACCACCACCACCCCGGCCGGGGCGGAGCAGGCCGCCGGCCTCCTGCGCCCGGAAGACCGTCAGGCCTACCTCCCCCTGGATTGCCCCGGCGCCGTGGCCCGCTTCCTGGATCGGGCCCGCCCCCGGCTGGCGGTCATCGTGGAGATGGAGCTCTGGCCCAACCTCTTCGCCGCCCTGCGCCGGCGGGAGATCCCCGTCCTCCTGGCCAATGCCCGCATGTCGGCGCGCAGCGCCCGCCGCTACGCCCGCCTGCGCCGGCTCATCGCCCCGGTGCTGGCCACGCCGACACGGATCCTCGCCCAGGCCGAGGACGACGCCTCACGGCTGACGGAACTGGGGGCCCCCGCCGAGCGCGTGGAGGTCGCCGGCAATCTCAAGTTCGACCTGGCGCTGCCGGCTGACCTGGCCGAGCGCGGGGCCGAACTCCGCGCCGCCCTGGGCGAGCGCCCGGTCTGGATCGCCGCCAGCACCCGGGAGGGGGAGGAGGAATCGATCCTGGCCGCCCACGCCACGGTCCGCCGGACCCACCCCGACGCCCTGCTGCTGCTGGCCCCGCGCCACCCCCAGCGCTTCGACGAGGTGGCCCGGATCATCGCCGCGAACGGGGGCGAGCCGGCCCGGCGCAGCCGGGGCGAGCTTCCGGATTCCGGCCAGCCGGTCTACCTGGCCGACACCCTGGGCGAGCTACCCGTCCTCTACGCCGCGGCGGATCTCGCCTTCGTCGGCGGCAGCCTGGTCGCCCTGGGCGGGCAGAACGTCCTGGAGCCGGCGGCGGTGGGCCGGGCGGTGATCACCGGGCCATCGCGCTACAACTTCGCTACCATCACCCGAGGGCTGGAGGCCGCCGGCGCCCTGACGGAGGTCGCCGATGCCGACGCCCTGGGGCGGACGGTGGCCGAGCTGCTGGCCGACCCTGAACGCCGGGCGGCCATGGGCGCCGCCGGGGCCGAGTTGGTGGCGGCCCATCGCGGGGCGACCCAGCGGCTGGCCGCGCAGGTGGAAGCGATACTGAAAACCGGGGCCGCACCCCGGGAGGAGGGAGGATGATCCGCTGGTGGCACCATCTCGTCCGCATGCCGGGCCGGCCCTTCCGCCTGCTCGGGCACCTGGCGGGGCTGGCCCGCCGGGGCCATCGCGCCGCCGCCCGCCAGCGGCTGGGCCTGGTGGACGACCTGCCCGAGGAGCCCTACTGGTTCCACGCCGAGGAGGCCGGTGACCTGGGGCTGGTGGAGCCGGTCATCCGCGCCCTGCGGGAGGTCGAGCGGGGCGCGACCTTCCTGGTTACCACCGGTGATCCGGCCGCCGTCGCTCGCGCCGAAGCCCTCTTCGAGGACGAGGAGGAGGGGGGCGCCGTCCTCGCCCCGGACGACGACCCCGGCCCGGTCCGCCGCTTCCTGCGCCGGGCCGGGCCGCTGGCGGCCCTGTTCGCCGGCCTGCCCAACCGGCCCGAGCTCCTCTTCGCCGCCGCCGATGCCGGCCTCGCCCCGCTGGTCATCGACCCCGACGACCCGCCGCCCAAACGCCGCCGCGCCCTGCGCGCCGCCATCGGCGAGAGCGGCGGCCTCTGGGTAGCCGACACCGAGACCGCCGAGGCCTTCGCCGACCTCGCCCCCGAGGGCGAGGCGCGGGTCATCGGCGACCTGCGCCTGGACGCCCCGGCGCCCACCACCCAGCAGGCCCAGAAGGCGGACGAGCTGCGCGAGACCTGGGGCCCGGCCCGACCGGTCTGGCTGGCCCTGGCCACCGAGCCGGGGGAAGAGCAGGCGGTCTTCGAGGTCTTCCAGGCCCTGCGCGGGCGCTGGCACAACCTCCTGCTGGCCCTGGCCCCGCGCGACCCGGGCCGGGCGGGGGAGGCCATCACGCCAGCACTGGATGCCGGCTACCGCGTCTACCACCGCAGCCGGGGCGGCGAGCCGCGCATCGACACCGACGTCTACCTGGAGGACCGCCCCCACGACTGGCCCCTGGCGTGCCACACCGCCGACCTGATCTTCATCGGCGGCAGCCTCCACCACGGCGGCAACAACCCCGCCCCCGCGGCGGCCGCCGGCCGGGCGCTGATCTCCGGGCGCAGTCTCACCGCCATCACCCCGGCCGCCGCCGCGTTGCACGACGCCGGCGCCCTGCTGGTGGTGGGCGGCCGCGACTACCTGGAGGAGGGGGCGGCCACCCTGCTGGCGGACAAGGAGCGCCGCCAGACCATGGGCCAGGCCGCCCAGGCCGTCGCCGCCCCCCACGCCGGCGCCGTCGCCGCCGTCGTGGAGGCCCTGCGCGCCACCGCCGACGACCGCTGAACGCTCAGGTCCGCCCCTGCCAGCGGCGGGGATCCCGTGAGGCGTGGAGGACAGCGATAATCACGATCGCTTCTTCCGTGACCCGAAAAAAGATTCCGAAGGGGAAGCGGTGCATCAGGGCTCGGCGGGTCTGACGGTGGAGGACGGGATATCGACGGGGCGCCTC
>JBNJED010000171.1:0-3304 GCA_051745535.1 Pseudomonadota bacterium | reverse complement strand
ACCGTCCACGGCCGCACCCGTACCGACGGCTACGGCGGCTGCGCCGAATACGAGACCCTGGCCCGGGTGCGCGCCGCCACCGACCTGCCGCTGGTGGCCAACGGCGACATCGTCGACGGCCCCTCCGCGGCCCGGGCGCTGCGCGAGAGCGGCGCCGATGCCGTGATGGTCGGGCGCGCCGCCCGGGGCGACCCGTGGGTCTTCCGGCGCATTCGCGCCTCCCTGGCCGGCGAGGTCGCCGACGAGCCCGGGCGGGCCGAGCGCGCCGCCTTGGCCGACGAACACCTCCGGGGGCTGCACGCCCTCTACGGCCCGGAGCAGGGTGTGCGCGTGGCACGCAAGCACATCAAGTGGTATCTGCAGGCGTGCGAGGGCGCACGGGCCGATACCCGGCGGCTCACGGCCGCCACCGCCCCCGATGAGCAGCGCCGCCTGCTCGCTGCCGCCCTCGCCCCCGAGTCCCAGGAGTGCGCCGCATGAGTGCCGACCCCACCCCCGAAAAGACCCCCGGCGATCTGGGGCGCTGCCTGCGCCAGGCGCTGGACCAGTACTTCGAGGCGCTGGACGGCTTTCCCCCGGGGGACCTCCACCGACTCCTCATCGAGCAGACCGAGCGCACCCTGCTGGCCCGGGTGCTGGAGCACGCCGACGGGAATCAGCGCCGGGCGGCGGAGATCCTCGGGATCAACCGCGCCACCCTGCGCAAGAAGGTCCGCCAGTACGACCTCCTGGGCGACCCATCCAGCGGTCGCCCCTCCACCGCCAGTCCATCCAAGGGGAACCAGACGCCATGAACGCCATCCGACGCGCCCTGATCAGTGTCTCCGACAAGAGCGGCGTGGCCGACTTCGCCCGCGAACTCCACCAGCGCGGCGTGGAGATCCTCTCCACCGGCGGCACCGCCCGGCTCATCGCCGAGGCGGGGGTCCCGGTGGTGGAGGTGAGCGACCACACCGGCTTCCCGGAGATGATGGCCGGCCGGGTCAAAACCCTGCATCCGCGCATCCACGGCGGCCTCCTGGGCCGGCGGGGGGAGGACGATGCGGTGATGGCGGAGAACGACATCCCGCCCATCGACCTGGTAGTGGCCAACCTCTACCCCTTCGAGGACACCGTCGCCGACCCCGACTGCGACCTGACCACGGCGGTGGAGAACATCGACATCGGCGGCCCCACGCTGCTGCGGGCGGCGGCCAAGAACCACACCGCCGTCACCGTGGCCGTGGATGCCGCCGATTATCCCCGCATCCTCGCCGCCATGGAGGCCGGCGGCGGTGCGGTGGATGACGCCCTGCGCTTCGACCTCGCCGTGAAGGCCTTCGAGCACACAGCCGCCTACGACGGCGCCATCGCCAACTGGCTGGGCCAGCGCGCGGAGGGGGGCGAGCCCGGCCTGCCGCGGACCTGGAACCAGCAGTTCGTCGACCGCCGGCCGCTGCGCTACGGGGAGAATCCCCACCAGGCGGCGGCCTTCTATACCGACCGCCGGCCGGAGCCGGCCACGGTGGCAACGGCGGAGGTCATCCAGGGCAAGGGGCTCTCCTTCAACAACATCGCCGACAGCGACGCCGCTCTGGAGTGCGTGAAGCAGTTCGAGGCGCCGGCCTGCGTCATCGTCAAGCACGCCAACCCGTGCGGCGTGGCCGAGGGCGATGATCTGCTCACCGCCTACGACCGCGCCTACGCCACCGATCCCGTTTCCGCCTTCGGCGGCATCATCGCCTTCAACCGGGAGGTGGACAGCCACACCGCCCACGCCATCGTCAGCCGCCAGTTCGTGGAGGTGGTCCTGGCACCGGGCTTCAGCGCCGAGGCGCGGGAGGAGTTCGCGGCCAAGACCAATATCCGCGTCCTGGCCACCGGCCCCTGGTCCGGGCCGGCCGGCGGGATGGACCTCAAACGGGTCGGCGGCGGGCTGCTGGTCCAGGACCGGGACACCCGCATGGTCGACCACGCCGGCCTGCGCGTAGTGAGTGAGCGCGCACCCTCGGAGCAGGAGATGCGCGACCTCCTCTTCACCTGGCGGGTGGCCAAGTTCGTGAAGTCCAACGCCATCGTCTTCGGCAGCGAGGGGCAAACCGTGGGGGTGGGCGCCGGCCAGATGAGCCGCGTCTACAGCACCCGGATCGCCGCCGAGAAGGCCGCCGATGCCGGCATGAGCGTCACCGGCTCGGTCATGGCCTCGGACGCCTTCTTTCCCTTCCGCGACGGCATCGACCAGGCGGCCGAAGTCGGCATCACCGCGGTCATCCAGCCCGGCGGCTCCCGCCGGGACGAGGAGGTCCTGGCTGCGGCCAACGAGCACGGTCTGGCCATGGTCCTCACCGGGATCCGCCACTTCCGCCACTGAGGAGGCCCCATGGACGTACTCATCGTCGGCGGCGGCGGCCGCGAACACGCCCTCGCCTGGCAGGCGGCCCGGTCGCCGGAGGCGGGCCGGGTCTTCGTCGCCCCGGGCAACGCCGGCACCGCCGCCGAACCCGGCATCGAGAACCTCGACGTGGCCGCCGAGGATGTCACCGGCCTGGTGGAGCGGGCCCGCGACCTCGGCATCGACCTGGTCATCCCCGGCCCCGAGGCGCCGCTGGTGGCAGGCCTGGCCGACGCCCTGGCCGCCGTGGGCATCCCCTGTTTCGGGCCGGGGGCGGACGCCGCGCAGCTGGAGGGCTCCAAGGCCTTCGCCAAGGCCTTCATGGCACGCCACGGGATCCCCACAGCCGCCCATGCCACCTTCACCGAGGCCGATGCCGCCACCGCCTGGATCCGGGAGCAGGGCGCGCCCCTGGTGGTGAAGGCCGACGGCCTGGCGGCGGGCAAGGGCGTAGTGGTCGCCCACACCGCGGAGGAGGCCGAGGCGGCCGCCCGGGACATGCTCGCCGGCAACGCCTTCGGCGAGGCCGGCCGGCGGGTGGTCGTGGAGGAGTTCCTGCCCGGACGGGAGCTCTCCTTCATCGCCCTGGTGGACGGGACCGACGTCCGGCCCCTGGCCACCTCCCGGGACCACAAGGCGCGGGACGACGGCGATCGCGGCCCCAATACCGGGGGCATGGGCGCCTACTCCCCGGCCCCCGAGGTGGATTCCGCCCTCTTCCAGCGGATCCTCGACGAGGTGATCACCCCCACGGTGGAGGGGCTGGCCGCCGACGGGATCCACTACCGCGGCTTCCTCTATGCCGGGCTGATGCTCGATGCCACCGGCAACCCGCGCGTCCTGGAGTACAACTGCCGGCTGGGCGATCCCGAGACCGAGCCGCTGCTGCTGCGGCTGGAGTCGGACCTGGTGGCCCTCTGCCGGGCCGGGACC
>JBNJED010000170.1:0-3364 GCA_051745535.1 Pseudomonadota bacterium | reverse complement strand
GCGCCGTTGATGGAGAGGATCCGGCGGTGGCCGTCGGGCCACTGGATGGCGTGGCGGAAGCCGTGGACGGGCTCGCCGGTGGTGAGTACCCGGTGGAAGGGGAGATCCTCCGCCGCCAGGGGGCGGCCCTCCAGGTCGGTGGCGTGCCACTCGGGGGCGTCGAAGGTCCGGCCGTTCATGGTCTCCCGGGCGCGGCCGTGGATGCGCTCGGCGGCCGGGTTGGCGTAGATGATCCGGCCGCCGCGGTCGACCATGGTGATGGCGGAGACGCTGGTCTCCAGGATGCGGTTGAGGAGGTCGCGATCCGCCTCCAGGGCCTGTTCCGCCTCCCGCTGGGCGGTGATGTCCTCCACCATGCCGTCGAGGACGGTATCGCCGGTCCCGGTGGTGGTGGCGCGGGCGGAGAGGCGGATCCAGCGCGGGTTCCCGGCCAGGGTCCGCAGCCGGAGTTCCCGGCCCTCCACCTGCCCCTGCTCCTGGATGGTCCGGGCCACCGAGGCGCGCTCCGCGGGGTCGACGTAGAGGTCGCTTACCGGGGTCGCCAGCAGGGTCGCCTCGTCGTCGGCCTCGAAGAGGCGGAGCATGGCCGGGTTCACCTCCAGGAAGCGGCCCTCGGGGCCCGGGGTATTGCGGTAGATCCCCACCGGGACGGTGCGGAAGAGGTCGCGGTAGACCTCCAGCTGGTGCTCGTAGCGCCGGGCATCGGTGACGTCGTGGATGATGGAGTGGAGGTATTCCCGGCCGTGGAGCCAGACCGGGCCGGAGAAGACCTCCACGTCCCGCACCTCGCCGCCCCGGACCCGATGGCGGAAGCGGAAGTAGAGGCGCTCCTCCGCCGCCGCCCGGTCCATCTCGGCCCGGACCTCCTCCGGGGAGAGGGTGTTGATGTCCTGGATGCGCAGGGTCTGCAGTTCGCCCAGGGGGTAGCCGTAGAAGTCCTCGGCCGCCGGGTTGGCGTCGATGATGCAGCCGTCTTCCGGGTCGATGAGGAGCTTGGGGGCGACGTTGTGGGTGAAGGTCTGGCGGTAGAAGGACTCTACCTCGTCGCGCTTGGCCTCGTCGGCGCGCCGCTGCTCGATGTCGGTGAAGGCGAGCACGGCCCCGCTGCCGTCGGTGGCGGGGGCGGCGGCCATCTCGGTCCAGCAGTTTCCGCCGTCGGCGGTGGCGAGGGGCAGGTCCCGGCGTTGCCCCTCGCCCCGACCCAGCGCCGCCAGGGTCTCCTCCATCGCCGCCCGCCCCTCGCCGGTGGCCAGCTCCACGGCGGGGGTGCCCACCAGGGCATCGGGCTCGCGGTCCACCAGGGCGCCCAGGGCGGGGTTGGCGGCGGCGATGGTGCTGTCGGCGGCCAGCTCCGCCAGCCCCACCGGGGCATGTTCGAAGGCGGCGGCGCTCACCGCCCCTCCTGGTCGTCACCCAGGATGGCCGGCATGATCGCATCCACGCGGGCGGCCACGTCGGGGTCGTGGCGGATGGGGCGGCCCCATTCGCGGTCGGTCTCGCCGGGCCACTTGGTGGTGGCGTCCAGCCCCATCTTGCCGCCCAGCCCCGGTACCGGGGAGGCGAAGTCGAGGTAGTCGATGGGGGTGTTCTCCGCCAGGGTGGTGTCGCGCACCGGGTCCATCCGGGTGGTCAGCGCCCAGACCACGTCCTCCCAGTTGCGGGTGTCGATGTCCTCGTCCACCACCACCACGAACTTGGTGTACATGAACTGGCGCAGGTAGGACCAGACGCCGAACATCACTCGCTTGGCGTGGCCGGGGTAGCGCTTTTTCATGCTCACCACCGCCATGCGGTAGGAGCAGCCCTCCGGCGGCAGGTAGAAGTCGGTGATCTCCGGGAACTGCTTCTGCAGCAGCGGCACGAAGACCTCGTTGAGCGCCACGCCGAGGATGGCCGGCTCGTCCGGCGGCCGCCCGGTATAGGTGGAGTGGTAGATGGGGTCCCGGCGGTGGGTGATCCGGTCGATGGTGAAGACCGGGAACTCCTCCACCTCATTGTAGTAGCCGGTGTGATCGCCGAAGGGGCCCTCCGGGGCGGTATCCCCCGGGTGGATGTGGCCCTCCAGGACCACCTCGGTGCGCGCCGGTACCTGGAGATCGGAGCCCAGGGCCGGGGCGAGCTCGGTGCGCGAGCCGCGCAGCAGGCCGGCGAAGGCGTACTCCGACAAGGGATCGGGCACCGGGGTCACCGCCGCCAGGGTGGTAGCCGGGTCGGCGCCCAGGGCCACGGCGACGGGGAAGGGCTCGCCGGGGTGGGCCTGCTGGTGCTCGGCGAAGTCCAGGGCCCCGCCGCGGTGGGCCAGCCAGCGCATGATGACGCGGTTGGGCCCGATGACCTGCATGCGGTAGATGCCGAGGTTCTGGCGCGGCTTCTCCGGGCCCCGGGTGATCACCAGCCCCCAGGTGATGAGCGGCCCGGCATCCTCCGGCCAGCAGGTCTGGATGGGCCACTGCCCCAGATCCACCTGCTCTCCCTCCAGGACCACCTCCTGGCAGACCGGATTGCGGACCTTCTTCGGCCCCATGGTCAGCGCCTTGCGGAAGAGGGGGAACTTCTCGAAGGCATCCCGCACCCCCTTGGGCGGCTCCGGCTCCTTGAGCGCCCCGAGGATCCGGCCGATCTCGCGCAGTTCGGCCGGGTCGTCGGCCCCCATCCCCAGGGCCACGCGTTCCACGGTGCCGAAGAGGTTGCCCAGGACCGGGACCGTGGAACCGGCGGGCCGGTTGAAGAGCAGGGCGGGGCCGCCAGCGCGCAGGGTGCGGTCGCAGACCTCGGTCATCTCCAGATTCGGGTCCACCGGGGGTTCCACGCGGCACAGCAGGCCGCGCTCCTCCAGTCCGGCCAGGAATTCGCGCAGGTCGCGGTAGTGCATGGGCCTCTCACGGGGTCGCGGGCATGGCAGCAAATCAGTCTACGGGAGGCGGATCGCGCAAGCCAGAAGGGAAGCTGGTCAGAGGTTGTCCATTTCCTGCATTGAAAGTAGGGTTATGAGTGGTGTTGATCGGAAACCATGCAAGAAACCCCCCGTTTGAAAAGAGGGGATTGCGGGAGGAACCCGCGTCGGAGGGAGGAGCCCATGAAGCGCAACGAACCCGTCACCCAGCAGGAGTACGACTACCCCGCCCGCGCCAACATCCTGTCCACCACGGACCTCAAGGGCATCGTCACCTACGTCAACGGCGATTTCATCGAGATCGCCGGCTTCGAGGAATCGGAGCTCGTCGGCAAGAACCACAACGTCGTCCGCCACCCGGACATGCCGCCGGCCGCCTTCGAGGACCTCTGGTCCCACATCAAGGCCGGCCAGCCCTGGATGGGGATGGTCAAGAACCGGCGCAAGGACGGCGACCACTACTGGGTGGAC
>JBNJED010000169.1:0-3366 GCA_051745535.1 Pseudomonadota bacterium | reverse complement strand
CGGAGGGCGGGGGTTACCGGGAGCCTCGGCGGCAGGGATGCCGCCGTGGAGGCTACAGGGACGTATGTACGCCGTCTCCCGACACCCCCTCCACACCGGCGGAAGAACGGGACTGGCCCGAGCTTGCTCAACCCGCCGGCTGCACCGGCCCGATCCAGCCGGCATAATGGCCCCATGAGCGACTGGACCCCGGCGGCAGCGCGCCGCCTCTACAACCTCCCGCGCTGGAGCGGCGGCTACTTCGACGTGGGCGAGGCCGGCGACCTGGCCATCCGGCCCTGCGGACCGGAGGGGCCGACGCTGGACTGGCGCGAGCTGGCCACCGGGATCCGGGAGCGGGGGCTGCACTGGCCGGTACTCATCCGCTTTGCGGACATCCTCCGCGACCGGGTCCGCCGCCTCACCGGCGCCTTCGCCACCGCCTGCGAGCAGGAGGGCTACGGCGCCGCGCACACCGCCGTCTACCCCATCAAGGTCAACCAGCAGCGCAGCGTGGTGGAGACCATCCGCGATGCCGACCCCGAGGCCGTGGGGCTGGAGGCCGGGTCCAAGCCGGAGCTCATGGCCGTCCTCGGCCTCTCCCGCCCCGGCGGCACGGTGATCTGCAACGGCTACAAGGATCGCGAGTACATCCGCCTGGCCCTGGCGGGCCGGCGCATGGGCCTGGCGGTCTACATCGTGGTGGAGAAGCTCTCCGAGCTGGACCTGGTGCTGGAGGAGGCCGAGCGCATGGGCCAGGCGCCGCTGCTGGGGGTGCGGGTGCGGCTGGCCTCCATCGGCGCCGGCAAGTGGCAGAACACCGGCGGCGACAAGTCCAAGTTCGGCCTCTCCGCCAGCCAGGTGCTGGCGGTGGTGGAGCGGCTGCGGGCCGCCGGCCGGGCCGACTGCCTGCGGCTGATGCACTTCCACCTGGGCTCCCAGATCCCCAATATCCGGGACATCCAGCGCGGCCTGCGCGAGGGGGCGCGCTACTACGCCGAGCTGCGCCGCATGGGCCTGCCGGTGGAGACGGTGGATGTCGGCGGCGGCCTGGGCGTGGACTACGAGGGGACCCGCTCCCGCTCGGCCTGCTCCATCAACTACACCCTCCAGGAGTACGCCAACAACGTCGTCCGCGCCTTCGGCGAGATGGCGAACGAGGCGGGACTGCCCCACCCCCACCTCATCACCGAGTCCGGCCGCGCCATGACCGCCCACCACGCCGTGCTGGTCACCAACGTCATCGACACCGAGCGCGTCACCGACGAGGGGGACGTGGCCGCGCCGGACGCCGAGGCCCCCCGGATCGTCCGCGACCTCTGGGAGGGGCTGAACCAGTTGCGCGCCGGCGACGATGCCCGCTCGCCGCTGGAGGCCCACCACGACGCCAGCCACTGGCTGGCCGAGGCGCAGCAGATGTACGTCCACGGCGTCCTCGACCTGGAGCGCCGGGCGGAGGCGGAGCGGCTCTTCTACGCCACCGCCGCCGCCGTGCGCCAGCGGCTGCAGCCTACCGCGCGGAGCCAGCGCGAGGTCCTGGACGACCTCAACGAGCGGCTGGCGGACAAGTACTTCCTCAACTTTTCCCTCTTCCAGTCCCTGCCCGACGTCTGGGCCATCGACCAGATCTTCCCGGTGATGCCGCTGCAGCGGCTGGACGAACGGCCGGGCCGGCGCGGGATCATCGAGGACATCACCTGCGACTCCGACGGCCGCATCGATGCCTACGTCGACGGCGACGGCCTGGAGGCGAGCCTGCCGCTGCACGCCCCCGCTGAGGGCGCGGAGTACCTGCTGGGTTTCTTCATGGTCGGCGCCTATCAGGAGATCCTCGGCGACATGCACAACCTGTTCGGCGATACCGACTCGGTGACCGTGGAGCTGGACGGCGAGGGGGGCTACCGGCTGGGCTCGGCGGAGCGTGGAGACACCGTGGATTCCGTGCTACGTTACGTTCGCTTCGATCCCGAGGGCCTGCTGTCCGCCTGCCGCGGGACGCTGGCCGCCTCCGGGCTCGATGCCGAGGCGCAGGCCGCCTGCCTGGACGAGCTGGCCGCCGGCCTGCGCGGCTATACCTATCTCGAGGACTGACCCATCCGGGAGGCAGCCATGGCCAACGCCATTCAGGTGGAGCACGACCCCGATACCGCACGGCTCGAGGCGCTGGGCGTCTACGACTGGCCGGTCTGGGAGAAGGAGGCCTCCGAGTTCCCGTGGCGCTATGACGGACGGGAGACGGCCTATATCCTCGAGGGAGAGGTGACCGTGACCCCCGACGGCGGCGATTCGGTAGCGATTCGCGCCGGGGATCTGGTCACCTTCCCCGATGGCATGGACTGCCACTGGGCCATTCATCGCGACGTGCGCAAGCACTACCGCATCGACTAGGCAGCGCCCCGGAGGCCGGCCGTGGAGAATCCCTACCTCCCCTTCATGTCGCAGGATGCGATCACCTACGTGGACGCCTACCGCAGGGCCATCGACTGGACCCCGGAGAAGATCGCCCAGCAGATGGCGTGGCTGGGGGGCCGGGTCAACGGTGAGGAGCTGCAGGACTCCGAGGTCTACGCCGAGTATCGCGGCTACGAGCACGCCCTGCGCTGGGTGAGCGATCGCGAGGAGCCGGACTTCTTCGTCTTCCTCGGCTCGGATAGCGACTATGACGAGGCGCGTCGCTCCGCCGGCGACTTCGGCCAGCAGCGCATCGAGGAGCTCACCGAGCAGCTGCGCACCCAGCGCGAGGAGACCAACCGCCTCAAGCGCGAGAAGCAGGAGGCCGACGGCGGCATTGCCCGGCTCAAGAGCGAGCTCTCGGCCTGCAAGAACCAGCTCGGCAACTGCCACGGCATGCAGTACATCCTCATGGCCGTGGCCGCCGCCTTCTTCCTCATCACCCTGGTGCTGGCCATGCTGGGCTAGCGCCCGAAACGGACCACCCCCCGAGGAGGCAGCATGCGCACCGCCGTCATCGGCACCGGCCTCATGGGCGCCCCGCTTGCCCGCCGCCTGCTGGCGTGCGGCCACGAGGTCCACGTCCACAACCGCACCCCCGAGCGCGCCGCCCCCCTGGCGGAGGATGGCGCCACCGTCGCCGGCAGTGCCGCCGAGGCCGTGGCGGCGGCCGACTGGGTGGTCACCATGGTCGCCGATGCCGACGCCCTGCGCGCCACCCTCCTGGACGACCCGGAGGCCCGGGCCGCCCTGCGTGGCCGGCGGGTGGTGAACATGGCCACCATCGGCCCCGACCAGGTCCGGGCCATCGCCGCCGAGGTCGAGGCGGCCGGCGGCGAGTTCATGGAGTGCCCCGTCCTCGGCTCCATCCCCGAGGCGAAGGCCGGGACCCTCATCCTCATGTTCGGCGGGACCACCGCCCAGGCCGAGGCGGCC
>JBNJED010000168.1:0-3382 GCA_051745535.1 Pseudomonadota bacterium | reverse complement strand
GGCTCCACATCCGGCCGGGGGTCGGGGATGAAGCCGTCGGCGTTGGGCATCTCCACCTCCGGCAGGCTCTCGGCGTCCAGCTCGGCATCCATGGGCAGGATGTCGTTGAGGTGGAGGACGTAGGCCGTCACCGCGTAGAGCTCGTCAACGGTCAGGCTCTGGGGGTTGTCGAAGGGCATGGCCCGCCGGGTGTAGTCGAAGAGCGTGGTGGCGTGGGGCCAGAAGCTGCCCACGGTGAGTTCCGGTTCGTCCGTGTCCAGGCTCCCCTGTCCACCGACCAGGACGTCCCAGCCCGGGTCGGTCCCGAAGGCGCCGTGACAGCGCACGCAGTGCTCCTCGTAGACCCGTTCCCCCTCCGTGACGGTCCCGCTACCCTCGGGCAGGCCCTGGCCGTCCGGGCGGACGTCGATATCCCAGCCGTCGATCTCGTCCTGACTGGCCTCGCTACCCAGCCCCAGCGGGGCCGGCGGGCCGGCATCGGCGGCCGCCTCGCGGGGTGTCGATTCCTCGCCGCAGCCGGCCAGCAGCAGACCGGCCATCAGCAGCCCGGCCGGCAACAGATGGGCCGGCAGGGGCAGCGCGGTGAGCAGGCGGTTACTCGCGCTCATTGGTCACCTCCCCGGTGGGCGCCACCTTCCAGGTCTGGATGGCGTTGTAGTGGTAGATGGAGGTCTCACCGCGCACCGCGACCAGCTGCTCCCGGGTGGGCTGGAGGTAGCCGGTCTCGTCCCATACCCGGCTCTGCAGCCAGGCGGTCTCCCCGCGCCACTCCCAGGGCAGGGAGAAGCGGGTGAGCGCCTTGGGCAGGACGGGCTCGTGGAGGGTGGCCTGGCGCCAGTGGCGGCCACCGTCGGTGGACACCTCCACCGCCTTCACCCGGCCACTGCCGGACCAGGCCAGCCCGCGGATCTCGCGAAAGCCCTTACCCTCCAGCACGTGGCCGGCGGAGGGGTGGGTGATCACCGACTTCGCCTCCTGGAGCAGGGAGAACTGGCGCGCCCGGCCGTCGGGCATGAGGTCGCTGTACTTGGACGTCTCCTCCCGGGTCATCCAGGGCTTGTCCCCCACCTCCAGGCGGCGCAGCCACTTGATGGAGAGGTTGGCCTCCAGGCCGGGGACCACCAGCCGCAGGGGGTAGCCCTGCTCCGGCCGCAGCCGCTCGCCGTTCTGGGCGTAGACCAGCAGGGCGTCGTCCAGGGCGTTCTCCAGGGGGAGGCTGCGGGTCATGCCGGCGGCGTCGGCCCCCTCGGCCAGGATCCACTTCGCCCCGCTACGCACCCCGGCCTCCTCCAGGACCCGCCGCAGGGGGACGCCGGTCCACTCGCAGCAAGAGAGCATGCCGTGGGTGAACTGGACGCTCTCGCGGTTGGGGCCGGCGCGCTCGGTGACCGTGTTGGCCGCGCACTCCAGGAAGTGGATCCGGGAGACCGCCGGGAAGCGCAGGAGGTCGTCCATGGTGAAGGTGAGCGGCTTCTCCACCATCCCGTGGACCATGAACCGGTGTTCATCCGGAGGAATATCCGGCACGCCGCCGTGATGACGCTCGAAGACCAGGCCGTTGGGCGTCAGGGTCCCGTGGAGGTCGCCCAGCGGGGTAAAGCTCGCCGTGGAGTGTTCGCTGGGACTCAGCCCCTCGATGACCCGCCGGACCACGTGCTCCTCGTGGTCCGACGGCCGGCCGTAGGGCCGGTCGCCCACCGGGAAGCCGAGCTTCTTCATCCACTCCGGCACCTCGGGGGGCGTATTCGCCAGGGCCGCGCCGGGGACCAGCCAGCCCGCCGCGGCGGCCCCCACCGCCCCCATGGTGCGCGCCATCCAGCGTCGGCGGGACGGGTCGCCGGGGCCGGCGCCCCGTTCGATGCGCTCGTCGTCTCGTTCTGCCACGCTCTTCCCCTCCATCCGCGGGGCGGTGCCCCTTGTTCTTGTCGGGGACCCCGAGGGGGCCCTTGAGGCACAATAGCCAACAACCGCGCCGGGCGACAGGGGGCCCATGCTCGACCACACCTTCATCCTCACCACCCTCGCCATCGGCCTGGTCCTGGTGGCCTGGGCGCGCGGGCTGGGCTTTCGGGAGCGGGCACTGGGCCTGGCCCGCCAGGCCTGCCAGCGGGCGGGCGTCCAGTTGCTGGACGAGAGCGTGAGCCTCGCCGGCCTGCGGCCGGTGTGGCATCGGGGGGTGCCCGCCCTCCGGCGCACCTACCAGTTCGAGTTCAGCCGCGGCGGCGACCGCCGCGCCGGCTTTCTGCGCTTCGTCGGCGGCCGGCCGGAGGCCGTCTGGCTGGACCACCCGGAAGGGGGGCTGTGGAACCCGTGAGGGGCTACGCCGGTTCCGATCCGGACGCCGAGTCCGGCTCCGGCGGCGGCTCCCCCACCAGCCGCTCGTAGAGGGCGGCGGCCTCCTCGCCCCGGGGCTCCACCAGCCGGATCTGCCAGACCGGCGCCGGCTGCTCCGGGTCCCACTCGCTGAAGACCAGCAGCCCCGCCGCCACCCCGTGGCCATCGATGCGGCCCAGGGTGATCCGGCCGTCGCCACCGGCCTCCACCCGCACGGTAAACTCGGGGGCCGCCGCCGGCAGGTGCCAGGCGCCCTCGCGGCCGGTCTCGCGGAACTCCTCGCTGGAGGGGTGGGCCTGGGTGCCGAAGTGGCGCTCGATGAGCGGCTTCGCCAGGACGTGGGGCAGCCCCAGGACGGTCTCCACCGCCCCGCGGCCCTGCTCCACGGCGCGGGCAAGCCGGCGGATCTGGCGATTGCGGGCACCGGGTAGTCTCATGCGGTCTCCTCCGGGTCGAAGAGTTCCAGCCAGTGGCGGACGGGGACGGGGCTGGCCGCCTCCAGGTGGTGCTGGCAGCCGATGTTGGCCGTGGCGATGAGGTCGGGCGCCCCGGCGGTGAGGTGGCCCAGCTTGCGTTCGCGCAGCTGCCCCGCCAGCCCCGGCTGGAGCAGGGAGTAGGTCCCCGCCGAGCCGCAGCAGAGGTGGCCCTCCGCCACCGGCACCGTCTCCAGGCCGGCCCCCTGGAGCAGCGCGGTGAGACGGCCGCCCAGCTTCTGGCCGTGCTGGAGGGTGCAGGGCTCCTGCACCGCCACCCGGGGCGCCGGATCGGGGCGCAGGGTCGCCAGTTGTTCGGCCGTGAGGACCTCCACCGGGTCCCGCACGGCCTCGCTCACCCGGGCGGCGCGCTCGGCGTAGTCGGGGTCGTCGGCCAGCAGGTGGCCGTAGTCGCGGACCTGGGCGCCGCAGCCGCTGGCGGTCACCAGGATCCCCTCGGCGCCGGCCTCCAGCGCCGGCCACCAGGCGTCGATGTTGGCCCGCATCCGGGCCCGGGCCGCCTCGGGGGCGGCCAGGTGCTGGTCCACGGCGCCGCAGCAGCCGGCGGGGGCGGC
>JBNJED010000167.1:0-3429 GCA_051745535.1 Pseudomonadota bacterium | reverse complement strand
ACCGGATCCCGGGCGGACTCGTAGCGGATGGCGCCGATGCCGGTGGTGTTGGCCCGCTCCCCCAGGGTCTGGGTCGTGCGGTAGTCGGAGGGTGCGACCCAATATTGCCGCTGCTCGTCGAGTGGGGGGAGGGTGAGGTCAATTCCCCGTGAGGCACGGTAATCCACCGCGAAGACCGTCAGCGTCGCCTCCCCGCCGGGGAATTCGGTACCCGGCGAGGCCTCCAGGAAGCGGTAGCGGTGGTAGGCGAGTTCCGCCAGGGCGGTGCGGCGGTGTTCGGCGCCGTAGAAGACGCCGTAGGGGGCGAAGGGCCGGCGGAAGCGGCTGCCTCCCTGCTTCGGCGGTTGGTAGCGAAATGGCGTCTTGAGCAGGTAGTCCAGGTGCTCGGTGCCGGCCTGGTAGGCGGGCTTGCTCCCCTCGAGGAGCGCTTCGAGGCGCTCCTGATCTTCCCGGGATGTGACGAGTTGCCGTGTGACGGCGTAGGTCTGGCTCTCCACCGCGCGCCAGATCCGACCGGCGAGCGGGATGGACAGGCCGGGAAGTTCCTCGCTGGTCGGCACCTCCATCAGACCACGGCGCGGTGGGCGTCCAGGTAATCGACCACGTGGACGAGCCCCGGCGTGGTCCGGATCAGGTTCCTGGGCGTATCGCCGAGGTCCCGGTTGGCGTTATCGAGCCACTGGCGCATGACCGCCTGGTCCCCGGCGAGGATGGCGCCGAGGGAGCGGTACAGGCGGACCAGCAGCAGGGCCGCCTCCCAGCTCTTGGAGCCCGGGCCGAGGAGGTAGCGGCCCTGGCGCATGCGGCTGACGGTGCTCGGGCTGAGGCCGAGGATCCGCGCCAGGTCGTCATTGGTCAGGCCAAGCTGCCCGCCGGCGTTGAGCGAGGCCTCGGTGAGGATCCTACGATCCTCCTGCGTGGAGTCCGGTGCGCTGGCGAGGGGCATAGCTGTGCCTCGTGAAGCGATTCCATGTATTGTCTGTAGATAAAATTAGCCCGTTTGTTTTCTCTGGACAATGATTCAGACAGCGATGAGTGGGGCAAGTCACGGAGGAACCTGTAATGCCTGTACCGCGAGTCACCCTCATCACCGGCGCCGCCCGCGGCATCGGCTTCGGCATCGCCCGCCGGCTGGTGGCCGATGGCGGGCGGGTGGTGGTGGCGGATATCGAGGGGGCCGAGGCGGCAGCGCAGGCGCTGGGGCCGGCGGCGCGGCCGCTGGTGCTGGACGTCAGTGAAGAGGCGTCGGTCCGGGCCGGGGTCGCGTCGGTCCTCGCGGAGGAGGGGCGGCTGGACGGGCTGGTGAACAATGCCGGGATCAGCGATCCCGAGAGCGGGCCGGTGGAGGCGCTGGACCGCGCCGAATGGGACCGCTGGCTGGCGGTGAACCTCACCGGCGCCTTCCTACTGGCCAAGCATGCGCTGCCGGCGCTGCGGGAGGCCGGCGGGGCCATCGTCAACATCGCCTCCACCCGCGCCCACCAGTCGGAGCCGGATACGGAGGCCTACGCGGCCAGCAAGGGCGGGCTGGTGGCGCTCACCCACGCCCTGGCGGTGAGTGTGGGGCCCGATGTGCGCGTGAACAGCATCAGCCCCGGCTGGATCGACGTGCGCTCACCACAGGAGCAGGCCGCCGAACCCCTGCGGCCGGTGGATCACGACCAGCACCCGGCGGGCCGGGTGGGCACGCCGGCGGATGTCGCCGCCCTGGCCGCCTTCCTCCTGGGGCCGGAGGCCGGCTTCGTCACCGGCCAGGACTGGGTGGTGGACGGCGGGATGACGCGGAAGATGGTTTATGCCGAGTAGTCCTTGCGAAACCGCAGGCCGTATGTACAATTGTACAGATGGAGATTGTCGCCGATACCAACATCTTCCTCGCCGTTGCCTTGAACGAGCCCGAGCGCAACGCTGTGATCGAGCGAACGGCAAACGCGTCGGTGATAGCGCCGGAGATCCTGCCGTACGAAGTGGGTAACGCCCTTTCGGCGATGGTAAAGCGCCAGCGGCTAACTGGTGCGGAGGCACTGGCAGCCGAGAGGGCTATCGGCCAGATCCCGATGCGCTTGGTCTCGGTGGACATCCAGGAGTCGCTGGCGCATGCACTAGAGTACGATATTTATGCCTATGACGCCTATTTCCTCCATTGTGCGAAGGCCTTCTCCTGCCCCCTCTTGAGCCTGGATCGACGTATGAAAGAGGTGGCTCGCCACCTCGGGGTCAGCGTCCTGGAGATATCGTCATGAAGGTCTTTACCTATTCGGAAGCCCGTCAGAACCTCGCAAAGCTTCTGGCACTGGCCCAGCACGAGGAAGTGCAGATTCGAAGGAAGGATGGGAGCACTTTCTCTCTGCGCGAAAAGCCTCGTGAGTCGGGTTCCCCCTTCGATGTACCCGGTGTTGATACGGGTGCCACGACCTCGAACATCCTGGATGCCGTGCGGGAGTCCCGCGAGCGTTAGCTGAATCGGAAAGTGGCGGCCGTTCGCAGAGTTGACGGCCCCGCAGTCGGAGTCGCCCTGTTGGTACACACTGTCTGGGGCCGGAGGCCGGCTTCGTCACCGGCCAGGACTGGGTGGCGGACGGCGGGATGACCCGGAAGATGGTCTACGCCGAGTAGGACGGTTCGGGCCGACGGGGCTCAGCCTTGTTGCGGAAGGAGGACCATCGCCAGTAGCCGGGTCGCAGAACGGTGTCCCGGATTCCTCGATGGGGGCCGGCGAGCAGGATCGGGGATCCTGTACCACGCTGGAGTTCTCCGAGCCGAGGGATTCCCGATGACCGAGCAAGCGACCGAAGGAGCCGATGGGATCTTCGACGGCCGGCCGGTGATGTTCTTCGACGGCGGGTGCCCCATCTGCCGCCGGGAGGTGGACTTCTACCGCCGTCTGGATCGGGCGGGCCGGGTCCAGTGGTACGACATCACCGCCGATACCCGCGCGCTGACGGCGCTGGGCATCCGCCCCCGGGATGCCCAGGCCCGCCTCCACGCCCTGGACCGGCAGGGCTCCATCCGCATCGGGGCCGCGGCCTTCGTCGCCATCTGGCGGGAGCTGCCCTACTGGCGCTGGCTGGCCCGCCTGGCCGCGGTGCCCGGCATGGTCGCCGTGATGGATGCGGTCTACCGCCCCTACGCCCGACGCCGCTTTCGCCGCCGCTGTGCCGAGGACGCCTGCGAACTCTGAGCCACTGGCCGGATTGCCGGGCTTTCCCTTGGCGGACGTAGCGGTTGATGCCTCCCCGGTCGAATCGTGCCGACTCCCGATGACGGGCCCTACCGGTACTGCAGGTAGGCGTGGTCCTCCTCCTGCTGGAGCCGGACGATCTCCGCCTCCGCCATGGGGACGAGGCTGACGAAGCCGTGGATGTCGTCGGGGTCGTAGTCGTGGAAGCCGGCGGCCTCCCGGCACATGCGGAATTCGATGACGCCGTT
>JBNJED010000166.1:0-3444 GCA_051745535.1 Pseudomonadota bacterium | reverse complement strand
CCGGACGGATCAAGGACGACATGGAGCAGGCCGCCCTGCGGGTGACCAACGTCCACGACGACAGCGGGCGGCGGACGGCCTGAGATGCTCGGCGAGCTGTTCGAAGACTTCCTCTTCTACTACCAGGCCGGCGGCTACGTCATGCCGCCCCTGGTGGTGGCGACCCTGGTGCTCTGGTACGCCCTGGGCTACCGGATGTCGGTCCTGCGCCGGGGGCGGCGGCCGGATCTCACGACCCTGCTGCGCCACGTCTCGGCGGGGGAAGACTACAAGCCGCGGAGCCTGGTGGACCTCGCCGCGGTGCGCGGCCTGGCCGTGGTGGATCGGGACCCCCCCGATCTGCGCCGCCACCTGGACGAGGTTGTAGCGGGGCTGCGGCGGGAGGCCGGGCGCTTTCGCATCGTCACCCGCGCCATCGTCGCCGTGGCCCCGGTGGTCGGGCTGCTGGGGACCGTGAACGGGATGATCGAGACCTTCGACTCCCTCCAGGACATGAACCTCTTCGCCCAGTCCGGCGGTATCGCCGGCGGGATCTCCCAGGCGCTCTTCACCACCCAGATGGGGCTGGCCGTGGCCATCCCCGGCCTGGTGGTGGACCGGCTCCTGGCCCGCCGCCAGGCCACCGTCGAGCGGGAACTCCAACGACTGCGGGAACACCTGGTCGCCGAGGCGACCGTCATGAGCGGGAGAAGGGCATGAAATACCGTCAGCGCCGGGAAGAGGCCAACGAGTCCATCGACATCTCGCCCCTCATCGACATGGTCTTCATCCTGCTGATCTTCTTCATGGTCAGCACGACCTTCGTCAAGGACATGGACCTGGACATCAACCGGCCCGAGGCGGCTAGCGCCGAGAAGGCCTCCAACGAGGTCACCCGGGTCTTCGTCGATACCGACGGCACCGTCTACTTCGACGGCGAGTCGGTGCGGATGTGGGCGCTCCAGGGCCGGATCCGGGATGCCCTGGCCAGCAGCAATGAGGACAACGTGCTGGTGGTCACCGACGACGGCGTCCCCGCCGGCCGGCTGGTGGAGGTGGTGGACCAGGCGCGGCTGGCCGGCGCCGGCCACGTCGGGGTGGCCACGCGGGACGAGGCCGGGGGGCGGCAGTGAACCGCGCGGTGAGCCCCTGGATGCACCACCTCAGGGCCCTGGCGGTCATGGTCCTCGGCAGCGCCGTGGTCTTCTCCTCCCTGACCCTCATGAACCGCGGCGCCGAGGCTCCGGAAGAGGCCGATGACCGCGACGAGCGGGAGATCGACGTCGCTCCGCCGCCCCCGCCGGAGCCGGAGATGGAGCAACCCGAACCCGAGCCCAAGAGCGAGCCGGAATCCGGTCGCGAGCCCCCGCCGCCGGGGCTTGGCTCCGACCTGGGCGGTGCGGACGTCGGCCTGGGCGGCTTCGACATGGACGGCATGGGCGACATGGATGAGGGCGCGGACGAGGGCGATCCCACCATGACCGGCGACACCGTGGACGAGCCGCCGGAGCCGCGCAGCCAGGGCGAGCTGCCCTATCCGCCCGAGGCCAAGCGCGACGGCATCACGGGCTATGTCGTCCTCAACCTCCTCATCAACGCCGAGGGCGAGGTGGAGAAGGTCCAGGTCCTGGAGGCCGAGCCGGAGGGGGTCTTCGAGGAGGCCGCCCGGGAGGCCGTGGAGAACTGGCGCTTCACCCCCGCCCGCTACGAGGGCCGGGACGTCCGCGTCTGGGCCCGCCAGCGCATCCGTTTCGACCTGAGTTGAGGCCATGCAGCGCTACCCGTTCCGACTCATCAAGCGTATCGGCCCCATCCTTCTCCTGGTCGCCCTGCTGCTGCCCCTGGCGGCGATGGCGCAGGAGGAGGAGGACCTGGATCCCCTCAAGCTCGCCGCCGTTCTGCTGGGCGACGGCCACCTGGATCGTGCCGAGCGGGCCCTGAAACGCTTCGAGACCGAGGGAGCCGAGGAGGCCGAACGCGCCCGCTACTTCTTCCTGCGCGGTCGCCTGGCGCGCCAGCGCGGCGAGCCGGAGGCCGCACTCACCGCTTTCGGCCAGGCCCTGGATGCCGGTTACGACCAGCCCGATATCCACCTCTACCGTGCCCGGGCCGCCTTCGACGCCGGGGAGCCCGAGCGGACCCTCGAGGCCCTGGAGGAACTCGGCCAGGAGGGCGAGGACGTCCCGGCCACCCACGCCCTGCGCGTGGCCGCCCACTGGCGGCTGGAGCAGCGCGAGGAAGCCTGGACGGCCCTGGAGGCGGCCATCCAGCATTTCCCGGAGCGGGTGGAGTTCCGCCGACAGCGGCTGGAGTACCTGCTGGAACTGCGGCTCTTCTCCCGGGCGCTGGAGGTGGCGGACAACGTCATCGAGCGCTCGGAGACGCCGGCGAAGGATGCCGCCGCCGTAGGGGCCAGCCTGGTCAAGGCGGGCCGGACGGAGCGGGCCATCCCCTTCCTGGAGCGGTACCGGATGGTCCACCCCGCCCACGCCGACCTCGCTGTGACCCTGGCCCGCGCCTACCTGGAGAGCGGCCGGGTGCATGCGGCCGCCGGGATCATGGACGGCGCCGCCGCCCGCCACCCCGAGCTGGCCGAGAAGGCGGCGGAGATCCACCGCCGGGCCGGCAATCTCTCCCGGGCGCTCCACCACAACGCCCGGGTGGCCGAGGGGTCGGACAAGCTGCGCCAGCGTCTGGGCCTCTTCCTGGAGCGCAAGGCCCACGATCGGGCCGCCGCCATGGACCGCGACCTGCGCCGCAACGGCCTGCTGGAGGACGAATCCATCCGCTACGCCCTGGCCTACGCCCACTTCCGGACCGGCGGCTTCGACCGCGTGGATGAACTCCTCACCGGCATCGCTGATCCGGACCTCTTCCGCAAGGCCACCGAACTGCGCCGCGCCATGGAGGAGTGCGGCGAGCAGGCGTGGCAGTGCCAATGATCCCCGGAGGACTCCCCATGCCGTCCCGTCACGCCGTCCTCGTTGCCCTGCTGCTCCCCCTGCTGCTGGCATTCGCCGTGCCTGCCACCGCCCAGGAGGAGGAAGATCCGGACGAGCCCGCCTGGCTCTCCATCATGGGGTTCCGCGGCAGCCTCCCGGCCGGCGGGCTGGAGGTCCGCGTCGATGGCAAGTCCGCCGGCCGGCTGGACCGGCTGGGATCCTTCGAGACGCGCGTGGGTCCGGGGGAACACACCGTGGTCCTCCGGGACGAGGGGGCCGAACTGCTGCGCCGGCGGCTCAACGCCGAGGCCGGCGACGATATCCGCATTACCGTCACCCTCAGCGAGGGCGGTGAGGGCTCCGCCGAGGTCACCGCCGCCGGCGGCAGTGGCGAACTCGTTGCCGAGACCGATGCCGAGCCGGGCCGCGTCACCGGCCGCGTGGTGGACAGCGAGGAGGAAACCCCGGTCGCGGATGCCCGCGTCCTCGTCCGCGGTACCGCCGCCGAGGCGCGCACCGACGA
>JBNJED010000165.1:0-3473 GCA_051745535.1 Pseudomonadota bacterium | reverse complement strand
CAGCCCACGGTGGAGCTGGCCCCCGGGCGCACCGAGTCGGTCCGCCTGGCCTTCGACGCCCCCGAACGCCTGGAGGGGGCGCGCCTGACCATGAGGCTCCCGGAGAACTTCGAGCTGGCCGGCCACCCCGAGCGGCGGGAACTCACCTGGACCACCGAGCTGGAGGCCGGTCGCAATCTCCTGGAGCTGCCGGTGCGGGCGCTGGCCGGCGGCGAGGGCGAGCTGGTGGCCGAGATCGCCCACGGCGATACCGTCAAGCGCCTGCGCATCCGCCTCCGGGCCGAGGGCCCGGCGGCATTCCTGGCCCCGAATCCCGCCCCGGCGGCCTGACGCCGGGCGAAGAGACCGGGTCGGTCCCCCGACCCCCACCACGTCAGAAAGAGGTAGATGACCATGACCCGTAATATCCTTACCCTGATCACCCTGCTGGGCCTGGCCGCGGCCCCCGCCCTGGCCACCGCCCAGGAGGCCACCCAGGAGACCGCCGAGGACAATGACGGCGTAACCATGGAGCTCATGGAGCGCGACGGCGACCCGGGCGAGGTGGCCCGTTCACTGGAGCTGCCGGAGGAGGCCGCCGACCGGGCCCGCCAGGCTACCGACGGTGCCGGCCCGGCGGACCGCGCCCGGGAGCGCATGCGCGAGGAGCGCGGCGACATGGGCGAGGCCATGAAGGAGATGCGCCAGGAGCGCCAGCGCATGCGCGAGGCCCGGGACGAGATGGAAGACCACCGGCCGGAAAATACCGGCTCCACGGAGGGCTCCGGCGGCATGGAGTCCAATAAGCCGAACGCCGGCCAGTAGGCATCGCAATGCTCAGCGGGACCCCTGACGGGGTCGCGCTGGCCTCCCGGGGTACGACCTCACCGTCGCGGCGGTGGGGTCGTACCCTGTTTGTAGTGCAGGACGACGGTATCGGGAGAGGATGCAGATGCGACTTCGACGGCTTGCGACCACCCTCCTCCTGGGCCTGGCCACCGCCGGGACCGCCTGGGGGCAGGATGCCTTCGAGGCCGGCCGGGAGGCCTTCGAGGCGGGGGACTTCGAGGCCGCTGCCGAGGCCTTCGAGCGCGCCCGGGACGCCGGGGAGTCGTCGGCGACGATCCACTACAACCTGGGCGTGAGCTACTACTGGCTGGGCCGTTACAACGCCGCCACCGAGGCCTTCCGGCGGGCGGCGGAGACCCCCGCCATGCGCGCCCTGGCCTGGTACAACCTGGGCCTGGTCGCCCGCGCCCGGGGGGATTCCGCCGCCGCACGGGAGTGGTTCCGCCGCAGCCACGAGGCGGCCGAGGAGCCGGCCCTGCGGGAGCGCGCCGCCCGCGAGCTGGCGCAGGAGGGCGAGCCGGAGCGGCCCTGGTCGGCGGTGGTCAGCCTCAAGGGCGGCCACGACGACAACGTCGTCAGCCCCGATACCGACACGGTGAGCGACAACGCCGACGCCTATCTCGAGGCCTACGCCGCCGGCTCCGTCACCCTGACCGGCACCGAGGCCGATGGCTGGAGCGCCCGGGCGGCCTGGTACGCCCTGGACTACTTCGACCTGGACGACTACGACCTGAACCTCCTCCGCGGCCAGCTCCAGCGCCAGTGGGAGGGGGCGACCTGGGCGACCACGGCGGGCGTGGAGCTGGACCACAGCACCCTGGGCGGGGACGCCTTCCTCGATACCCTCTCGGCGCGGCTGGAGGCGGAACGCCCCCTGGGCGAGACCTGGCTGGCACTTCGCTACCGGCCCTCGGTCATCCGGGCCGGCCAGGCCGGCTACGACTACCTGGCGGGTCAGCGCCACCAGCTCCGGGCCCGCGCCCGCTGGTTCCTGGACGAGAGCCGCCTGGACCTCACCTATCACTACGAGACCAACGACCGGGACGATTACGAGGTCGGCACCGAGTTCGCCAGCTATTCCCCCCGGCGCCACGGCCTGGCCGTGAGCCAGCAGTGGAATCTGGCACCCCGGTGGTGGCTGGACTGGGAGGTCGAAGGGGTGCGCAGCGACTACCCGGACACCGACGTCCTCGCCGATGGCGCCCAGATCCGGCGGGAGGAGACCCGGCTCACCGCCGGGGTCTCGCTGACCCGACGGCTCTCCGACCACTGGCGCCTCACCGCCGAGGCCCGGCGCACGGATACCGACTCCACCCTCCGCGCCTACGACTACGCCCACAACGAGATCGCCGCCGGGGTGACCGGCTCCTTCTGAGGGCGGCTCAGGGGCGCGAGTCGTCGGGAGCGCTCTCCTCGCCCCGCTCGGTGAGGCACGCCTCGATGACATCCACCCGGGTGACCAGGCCGATGACCACGTGGGTATCCCGGGGCGAGCGCACCGGGAAGCCCTCCAGGCCGTAGGAGGCCATGAGGTCCATGGCCTTCACCGCCCCGTCGCCGGGGTAGAGGTTGCGCAGGTTCTCCGCATCCACGAGGTAGGGGGTGAGGTCCACGCGCTCGTCCTCCTCGTCCGGGGTGGCCATACCGGCCTGGAGCAGACCGGTGAGGTCCATCACCCCCACCAGCTCGCCCTCCTCCACCACCGGGAAGAGGCTCTGGATCCCGGAGTCGGACTGCGCCTGGTGCAGCTCCTCCTGGCTCACCCGGCGCGGGAGGCTGGCGAAGTCCTCGTGCATGATCTGCTGCACCGGCACCGTGCACTTCTGCCCCGACTCCGGCAGGGTCGGCTCGGAGAGCTCGCGCAGGTGCAAGGTCCAGGCGAAGATGGACTGGGCCTTGAACCAGTCCCGGGAGGTCACCGCCGCCGTCACCGTCGCCAGCATCACCGGCAGGATCACCGCCGGGTTCCGGGTCAGCTCGAAGACGGCGACGATGGCGACGAAGGGGGCGTTGAGGATGGCCGCCATCCCGGCGGCCATGCCGATGACGGCGTAGATCCCGGTCTCCCCCAGCGGCACGCCGGCCAGCCGCGCCGCCTCGGCCACGGCCGCCCCCACCAGCGCCCCCATGAAGAGGGCCGGGCCGATGGCCCCGCCCCGGGACTGGGTGCCGACGCTGATGGCCGTGGCCGCCAGCTTCGCCCCCAGCAGGGCGAGCAGCGCCAGCAGGGGCAGGCCGTCGGTGAAGACCTCGTTCAGGGCGCCGTAACTCACCCCCATGATGTCCGGCGTCCCCACCGCCAGGAGGCCGACACCGAACCCGCCCACCGCCGGTAGCGCCCACGCCGGCAGCGGCGCCCACTGGCCCAGGCGGTGGACCCCCTCCACGCCGCGCAGCAGCAGGTAGGAGATCAGGGCGGCGCCGAAGCCGATGAGCCAGTCCAGCGGCAGGTACCAGAAGGAGTGGACCGGCAGCTCCGGCACCGCCAGGACCAGCTCCGGCCCGATGGCCACCTGGGTCACCACGGTGGCGATGACCGCGGCCACCACCACCGGCGCGAAGAGGACCAGGGTGTACTCCCCCAGGATCACCTCCAGGGCGAAGACCACCCCGGCCAGGGGGATGTCCAGCGCCCCGGCGAAGGC
>JBNJED010000164.1:0-3483 GCA_051745535.1 Pseudomonadota bacterium | reverse complement strand
CATGGAACGCTACCGGGAGCGGGGTATCCCGGTGGCCCGGACCGATCGCGACGGCGCGCTGACCTACCGGCTGGGCCCGGCGGGTATCGTGGGCCCGGAGCGGGAGCGTCGGGAGGATCGGCGCCACTGGCACGCCGGTCAGCCGGCTGCAGGGGACGGGTGGCTCTGGTAGAGTGGCCGATTTACGGGTTCATGGAGGTGACGCGGTGCTGGAGCTCATCCGTTCCGGTGGCTGGATCATGTGGCCCCTGCTGCTCTGCTCGGTGGTGGCGGTGGCCATCATTGCCGAGCGCTTCTGGTCGCTGCGGCCCTCGCGGGTGGTCCCGCCCCACCTGGTGGCGCGGATCTGGCACTGGCAGGGCCAGGGCAGGCTGGACAACCAGCGCCTGGGCGAGCTGCGCGCCGGTTCGCCCCTGGGGCGCGTCCTGGCCGCCGGCCTGGTCAACCTCCACCACGACCGCGAGGTGATGAAGGAGAGCATCGAGGAGGCCGGCCGGCAGGTGGTGCTGGAGCTGGAACGCTTCCTGAATACCCTGGGGACCATCGCCTCGATTACCCCGCTGCTGGGGCTCCTCGGGACGGTCATCGGCATGATCAAGGTATTCGCGACCATTACCAGCGCCGGGCTGGGTGACCCGTCGGAGCTCGCCGGCGGGATCTCCGAGGCGCTCATCACCACTGCCACCGGCCTCTCCATCGCCATCCCCAGCCTGATGTTCTACCGCTACTTCCGCGGCCGCGTGGACGAGCTGGTGCTGCGCATGGAGGAGGAGGCGCTGAAGCTGGTGGAGGTCATCCACGGCGAGCGCGAGCCGGAGGAGGGGGCGACGGCGTGAACCTGCGGCCCCAGCGTCGACGGGAGGAGCCCGACGTCAATCTCACGCCGCTCATCGACGTCGTCTTCCTCCTGCTCATCTTCTTCATGGTGTCCACCAGCTTCCAGCGGGACACCCAGATCCCGCTGCGCCTGCCCGAGGCGGAGAGCGAGGCCCTGGAGACCCAGTCCACGGTGGTGGAGGTGGGCGTCGATGCCGAGGGGCGCTACTTCATCAACCGCGAGGCTCTGGTCAACGACCAGCGCTCGACGGTGCGCCGCGCCATCGAGAAGGCGGCGGGGGATTCCGATTCGCCGCAGATCATCATCAGTGCCGATCGCGCCACGCCCCACGAGGCAGTGGTGCGGGCCATGGACGCCGCGCGCCAGGCCGGCTACAGCCGCATTACCCTGGCGACCCGGCGGCCGGCAGGGGAGGGGAACGAGTGAGCACGGGACTGGCCGAAGACCGGCCGCTGGAGATGTACAAGCGGCTGCTGGGGTACACCTGGCCCTACTGGCGGATCTTCGGGCTCGGTGTGCTGGCCATGGTGGCCATGGCGGCCACGGAGACCGGCTTTGCCGCCCTGATGAAGCCGCTCATGGACGGGACCTTCGTGGAGGAGGACCCGACCATGGTGAACTGGATGCCGTGGCTCATCATCGGCATTGCCATGGTCCGCGCCTTCGCCGACTTCGGCTCGAACTACGCCATCAAGTGGGTGGCGCGCAGTGTCGTCCGGGACCTGCGGGGGGAGATGTTCCGCCACCTCCTGCGCCTGCCCATCCCCTTCTTCGATACCTCCTCCACCGGCGGGATCATCTCCAAGCTCAACTATGACGTGGAGCAGGTGGCCAAGGCGGCCAGCCAGGCCATTACGGTCCTCATCAAGGATTCATTGACGGTACTGGGGCTGCTGGGCTGGATGATCTGGCTCAGCCCCCGACTGGTGCTGGTCTTCCTCGTCCTGGGGCCGCTCTTCGCCCTCATCGTGCGCTACGTCAGCCAGCGCTTTCGCAAGCTCTCGCGCCGGATCCAGGTCTCCATGGGGGACGTGAGCAGCGCCACCGACGAGGCGGTGGGCGGCCAGCGGGTCATCAAGATCTTCGGCGGCGAGGGCGAGGAGGCGCGCCAGTTCGCCAGGGTCAACGAGAACAACCGGCGCCAGCAGCTCAAGAAGGAGGCCACCAACGCCATCAGCGTGCCGGTGATCCAGTTCCTGGTGGCCATCGCCATCGCCGCCGTGGTCTACATCGCGACCCTGCCGGGGATGCGCGAGGAGATCTCGGTGGGGACCTTCATGTCCTTCATGGCGGCCATGGCCATGATGCTGGGGCCGGTGAAGCGGCTGACCAAGGTCAATGCCGTGCTGCAGCAGGGGATCGCCGCCTCCCAGAGCGTCTTCGGCCTGCTGGACACCCCGCCGGAGCCCAACGACGGATCCCGCCGCATCGAGCGGGCCCAGGGGCGCATCGACTTCGACCAGGTCTGGTTTGCCTACGGCGAGGACCAGTCGCCGGTGCTGCGGGGGATCGACCTCCACATCGCCCCCGGCGAGACGCTGGCCATCGTGGGACGTTCCGGCGGCGGCAAGTCCACCCTGGTGAACCTCATCCCGCGCTTCTACTCCCCGCAGAAGGGGGTGGTGCGGCTGGACGGCGTCGACCTCACGGAGCTGGAACTGAAATCCCTGCGCCAGCAGATCGCCCTGGTCAGCCAGGACGTGGTGCTGTTCAACGCCTCCCTGGCGGAGAACATCGCCTACGCCTGCGAAGGCGCGGACCGGGCCGCGGTGGAGCGGGCCGCGGAGCTGGCCCACGTGACCGACTTCGCCGGCCAGCTCGCCGACGGGCTGGACACCGAGGTGGGGGAGAACGGCGCCCTGCTCTCCGGCGGCCAGCGCCAGCGCGTAGCCATCGCCCGCGCCATCCTCAAGGATGCGCCCATCCTGATCCTGGACGAGGCGACCTCGGCGCTGGACAACGAGTCCGAGCGCCACATCCGGAAGGCCCTGGAGGCGCTCATGGAGGACCGGACCACGGTGGTCATCGCCCACCGCCTCTCCACCATCGAGCGGGCCGACCGGATCGCCGTCATGGACCGGGGGCGGCTGGTGGAGTCGGGGACCCACAGCGAACTCCTGGCCCACGGCGGCGCCTATGCGGATCTCCACCAGGCGCAGTTCGATGGCTGACGGCGACGGCTTCTGGCGCCGCCGGCGGGCCGACTGGCACGACCTCCGCCACAACCGGCGGCGCTACCACGCCCGCCGGGGGCGCCTGCGAGCCCCGGAGGGGCGCAGCCCCCTGGTCTGGATCCGGGCCGGGGAGGGGGCGGATAATCTCCGCCTGGCCGCGGACCTGCTCGGCGCCCTGCGCCAGTATCGGCTGGACCTGCGCCTGGTTCTGACCTACCCGGAGGAGGATCGTGCCCTGCTGCGCGAGCGGCTGGAGGGCTGTTCCCGGGAGAAGGTGGCGCTGGGCTACGGCCCCGATCCCGTGCCGCGGGCCCAGCGGCGGGTCGCCGAGCGCCTGGCGCCCCTGGGCGTCATCGGGGTGGGGCGCGCGCCGGAGTCGGCGCTGGCGGCCATCCCCCACCGCGTGGCGGTGCGCGCCGGGCCCGCGGATGCCCCGGTGGAGGCGGCCCTGCCGGCGGATACGGCGACCGC
>JBNJED010000163.1:0-3552 GCA_051745535.1 Pseudomonadota bacterium | reverse complement strand
GCATGTCTTGGCTCCTGAATGGCTTTGCGATAACGCCGGGCGGCCACCCCGAGTCGTGTATGTATATGGGTATGTTCTTATGATTTTAGCGGCCCTCCGGCCCCGGAGGCGGTCGAACCGCTGCCGGGCTTCAGGCCCTTGCCAGGGCCTGATAGAGAGAGACGTACTGGGCTGCGGATCTATTCCATGAATAATCACCGGCCATCCCTCGGGCCTGAAGAGCCCGCCAGTCGCGGCCTTCCTCCCAGTGTAGTAGCGCACGCTCGACGGTCGCGGCGAGGGCGGCGGCGTCCAGGTGGGGGATGTGGAATCCGGTCCCGGCCTTCGGGTCGACGCCGACGTCGACGACGGTATCGGCCAGGCCGCCGGTGGGGTTGACGATGGGCGGGGTGCCGTAGCGCAGGCTGTAGAGCTGGTTCAGGCCGCAGGGCTCGAAGCGCGAGGGCATGAGGAAGAGGTCGCTGCCGGCCTCCACCAGGTGGGCCAGGGCCTCGTCGTAGCCGATATGGACGCCGACGGCGCCGGGGTGGCGCTCGGCGGCGGCGCGCAGACCCGCCTCCAGGTGGGGCTCGCCGGCGCCCAGCAGGGCGAAGCGGGCGCCCTGTTCCACCAGTCGGGAGAGGGCGGGTAGGAGGAGGTCGATCCCCTTCTGCTCCACCAGCCGGCCGATGAAGCCGATGACCGGCCCGCGGCCGTCGGTCAGCCCCATGCGGCGGGCCAGTTCGGTGCGATTGGCCGTGCGGGCGGCCTCGTCGGGCTCGGCGTAGCGGGCGGCGAGGTGGGGGTCGGTGGCCGGGTCCCAGGTGCCGGTGTCGATGCCGTTGACGATGCCGTGGAGGTTCGCGGCCCGGGCGCGCAGGACGCCATCCAGGCCGCAGCCGAAGTGGGTGGTCTGGATCTCCCGGGCGTAGGTGGGGCTCACGGTGGTCAGGGCGTCGGCGAAGTTGAGCCCGCCCTTGATGAAGGCGAGCTCCCCGAAGAATTCCAGCCCCTCGGGGCCCCACAGGCCCGGATCGAGGCCGAGCTGCCCCAGGGTAGAGGCGGGGAAGAGGCCGCGATAGGCGAGGTTGTGGATGGTGAAGAGGCTCGCCGGCCGATCCGGCCAGGCGCGCAGGAAGAGCGGCGCCAGGGCGGTCTGCCAGTCGTTGGCGTGGAGGAGATCGGCGCGCCAGTCGGTCAGCTCCCCGGCCGCCAGGGCGGCCGCCACGCGGCTGAAGCGGTGGTAGCGGCGGGCGTTGTCCGGCCAGGGGACCCCGTCCTCGGTGGTATAGGGGTTGCCGGCGCGGGCGAAGAGCGGCGGGTCGTCCACCAGCCAGACCGGTACGCCGGTCCCCGGCAGGGAACCCTCGATGAGGGTGAGCGGGCGGCCGTCGAGGGTTGCCTCCTGCCGCTGTACCGGCCCCTCCAGCCGGGCGACGGCATCGGGGTGGGCCGGCAGGACCAGCCGGATATCGACCCCCTCCTCGCGCAGCGCCCGGGGCAGGCCGTAGGCGACATCGGCCAGGCCGCCGGTCTTGAGCAGCGGCCACGCCTCGGAGGTGGCGAAGAGGATCCTCATGCCTCGGCCTCCGGCACCAGGACCAGGGCCGCCAGGGGCGGCAGGGTCAGGGCGGCGGAGTGGGGGCGGCCCATCCAGGGGATGGCCTCGGCGACCACGGCGCCGCCGTTGCCGACGTCGGAGCCGCCGTAGCAGGCGGCATCGCTGTTGAGCCGCTCCCGCCAGACGCCGCCGTCCGGGAGGCCGATGCGGTAGCCCTCCCGGACCACCGGGGTCAGGTTGAAGATGACCACCGCCATGCGCCCCTGGTCATCCTTGCGCAGGTAGCTCAGCACCGACTGTTCGGCGTCGTGGCAGTCGATCCACTCGAAGCCCGCCTCGGTGAAGTCGCGCCGGTGCAGGGCCGGCTGCTCGCGGTAGAGCCGGTTGAGGTCGTCGGTGATCTGCAGGACCCCCTGATGGAGCGGGTAATCCAGGGTGTACCAGTCCAGGGCGCGGGTATCGTCCCACTCCTCGCCCTGGCCGAACTCGCAGCCCATGAACTGGAGCTTCTTGCCCGGATAGGTGAACTGCAGGGCGTAGAGCAGGCGCAGGTTGGCGAAGCGCTGCCACTCGTCCCCGGGCATGCGGTAGAGGAGGCTGCGCTTGCCGTGGACCACCTCGTCGTGGCTGAAGGGCAGGACGAAGTTCTCGGTGAAGGCGTAGAGCAGGCCGAAGGTCAGGTGGTCGTGGTAGTACTTGCGGTGGACGGGGTCCTCGCCCATGTAGGTGAGGGTGTCGTGCATCCAGCCCATGTTCCACTTCATGGAGAAGCCCAGGCCGCCCAGCCAGGTGGGGCGGGTGACCTGGGGCCAGGAGGTGGACTCCTCGGCGATGACCATGGTCCCGGGCTGCTCGCCGTGGGTGACGGTGTTGAGCTCCCGGAGGAAGTCGATGGCCTCCAGGTTCTCGTGGCCGCCGTGGATGTTGGGCAGCCAGTCGCCGTCCTCGCGGGAGTAGTTGAGGTAGAGCATGGAGGCGACGGCGTCCACGCGCAGGCCATCCACGTGGAAGTGCTCCAGCCAGTAGAGGGCGGAGCCCAGGAGGAAGCAGCGGACCTCGTTGCGGCCGTAGTTGAAGATGAGGGTGCCCCAGTCGCGGTGCTCGCCGCGGCGCGGGTCCTCGTGCTCGTACAGGGCGGTGCCGTCGAACTCCGCCAGGGCCCAGGCGTCCCGCGGGAAGTGGGCCGGGACCCAGTCCAGGAGGACGCCGATGCCGTGGCGGTGGCAGTGGTCGACGAAGTAGCGGAAGTCGTCGGGGTTGCCGTGGCGCCGGGTGGGGGCGAAGTAGCCGGTGGTCTGGTAGCCCCAGGAGGCGTCCAGCGGGTGCTCGGTGATCGGCATGAGCTCGATGTGGGTGAAGCCGCGGGCGGTGACGTAGTCCACCAGGCGGTGGGCCAGCTCGCGGTAGTCGAGCATCTCGCCGTCGTCGCCCCGCTGCCAGGAGCCCAGATGGAGCTCGTAGATGCTCATGGGCTCAGACTGCCAGTCGGCCTCGGCACGGTGTGCCAGCCACGCATCGTCGCCCCAGACGTACTCGTCGGGGGCGGCCACCACGGCGGCCGTATCCGGGCGGAGCTCGAAGCAGCGGCCGTAGGGATCGGTCTTGGTCACGATGGAGCCGTCGCGGGCCCGGATCTCGAACTTGTAGAGGGTGCCCACGGTCACACCGGGCAGGAAGAGTTCCCAGACGCCGCTGCCGCCGAGTACACGCATGGGGTGGCGCCGGCCATCCCAGCCGTTGAAGTCACCCACCACGCTGACGCGGTCGGCGTTGGGGGCCCAGACGGCGAACTGCGTGCCGGCCACGCCGTCCACGGTGGTCGGGTGGGCCCCGAGGAAGTTCTGCGGGTGCCAGTGGCGGCCCTCGCCGAAGAGGTGGAGGTCGAAGTCGGCGAGCTGGGGGCCGAAGGCGTAGGGGTCGTACTCGGTGTGTTCGCCGGCGGCATCCTGCCAGCGCAGCTGCCAGGGCCGGGGAACGTCGGCGGGCAGGGTCCCCTCGAAGAAGTCGGTCTC
>JBNJED010000162.1:0-3570 GCA_051745535.1 Pseudomonadota bacterium | reverse complement strand
TGGAAATGGTGCTGGTGCTGGTCATCCTCGGGGTGCTGGCCGCCGTCGCCGTGCCGCGGCTGAGCCTCACCACCGGCCTGGAGGCGCGCTCGGCAGCCACCGACTTGGTGGTGGCCCTGCGCGGGGCCCAGTTACACGCGATGAACGGGGTGCCGGAGGTAGCAATGGGAGTGGACGACGCCGGCTGGTCGGCCACTTCCGAAGGTGAGGAGCTCCGTCTACCCGGTGGTCTTGCCCAGGGGGAGTGGCCGGGCAGTGTTGTGGTGACCCTGGCAGGGTGTGGTTCCGGGCGGTTGGGCTTTGATGGCCTGGGTCGGCCCGATTGCGACGGTGCATCCCTGTCGGATCCAGTCCGGATCCGGCTCCAGGCCGGCAGTTCGGGACAGACGGTCTGTCTCCACCCCGAGACCGGCTATACGGAGCGCCGGGCGGGCAACGCGAGCTGCGGGGCATGAGGATGCGGGATCAGCGCGGCTTTACCCTCATCGAGATGGTCGTCTTCATTGTCGTCCTGGGGGTGGGCATCACTGGCACCCTGGCGGCCATCATCCACGCCACCCGGGACGCCGCCGATCCCTTGGTCCACCTGCGAGCCGCCGAGCTGGGGCAGAGCTATCTGGACGAGATCGCGGCGACCCGGTACGACACCGAGGAAATCCGGGGGGTGGATACCCGGTCTGAGGCATGCCCCTCGGACCGCCGCGACTGGCTGGTACTGGGGTGTTATGAAGACCTGGACGATCAACCGCCGCAGAACGCGCTTGGCGATGAAGTGGGGGGGTACGCCAACTACCGCGTGACCGCCTCGGTGGCGGCGCAGACGGACTGGAACGGGGCGCAGGGTCGCTGGGTGACGGTAACCGTGCACGCACCCAACGGGACGGATATCGCCTTCGAGCTCTTCCGGGGTGCTAATTGATGGGCGGGCGCGAGCGCGGATTCACCCTCATCGAGGCGGTGCTGGTCCTGGTCCTGCTCGGGGTCCTGAGCGTCGGCCTGGCCGCCTTTATCAACAACGCCACCGACCACTACGCCGACACCGCCGAGCGTACCCGCCTGCTGGGCGAGGCCCGGCTGGCCCTGGGAAGGGTGGGCCGGGAGATCCAGGGGGCGTTGCCGTACTCCATGCGCCGCGGCGAGACCGGTGATACCGCCTGCGTGGAATTCCTGCCGCTGGTGGATGGCGGGCGCTATGAGCGCACCAGCGGGAGCTACCCCGACGGTACCCCACGCCACCCCCTACCGGTGGGAGGAACTCGGGAGGGCCAGTTTCACGCCCTGGGTTTTACCGCGGCCGGTAGCGATGTGACCGAGCTGAATGACAACGAAGCGGAGTATGTCGCGGTCTACCCGGCGCCACCAGCGGAGGATTACATCTACGGGGCAGGGTCTGATCCGGGCGCCAGTGCTGATGTGTCCTTGCGCCGCCTGGGCGGTATCGAATCGGCCCCGCCGCAGGGTGTGGTGGAAGTTCGCCTGTCGAAAGATACTCGCTTTCCCCGCCACGCCCCGGAGCCATATCGCTTCTTCCTGACGGAGGGCCCGGTGAGCTTCTGCCTGGAAGGTGGTGGTGACCTGAATCGCTACGCCGGCTATACCCTCGCGTCGAGCCAGCCCGTGCCGCCGGACGGCGAGGGCCGCCCCCTGGCCCGCAACCTGGGCACCGGATCCGTCCTGGAACTGGAGCCGGCGGGGCTGCAGCGCCGCGGATTGCTGCGGCTGCGCCTGGTCCTGCAGCGCCGGGATGACAAGAACGAACCCGTGGAGATCGAGCATGCCTTCGCCGTACGCAACAGTCCGTAATCAGGCCGGACTGGGGCTGCCCATGGCTATCTCCATCCTGCTGCTGCTGGCCGTGGTTGCTGCCGGCGTGACCCAGTGGATGGGTGCCGCCCACGAAGAGGTAGCCGCGGAGGTCACTTCCCAGCGTGCGCTGTCTGCCGCCCGCAGCGGACTGCAGTGGGGACGGGGCCAGGTGGTACAAGCGAGCCCCGCCGCCTGCTTTTCCGATACCTCCATGGCCCTGGACCGGGGCAACGGTTGCGAAGTGGAGATGGCCTGCTCCTCGGTGGATGTGGCCGGCGAGTCGCCCGCTACCTTCGCCCTGAAGGCTACGGGCACCTGTCCCTTCCGGGGAGATGTAATAGTGGAGCGGACCCTGCAGATGCGCGTGAGGCCATGAGGATGGGACGAAGAAAAGCAATGGCTCCCAGCCGATGGGCGGCTATTTTTCTGGCGGTATCGGGGGCAGTAGTTTTCCTGTTTCCGGTTTCGGTCAGTGCGGAATGTTCTCCATTTGCAGGGCAGGCTTCCATCAACGAGCTGCACAGAAAGAACAAGGACGCCTTTATCGAAGTCAAGATACTCAATTCCAATCTGGACCCGAGCACGTACGCCGATTGGACATTCCGTTATGAAAGCACCGAAAAGGCGTGTTCGGAGCTTTCTATAGGAGAGGATTTCGACGACATTGACGCCCCTTGGCTGGTTGCAGGGGAGGATGTCATCGATGACAAAAAGTGCCTAGAGTTCGGTGCTGAAGGAAACAATGAAAAGGGCATGGAAGCGCGACTGGAGGATAGTAAGGGGCGGGTTATTGATTATGTTTCTGTAAATGATTACAGCGATGATCTCGAGCCCGGTCCTTCCTGCGATCTTCCGCTGGATACAACGATGGAAAACACCAACAGCCACACCATCATACGTTCTCCCGATGGAACGGGGGATTGGGCTTATCAGGGCCCGGGAGGATCAGAGGAGGACACCGAGGGGGGCACGAATATTGGCGATCACGATATCGAAGACCTCGCCCACGCGACCATTCAAAATATCACGGTCCTTCCAGGTTCCGATGCGGAATTTACCATCCAGCTGCAGGATTACGAGGGCAACGAGGCGACTTTTGGTAGTGACATTACGATCACGTACGAGACGCAGGATGGGGACGACGAATATGAAGGGGCCACCTCGCCCGATAGCTATACGGCGACCAGTGGTGAGGTGACCATTCCGGCCGGGGAGAGTAAGGCTACGGTTACCGTTCCCACCGAGCCGGTCGCCACTACCGGGAGCTTTTTCTATCTGGTTCTGACCGATGGGGTCCGCGAGGATGAGGATAATGACGATCCGGTGGTTTTCGAGAACCACTTTGCCATTGCCGAGTTCACCGACCTCTATGCGGCCGTGGATCACATCCGCCTGGAGCACGACGGGCTGGGCGTGACCTGCATGCCAGCCCCCGTGACCGTCAAGGCGTGTCTGGATGCCGATTGCAATGATCTCTATGACGAGGAGATCGCCGTAGAGTTTACCTCACCCGCATCTGGATGGACCCCCGACCCCGTTACCTTCACCGGTTCCACGCAGGTACACCTTGCAGTACAGGCCGCCGGCGTCGTAACGCTGGATACCGGCGCTCCGGATACGCAGTGCATAAACGGGGGAGGGGGAAAGGCTTGTGAGCTGGAGTTCTCCGAAACCGGCATCATCATCGATGGCCAGGACGGGGATACCAATCCGGCCAGTGCTGTTCCCGTTCAGATCGCGGGCAAGCCTTCGACGGACGATCCC
>JBNJED010000161.1:0-3616 GCA_051745535.1 Pseudomonadota bacterium | reverse complement strand
CCGGCGATGCGCAGGGAGATCCGGCCGTCCTGGGGCACCCGCTTCTCGGCGATGTCCATCTGCGCCATGACCTTGATGCGCGAGACCAGCAGCGGCGCCAGGGCGCGATTGGGCTGGAGGATCTCGCGCAGGACGCCGTCCACGCGGAAGCGCACCCGCAGACGCGCCTCGTAGGGCTCGATGTGGATGTCCGAGGCGCCGATCTTCACCGCCTCGGTGAACAGGGCGTTGATGAGCCGGATGATGGGGGCATCATCCTCGCTGTCCAGCAAGTCCTGGGGCTCGGCCAGCTCCTCGGCGACGCTGGCCAGGTCCAGATCCTCGCCCAGCGCCCCCATCTCCTGCATGGCGTCCGCACTGCTGCCCTCGTAGGCCGACTGGAGCTCCTGCTCGAAGGCCTCGGCCTCCACCGTCTCCGGGACCAGTGGCCGGCCCATCCAGCGGCGCAGCTCGGCCAGCGCCCCGGCATCGGCCCCGCGCCGACAGGCCAGGCGCACCCGGCCGTCCTCTTCCACGCTGCGGACCAGCAGGCCGTGGCGCCGCGCCCAGGCGAAGGGGACCTGATGGATGGAAGCCTCGGCGTCCACCAGCGGCGCCGGGGCCGCCTCGGCGGCGGCCTCGAACTCGGCCATGCTCACCGCGCCGCCTCCTGCTGGTCATTGCGCACGGCCGAAGGCGGCGGGCCCGCGGGTGCCGGGCCGATCTCCGGCGCCGGCAGTTCGCTTTCCCCGCTCGGCTCCGGCACCTCCTCGGGGATATCCCCCTCCTCACCCTCGTCCGTATCCGCCTCCGACCGACCGCCCTTGTACGGGGCCGGGAGCTCCAGGAACTCATCCAGCTCATCCATCAACGGGCTCTCCTCGGCACTACCCAGGCGGCGCTGGGAGTCCCGGACATCGAGCTGGCGCTGGCGCATGCTGGAGTACTTGGCACCGGAGACCCGGCTGGCATCCTGCCCGTTGCGCAGGATGGTGGGCCGCAGGAAGATCATGAGGTTGCGCTTGACGGTGCTGGTCTTGTTGTAACGGAAGAGCCAGCCGAGGATGGGGACATCGCCGAGCAGCGGCACGCGCTGCTCGTTGACCTGCTCCTCCTCGTCGATGAGGCCGCCGAGCACCAGGATCCGGCCGTCGTCGACGATGACGTTGGTCTTGATCTCGCGCTTGTTGGTCACCGGCCCGGTGTCGGTGTTCTCCAGGACGCTGGAGACCTCCTGCTCCACATTGAGCTGCACGGCATCCCCCTCGTTGATCTGGGGGTCGATGCGCAGTGTCAGCCCCACATCCTCGCGCTGGATCGTCTGGAAGGGGTTGTTCGGGGAGCTCCCGTCCCCGGTCCCCGTGTACTGACCGGTGACGAAGGGCTGATTCTGCCCCACGACGATCTCCGCCTCCTCGTTGTCCAGGGTCACCAGGCTGGGCGTGGAGAGGACGTTGACGTCACTATCCGAGGAGAGCGCCCGTACCAGGCCGGCGAAGTCGGTGCCCGCCGCGCCGACCTGGCCGAAGGCGGCGGACATGCCGTCGCCGATGCTGGGGGCCCCGCCCTCGGCAACGCTGGTGGCGAGGGGGACGATGCCGCTGCTGCCACTCCCGGAGGAGAAGTTCACCGCCCCGGCGGGCGAGGTCCCGCCGCCATTGGTCCCGTCCACCAGCCACTGGATCCCGAACTCGCGGCTGGAGTCGGCAGAGACCTCGGCGATGATCGCCTCCACCATGACCTGGGCGCGGCGGATGTCCAGCCGGTTGATCACCGAGCGGATGGCGCGCATGCGATCCGGCGAGGCGGTCACCACCAGGGCGTTGGTCCCCTCGTCCGCCTGCATCCGCACCCCGGAGAAGGGACTGCGGACCCGGGGCTCGCTGTCGTCATCATCCCCGCCGCTGTCCGGGAGATCCTGGAGGACCTTGAGGACCTCCTCGGCGCGGGCGTAGCGCAGATAGATGACGTGGGTATTGCCCTCGCCGCTCTCCACCGGCGTATCCAGGTGGCGGACCAGCGCCTCCACCCGCATGCGCTCGGCGGGATCGCCGCGAATGATGACGCTGTTGGTGCGCGAATCGGCGACGATGCGAGCACCCTCCTCGTCCTCTCCCCCCGCACCCTGCTCCATCTGCTCGACGATGCGGACCACCTCTTCGGCGGCGGCCTGATCCAGCTCGATGACCTTGGAACGGCCCTGATCGGGGCGGTCCAGGCTCTCCACGATGCCGATGAGGCGGTCGGCGTTGCGGGCGCGATCGGAGAGGATCAGGGTGTTGGTGGGCTGATAGGCGGCCATGTGGCCCTCCTGGGCCACCAGGGGACGCAGGATGGGCACCAGCTGGGCCGCGGGGACGTGTTCGACCGAAATGACCCGGGTCACGAACTCGCCACCGAACCCGTCGCCGTCGGAGGGGATGGCCCCCTGTTTGGCGCGGGAGTTGGGCACGATCTGGATGGTGTCGCCGTCGGGCACGGCGGTGAAGCCGTGGACATCGAGCACCGAGAGGAAGGCCTCGTAGACCGCCTCTCCCTCAAGCGGCTCCGAGGAGACCAGGGTCACCTGCCCCTTCACCCGCGGGTCGACGACGAAGTTCTTCCCCGTCGCCTCGGAGACGGTTTCGACCACGGCCCGCAGGTCGGCCTCCTGGAAGTTCAGGGTTACCGGCTCCGCGGTGGCCCCGGTGGGGAGGAGCGTCCACAGGGCCAGCCCCAGCAGGCCCCGGCGAATCCATCCCGTCGACTGACTCATCCCGCGCTCCTCATTGCAGTCTCATCTCGATCCGCCGGCGCTGGCCATCACGCTCGACCACCACGGACAGCGTATCGGCCTCACCCAGTTCGTTCATCAGTTCCATCCCGCGCTGCGCGCTGTCCAGGGGGGTGCCGTTGATCTCGGTGAGGATATCCCCCTCCTCGAAGCCGAAGCGGCGAAAGAGTTCCTCCTCGCTGCCGGGCCGGACGCGGTAACCGCGGACCTCGCCGTCCTCCCGGACGGGGCTGGCGCGGAAGATCCCCGACAGGCTGCCGGGGTCGTCCCGCAGCCGCTTGCGGAAATCCCGTACTTCCGACTCCGAGAGGTCCGGCTCAATGTCGCCGGTGGAGACCAGGTCGTCTTCGTCCTCCGCGGGGCGAGCGAGGTCCTCGCGCGGCATGCGAAGCTCCTCGAAACGACCGTCACGCCGCAGGAGCACGCGGTTCTCGAAGACCCGTTCGAGCACCGCGCCGCCCGGGAGGTCATCGCCGGGGCTGTAGCCCTCTTCCCCCTCCTGACCGCCGATAATGGCGCGGGCAGTTGCCGGATCCCCCGTGGCGATGACGCCGCGCAGGACCAGCTGCAGGGTCGTCTCCGGCGCCTCCGTGATATCCGGCTCCTCGTCCTCCCCCTCTTCCGGCTTGCCGAAGAGGGGATAGCCCGCCAGGTCGGGGCCCTCCCCTTGCGCCCCATCCCTGGCCGCCGTTCCCGCCTCTGGAGCCGGCGGCGCCCCGGTCCCGCCGGCGGGGACCAGCCGCCACGCGATCTCCGCCGCCGCGGCCGCAATGGCCACCACCAGCAACGCCTCGGCCAGCGTCTCCGCCAGTCTTCCCAGGCGGGCCGGTCCCAGCGCGGCGATGACATTCGTCGGATGCATGG
>JBNJED010000160.1:0-3619 GCA_051745535.1 Pseudomonadota bacterium | reverse complement strand
ACGTAAAAATGGCGTCCGTAACGCTCTCCAGCAAGTACCAGATCGCGATCCCCAAGGCTATCCGTCGGGAGATGGATCTGCAGGCGGGGCAGCAATTCGCGGTCATCCCCAAGGGGGGCGCCATCGAGCTGGTCCCGCTTCGAACCATGGCCTCGGCCCGGGGCCTACTGCGCGGGGCCGATCCCGCCGACTATCGGGACCGCACGGACCGCCACTGATGGCCGTACTGGTGGATACCTGCGGCTGGATCGAGTGGTTGACCGATGGGCCGCTGGCGGAGGACTTCGGGCCCTGCCTGCAAACCTCCGAAGTCCTGCTGGTCCCCACCGCTCTCCAGTTCGAGCTCTGCAAGTGGGTAAAGCGGGAGCGGGGAGAGCCCCTGGCCCTGGAGGTCATGGCGCTGACCGAGGAGGCCGAAGTGGCCCCGCTTACCACGGCCATCGCCCTGGCCGCGGCCGATTGGGCGCTGGAGTACCGGCTCTCCTTCGCCGATGCCCTCATCTATGCCACCGCCCGACAGTACGGGGCGAGGCTGGTGACCGCCGACGACCACTTCCAGGGCCTGCCCGAGGTCGAATACCTGGACAAGAAGGGGCGATAGCCGGGGCGATGGTTGGAAGGTGCCGTTCCCCGGCTTCCGCTATATTCGTGTGTGCCTAACGAGGTAGAATCCGGCGCAGATCCCCGCAATGGAGCGCCGCCATGACTGCCGCCGAGGCCCCCTTCAAGTCGCTGAACATCGCCGTCCTCACCGTCTCCGACAGCCGCACCCGGGAGGACGACACCTCCGGTGATGCCTTGGAGGAGCGGCTCACCGCCGCCGGCCACCGGCTGGCGGAGCGGGACATCGTCGCCGACGACATCTATCTCCTGCGCCGGGAGGTGAGCCGCTGGATCGCCGACCCGGCGGTGGACGTGGTCATCACCGACGGCGGTACCGGCGTCACCGGGCGGGACGGGACCCCGGAGGCCATTGAGCCCCTGCTGGACCGGACCATCGACGGCTTCGGCGAGCTCTTCCGCTGGCTCTCCTGGCAGGAGATCGGTACCTCCACCCTGGCCTCCCGCGCCCTGGGCGGGGTGGCCAACGGCACCTTCGTCTTCTGCCTGCCCGGCTCCACCGGCGCCTGCCGCACCGCCTGGGATCAGATCCTGGAGCGCGCCCTGGACAACCGCACCCGCCCCTGCAACTTCGCCGAGCTCATCCCCCGCCTGACCGAGCGCTGAAGGCGCCAGCCAACGCTATGCATGTTTGTGCATAGCGATTCGCGTTGCTAGGATGCCGGCTCGTTCACGGAGGAGAGCAGCGGAATGCGAGCGATGATCATCGGGCTGGCGCTGGCCCTGACGAGCCTGCCGGCGGCGGCCGATATGGTTCGGGTAGCGGTGGCTGCCAACTTTGCCGGGACCCTGGAGGAGGTGGCCGAAGCCTTCGAGGCGGAGTCCGGCCACACCGTCCGGGTGAGTGCCGGTTCCACCGGCAAGCACTACGCCCAGATCCGCAACGGCGCCCCCTTCGATCTCTTCCTCGCCGCCGATGCCCGCCGGCCGCGGCTGCTGGAGGAGGAGGGCCACGCGGTGGCCGGTTCCCGCTTCACCTATGCCGAGGGGCGGATCGTCCTCTACAGCCCCGACCCCGGCGCCTTCGAGGACGGTCGCGCCGCCCTGGAAGCCGGCGCCTTCCAGCGTCTGGCCATCGCCAACCCGGAGCTCGCGCCCTACGGGCTGGCCGCGAAGCAGGCGCTGACCGAACTGGGTGTCTGGTCCACTTGGGAGCCGCGGCTCACCCGGGGCGAGAATATCGGTCAGACCCAGCACTTCGTCCAGTCCGGGAATGTCGGGGCGGGGATCGTGGCGCTGTCCCAGGTCATCGGCGCCGACGGCAGTCAGTGGACGATCCCCGCTGATCTCCACGATCCCATCCGGCAGCAGGCGGTCACCCTCCCGTCCGGGGAAGACAAGGAGGCGGTGGCTGCCTTCCTGGACTTCCTGCGCGGCGAGGAGGGGACGGCCATCATCCGCGACTTCGGTTACGCCATCCCGGAGTAGCCCATGACCGTATTCGGCATCCCGGTGGAGACGGGGCCCATCCTCATTACGCTGCAGCTGGCGGCGGTGACCACGGTGATCCTGCTGATTGTCGGGACGCCGCTGGCCTGGTGGCTGGCGCGTACGCAGCGGCGCTGGCGGGGCATGGTGGAGGCGGTCGTGGCGCTGCCCCTGGTGCTGCCGCCCACGGTGCTGGGCTTCTACCTGCTGGTGATGCTCGGACCCAATGGGCCGGTGGGTACCCTGTGGGAGGGCATGGGCGGTGAACGGCTGACATTTACCTTTACCGGACTGGTCATCGGTTCGGTCCTCTACTCGCTGCCCTTCGCCGTTCAGCCCCTGATGCACGCCTTCGAGCAGCTCCCGCGTCGGCCGCTGGAGGCGGCGGCGACCCTGGGGGCCGGCCCGCTGGATCGCTTCGCCAGCGTGATCCTGCCCATGACCCGGCGGGGCTACCTGGTGGCGACCACGCTCGCCTTCGCCCATACCGTGGGGGAGTTCGGCGTGGTCCTCATGATCGGCGGCAACATCCCCGGCGAGACCCGGGTCCTCTCCATCGCCATCTACGACCACGTGGAGGTACTGGACTATGCCAGTGCCCACGTCCTCTCGGCCGGCCTGCTCGTCTTCTCCTTCCTGGTGCTGCTGGCCGTCTACGGCTGGGGCCGGCGCCCGGAGGCCACGCCGTGACCGTCCTCGAGGCCCAGCTGGCGCAGGACTTCCCCGGCTTCTCGCTGGCGGCAGACCTCCGGCTCCCGGCCAGCGGGGTGACGGCCCTGTTCGGCCCCTCCGGCTCCGGCAAGACTACCCTACTGCGGGCCATCGCCGGGCTCACCCGGGCCCGCGGCCGGATCGCCCTCGGCGGGATGGTCTGGCAGGACGATGCGACGGCCACCTTCGTCCCGGTCCATCGCCGCCGCCTGGGGTACGTCTTCCAGGAGGCGGCGCTCTTCCCCCATCGGCGAGTCCTCGCCAACCTGGAGTACGGCCGGCATCGGCTACCGGCCGGTGTTGCAGCGCCAGATACCCGGACCGTGATGGAACTCCTCGACCTCGGCCCGCTGGCGGAACGCTGGCCGGCGACGCTCTCCGGCGGCCAGCGCCAGCGGGTGGCCCTGGGCCGCGCCCTGCTCAGCGCCCCGAACCTGTTGCTCCTCGACGAACCGCTGGCCTCGCTGGACCAGGCCGCGCGCGAGACCATCCTGGCCTACCTGGAACGGCTGCGGGACGAGACCGGGGTCCCCATGCTCTTCGTCTCCCATCAGGCGGGGGAGGTCGAGCGGCTGGCCGACCGGGTGGTGGCCGTCGACGCGGGTCACGTCGAGGCGCCGCGTCCGGTGGCCGAGTGGAGTGGGGATCCGGGCGAGGGTGCTATAGTGGGGGCGCCCGTAGCAGTCCCGCAGGATCTCGGCATGAGTGAAGAGGAATCTCCCGGCGTCCGCGCCGGCGCCCGGTTGTGGCTGTCCGGCGGCGACGATGTCCAGCTCGGCGAGGGCCGGGTGGCACTGCTCGAGGCCATCGCCTCGCAGGGCTCCATCAGCGCCGCAGCGCGCCACATGGGCATGTCCTA
>JBNJED010000159.1:0-3619 GCA_051745535.1 Pseudomonadota bacterium | reverse complement strand
CGCCACATCACCCTGGCCTCGGAGATCGGCGTCTGGGACTACGACCCCGCCGACGTGGAGGCCAAGGGCCGGCTCAAGCCGGGGCAGATGATCGCCGCCGATACCCATACCGGCGAGCTGCTGCTGCCGGAGGTCATCGACGACCGCCTCAAGCGCCGCCAGCCCTACAAGGCGTGGATGAGCCGCCACGCCCGGCGCCTGGAGGCGAGCCTGGAGGAGGAGCTGGACGCCTTCCAGCCCCTGGGGCAGGCGGATCTCGACGTCCACCAGAAGATGTACCAGGTCACCTTCGAGGAGCGGGACCAGGTCCTGCGCATCCTCGCCGAGGGCGGCCAGGAGGCGGTGATGTCCATGGGCGACGACACCCCGCTGCCGGTACTCTCCCGGCGGGTGCGGCCGCTCTACGACTACTTCCGGCAGCAGTTCGCCCAGGTGACCAACCCGGCCATCGACCCCATCCGGGAGCAGATGGTCATGTCCCTGGAGACCTGCTTCGGCCGCGAGCAGAACGTCTTCGAGGAGTCCCCGGAGCACGCCGCGCGGCTGTGCATCGACTCCCCGGTGCTGTCGCCGTCCAAGTTCCAGCGCCTGCTCGCCACCGGCGGCGACTATGCCCATGCCCGCATCGACCTGGGCTACGACGCCGCCAGCGGCGACCTGCGCAGCGCCATCGAGGCGGTCTGCGACCAGGCCGTGGCGGCGGTGCGCGCGGGCACGGTGGTCCTGGTCCTCTCCGACCGCGACCTGGCCCGGGAGCGGCTGCCCATCCACGCCCTGCTGGCCACCGGCGCCGTCCACCACCGCCTCATCCGCGAGGGGCTGCGCTGCGATGCCAACATCGTGGTGGAGACCGGCACCGCCCGGGACTCCCACCACCTGGCGGTGCTCATCGGCTACGGTGCTACCGCCGTGCACCCCTACCTCGCCTACCAGTGCATCCGTGACCTGCAGACCACCGGCGAGATCCGCGAGCAGGATACGGCGAAGCTCTTCCATGACTACCGCAAGGGCGTGAACAAGGGGCTCTACAAGATCCTCTCCAAGATGGGGATCTCCACCATCCACAGCTACCGGGGCGCCCAGCTCTTCGAGTCCGTGGGGCTCAACGACGAGGTGGTGGATCTGTGCTTCGTGGGTACCACCAACCGCGTCCAGGGCACCGACTTCCAGGACCTGGCCACCGGCCAGCAGGCGCTGGCGAAGGTCGCCTGGAACCCGCGCAAGCCCATCGACCAGGGCGGCCTGCTCAAGTACATCCACGATGGCGAGGACCACGCCTACAACCCGGACGTGGTCCACGCCCTGCAGGATGCGGTGAAGAGCGGCGACCGGTCGAAGTACGACGAGTACGCCCGGCTGGTCAACGAGCGGCCGACGCTGGCCTTCCGCGACCGCCTGGCCCTGCGCGAGGGGACCGACTCCATCCCGCTGGAGGAGGTGGAGTCCATGGAGTCCATCGTCCGCCGCTTCGACACCGCCGCCATGTCCCTGGGCGCCCTCTCCCCGGAGGCCCACGAGACCCTGGCCCAGGCCATGAACCGGCTGGGCGGGCGGTCCAACTCCGGCGAGGGCGGCGAGGATCCGGACCGCTACGGCACCGATCGCCGCTCCAAGATCAAGCAGGTGGCCTCCGGGCGCTTCGGCGTCACCCCGGCCTACCTGCGCTCGGCGGAGGTCATGCAGATCAAGGTGGCCCAGGGGGCCAAGCCCGGCGAGGGCGGCCAGCTCCCCGGCCACAAGGTCAACGACCTCATTGCCCGGCTGCGCTACTGCAAGCCGGGGGTGTCGCTGATCTCGCCGCCGCCGCACCACGACATCTACTCCATCGAGGACCTGGCCCAGCTCATCTTCGACCTCAAGCAGGTCAATCCCGAGGGGCTGGTCTCGGTGAAGCTGGTCTCCGAGGCCGGCGTGGGGACGGTGGCGGCCGGCGTGGCCAAGGCCTACGCCGACCTCATCACCATCGCCGGCCACGACGGCGGCACCGGTGCGAGCCCGGCCACCTCGGTGAAGTACGCCGGCTCCCCCTGGGAGCTGGGGCTCACCGAGACCCACCACGCCCTGCGCGCCAACGACCTGCGCGACAAGGTGCGGCTGCAGACCGACGGCGGCCTCAAGACCGGCCTGGACGTCATCAAGGCGGCCATCCTGGGCGCCGAGTCCTTCGGTTTCGGCACCGGGCCCATGGTCGCCATGGGCTGCAAGTACCTGCGGATCTGCCACCTGAACAACTGCGCCACGGGGGTGGCCACCCAGGACAAGGTCCTGCGGATGGACCACTTCATCGGCAAGGTGGAGATGGTGGAGAACTACTTCCGCTTCGTCGCCCAGGAGGTGCGCGAACTCATGAGCCGCCTGGGCGTGCGCAGCCTGGACGAGCTCATCGGCCGCGCCGACCTGCTGGTGGAGAAGGAGCCCGAGACCCGGCAGCAGGCCAACCTGGACCTCTCCCCGCTCCTCGGCGACGGCGGCGTGCCGGCGGACAAGCCGCGCCACTGCCTGCAGCCGAAGAACGAGCCCTATGACCAGGGTGAGCTGGCCGAGCAGATGGTCGCCGACCTCCTGCCGGCCATCGAGGCGAAGTCGGGGGGCGAGTTCCACTACGCCGTGAAGAACGTCAACCGCTCCATCGGCGCCCGGGTCTCCGGGGAGATCGCCGTGCGCCACGGCGATTACGGCATGAGTGACGCCCCCATCACGCTGCGGCTCACCGGTACCGCCGGGCAGAGCTTCGGCGTCTGGAACGCCAGCGGGCTGAACATGGTCCTGGAGGGGGACGCCAACGACTACGTGGGCAAGGGCATGGCCGGCGGCGAGCTGGTCCTCTACCCGCCGCAGGGCTCTACCTTCGCCAGCCACCGGACCGCCATCATCGGCAATACCTGCCTCTACGGCGCCACCGGCGGCCGGCTCTTCGCCGCCGGCACCGCCGGCGAGCGCTTCGGCGTTCGCAACTCCGGCGCCACGGCGGTGGTGGAGGGGGTCGGCGACCACGCCTGCGAATACATGACCGGCGGCATGGTGGCCGTCCTCGGCGAGACCGGGGTGAACTTCGGCGCCGGCATGACCGGCGGCTTCGCCTTTGTCTACGACGAGGACAACACCTTCGTGGACCGCTACAACCACGAACTCATCGAGATCCAGCGCATCGGCACCGAGGCCACCGAGGCCTACCGCAACCACCTGCGCGACCTCATCGGCGAATTCGTCGCGGCCACCGGCAGCGAGCGCGGCCAGTGGATCCTCGACCACTTCGCCGACTGCGTGGAGCGGTTCTGGCTGGTCAAGCCCAAGGCCGTGGAGCTCGCCGAGCTCCTGGATGACCTGCGGCGCCGCGCCGCCTGAACGGACAGGACACGACAGCATGGCCAACAACTTCCAGTTCCTGCAGGTCCCGCGCGTCGATCCGGAGAAGCAGCCGGCCGAGGTGCGGATCAAGGAATTCAGCGAGATCTACGGCGAGTTCGACGCCGAGACCGCCGCCTCCCAGGCCGACCGCTGCCTGGAGTGCGGGAACCCGTACTGCGAGTGGAAGTGCCCGGTGCACAACTACATCCCCAACTGGCTGAAGCTGGTCAGCGAGGGGAACCTGTTCGAGGCGGCGGAGCTCTCCCACAAG
>JBNJED010000158.1:0-3670 GCA_051745535.1 Pseudomonadota bacterium | reverse complement strand
CTTGTTGTCCATGATGAAGGCCTTCACCGCCGCCCGCCGGCCCCGGCTGGTACGGTAGAGGTAATCGCCGTTGAAGTCCGGCCCCAGGGGTTCGGGGCCGAGGTCGGCCAGGCGCGGGTGGGTGCTCCCCGCCGGCTGCCACAGGGCGGCGCCGAAGCGGCGGGGGTCGCGCAGGCGCAGGGCCTGGCCGTCATCCAGCACCAGGTCCAGGTGGTCGTGGGCCGCGGGCGGCTCGGCGGCGTCGATGACCCGCAGGCTCCCCGACATCCCCAGGTGGAGGATGAGCGTCCCGGCCTCGCCGGCGGGGAGCAGCAGGTACTTGGCCCGCCGCGCCACCGGCCCCAGGGTGGTCCCGGCCAGGCGCGCCGGCAGTTCGGGGTCCACCGGCCAGCGCAGGCGCGGCTCGCGGACCACCAGCTCCGCCACGCGCCGCCCCTCGACGTGGGGGGCGATGCCGCGGCGGGTGGTCTCGACCTCGGGGAGTTCGGGCACGGGGCTCTCGCGGGTGGCTCGGTGGACCGGGAGGCGGTATTGTCCCGGGCCCGGGCGGGGCTGCCAAGTCGTCGGGGCTCGCCTGTCGCAGCCGCCTCGGTCAATGCGTGGTTCGTGGGTCGCCAGGAGTGGATGACAAAGATGAAACGGCTCGGCGTGGACACCGGCGGCACCTTCACCGACCTGGTCCTGGTGGACGAGGGCGGGGTGGTGCATACCCGCAAGGTCCTCTCCACGCCGGAGGCGCCGGAGCGGGCGATCCTCACGGGGATGGCGGATCTGGGGCTGGATCCCGCCGATCCCGGACTGGAGGTCATCCACGGGACCACCGTGGCCACCAACGCGGTGCTGGAGGGGCGCGGCGCGCGGACGGTCTTCATCACCAATCGCGGCTTCGCCGACCTGCTCACCATCGGCCGCCAGGCGCGGGCCGAGCTCTACGAGCTGCAACCGCCGGCGGTGGAGCCGCCGGTGCCCCCCGACCACTGCCTGGAGCTGGGCGGTCGGCTGGGGCCCGCGGGCGAGGTCATCGAGCCCCTGGACGAGGCGGAGCTGGCCGAGCTGGCGGAGCGGGTGGCGGCGCTGGCGCCGGAGGCGGTGGCCATCGATCGCCTCTTCGCCTTCCTGGACCCGGAAGAGGAGGAGCGCATCGCCGCCGCCCTGCCCGCCGGGCCCTTCGTCAGCCGCTCCTCGGCGGTGCTCGCCGAGATCCGGGAGTACGAGCGCGGCATCGCCACCTGGCTCAATGCCCGGCTGGGGCCGGTGGTGCAGGGCTATCTCCAGCGCCTGGCCGCCGCCCTGCCGGGGCCGCGCATCGCCGTGATGCAGAGCCACGCCGGGACCTGCGACATCGCCACCGCCGGCTCGGGCGCCGTCCGGCTGCTGCTCTCCGGCCCCGCCGGGGGGCTGGCGGCGGCCGGCCGGACCGCCGAGGGTGAGCGCCAGCTCACCTTCGACATGGGCGGGACCTCCACCGACGTCGCCCTGGTCGCCGGAGAGCCCCGGATCACCACGGAGGGCCGGATCGGGCCCTGGCCGGTGGCGGTCCCCCAGGTGGAGATGCACACCATCGGCGCCGGAGGCGGCTCCATCGCCGGCCTGGATGCCGGCGGGATCCTCCGGGTGGGGCCGGCCTCCGCCGGCGCCGATCCCGGCCCCGCCTGCTACGGCCGGGGCGGGACCGAGCCCACGGTCACCGATGCCAACGTGGTCCTGGGCCGGCTGCCCGCCGGGGTCGCCCTGGGCGGCGACCTGGCCCTGGACGGGGCGGCGGCCCGCGCCGCCGTGGGCGGGCTCGGCGAGGCGCTGGGGCGCACCCCGGAGGCGGCCGCCGAGGGGATCCTGGCGGTGGCCTGCGAGCGCATGGCCGAGGCGCTGCGGGTGGTCTCCGTCCAGCGCGGCGAGGACCCGGCGGCGATGACGCTGACCAGCTTCGGCGGGGCCGGGGGCCTCCACGTCTGCGAGGTGGCCGAGCGGCTGGGCGTCACCCGCGCCCGGGTGCCGGCCCGGGCGGGGCTCTTCTCCGCCGTGGGCATGCTGGTGGCGCCCTGGTCCCGGGTCCTCTCGCGCAGCCGGCGGGAGGCGCTGGCCGGTGCCGGGCCGGCGGTGGTGGAGGCGGTGCTGGCAGAGCTGCGCGCCGAGGGCGAGGCGGCCTTCGCCGACGATGGGGGCGACCCCGCCGCCCTGGTGGCGGCGCCCCGGGTGGAGCTGCGCTACACGGGGCAGTCCCACGCCCTGGCGGTGGACTGGGTCGGCGATGCCGCCGCGGCCGAGGCCGCCTTCCACGAGGCCCATCGGCACCTCTATGGCCACGCCCTGGATCTGCCGGTGGAGCTGGTTACCGTGCGGCTTCACCTGCGCGGGCCGCTGCCGCCGGTGCCCCCGGCGGAGGCCGGTCGGGCCGAGGGCGGGGAGCCGGCCGAGCGGGTGGCGGTCCACGGGGTCGACGGGGGCGTGCCGCTCTTACGGCGGGAGGCCCTGTCTCCGGGGCAGGAGGTACCGGGACCGGCCCTGGTGGTGGATGCGGCGACCACCGTCTGGGTGGCGCAGGGCTGGCGGGCGGCGGTCGCCGGCGGCGAGCTGCGGCTGGCGCGCTAGGCGGCGATCTCGTGCATGAGGCCGTCGGTCCAGTGGACCGCCTCCAGATAGGCATCCCGGACCGAGCCAGGGGCGACCCCGCAGGTATTGTCCTCCACCCGCTTCCAGTCTCCCTGCTCGTAGGCCAGGACGCAGTCCAGTACCGCCCCCGGGATACCCCCGCGCTCCAGCAGGGCCGAGGCCACCGGCTGGCTCAGAGGTAGCTGCTCGAGGACTGCCTCCAGCGGCTGGTCCAGCAGGGCGTCCAGGGTGGAGAAGAGCCCCACGGTGAAGTAGAGGTCGCTGCCGGTCTCCGGATCCACCGCCGCGCCCAGGTTCTGGCAGAGGCGGGCGCGGATCACGGCGGTACGGACCAGCTCCGTGGGCTTGTCCTCTACCGAGGAGAGGGTGAGCAGGGTGGCCCAGTTACGCACGGCGTCCAGCCCCAGCAGCATCAGGGCGCGGCCGACGCTGTCCACCTCCCGGCGCAGGTTGAAGTAGGCGGAGTTGACGAGCCGCAGGAGCCGGTAGGAGAGGGTGACGTCCCGGCTGATGAGCCGCTCCAGGGTGGCCAGCTCCACCTCCGGATCCTGCAGGGCGGCGAGGAGTTCGGCTATGGCCACGCGGTTGGTGGGGAGGTGGTTGCCCCGGACCACCTCCGGCTTGCAGAAGAAGAAGCCCTGGAAGAGGTCGAAGCCCAGTTCGCGGCAGCGGTGGAACTCCTCGTGGGTCTCCACCTTCTCGGCCAGCAGCCGGATCCCCTCCCGGGAGAGTCGCTGGGCGTGCTCCTCCAGCTGACCGGGGGCGAGCTGCATGAGGTCGATCTTGATGATGTCGGCCTGGCGGACCAGCGGCTCCAGGTGGGGCTGGTAGACGAAGTCGTCCAGGGCGATGGTGTAGCCCCGGGCGCGGAGGTTGGCCACGGCGTTGACGATCTCGTCGGTGACCGGGGTGTCCTCCAGGATCTCCAGGACCAGCTGCCCCTCGGTGGTCGGCAGCGGGTACTCCCCCAGGAGGAAGGAGGGGGTCAGGTTCACGAAGGCCCGGCGGTGGCCGACGATCTCGTCGACACCGATCTCCACGAAGGTGTTGTAGAGGACGT
>JBNJED010000157.1:0-3690 GCA_051745535.1 Pseudomonadota bacterium | reverse complement strand
CCGTCGGCCAGGATGAGCAGGTGCTTGCGCCCGGGATCCTCGGCGTCGATGTTCTGGAGTGCCTCCTCCACATGGGGTACGGCGCCGAAGAAGAGGGAGCCGTCGATGCGGATGGTCTTGAGCTGGGGGCACTCCGGCAGGCCCGTCGCATTGGTCACCATGGTGCGCTTGCCGTCGCGAAAGCCGGGGACGCGGCTGACGATGCGCGGCCGGGAGGTGCGGCTCAGGTAGACCACCAGGGAGAGGAAGACGCCCATGAGGATGGCGAACTCCAGCTCCAGGAAGAGGGTGGCCAGGAAGGTGGTCCCCATGATCATCGCCTCCGACCGGCTGGTCTGGAGGATCTGGCGGATGTGGTGGAAGTCGATGAGCCCCCAGGCCACCAGGAAGAGGATCCCGGCCATGGCGGCGTTGGGCAGGAACTCGGCGTAGGGGGCCACCAGCAGGGTCAGCGGGATCAGCAGGAACCCGGCCATGCCGGCGGCCAGGGGGGTCCGGGCGCCGGCCTCGTAGTTCACGCCGGAGCGGTTGAAGGAGCCGGTGGCCACGTAGGAGGAGAAGAAGCTCCCCACGACGTTGGATAGCCCCTGGCCGATGAACTCCTGGTTGCCGTCGATACGCTGGCCGGAGCGGGCCGCCAGGGCGCGGGCGATGGAGACCGCCTCGGTGAGCGCCAGCAGGGTCGCCGCCAGGGCCACCGGGGCCAGGTCGCGCAGGGTCTGCAGGGTGAGATCCGGCGCGGAGAGCGGCGGCAGCGAGGCGGGCAGGGCGCCCACGGTGGCGATGTCCGTGTTCTCGCGCCCGAAGTAGAGGTTGAGCCCCACGGAGACGGCGGTGCCGGCGAGCATGGCCACGATCATGTAGGGGAAGCGCGGGAAGTAACGGCGCACGAGGATGCCGCTGATCAGCGTCACCACGCCGATGAGGGTGATGAAGCCGTCCAGCCCGTCCAGGCCGGTGAAGAAGTGCCAGAGGGTCTCGTGGAAGCCGGCCCCCCGCGGGATCTCGACCCCGAAGAAGTTCTGGATCTGCTGGGCGGCGATGAGGATGGCCGCCCCGGCGGTGAAGCCCACGACCACCGAGTGGGAGATGAAGTTGACCAGCGTCCCCAGTTTCGCCATGCCCATGGCGATCTGGATGAGCCCCACCATGAAGGTCAGGGTGATGGCCAGGGCCACGTACTGCTCCGAGCTCGGCTCCGCCATGGTGGACAGTGAGGCGAACAGGACGATGGAGGCGGCCGTGGTGGGCCCCGAGACCAGGTGCCAGGAGGAGCCGAACAGGGCGGCGATGATGGCCGGCACCATGGCGGCGTAGAGGCCGTACTCCGGCGGCATGCCGGCGATGGCGGCGAAGGCCACGCCCTGGGGAAGGACGATGATGGCGCCGGTGATGGCGGCCATGAGGTCGTCGCGGAAGGAGGAGCGGTCGACCCGGTGCAGCCACCGCATGGGTGGGAACAATCGTGCCAGTAGAAGATTGCACTGCTGCACCTGGGACATGCCTCTCCCTCCCCTGTTCGAGAAAACCGGGAGGCCGGCGGTGGCCGGCCTCTTGAAACCTGAAAAACCGCCATTATATTACGGCCACCCTTCGACTGTCCCGCCGGGGATGGTCTGGCCGGGAATCCTCCCGGCCGGCCATGGTCGAAGGGGCGGTTCCGGTCCTCTTCGGGAGTTTCGAGCATGAAGCGTATTGCCCTGTATCTGGCGACCAACCTCGCCATCCTGGTGGTGCTCTCCATCACTCTGCGGCTGCTGGGGTTCGAGGATATCCTCGACGAGCAGGGGGTGGGGCTGGACATGAGCAGCCTCCTGCTCTTCGCCGCGGTGCTCGGCTTCGGCGGCTCGCTCTTCTCCCTGGTCATCTCCAAGTGGACGGCCAAGCACCTCACCGGTGCCCGGGTCATCGAGAGCCCCTCCAACCCCACCGAGCAGTGGCTGGTGGACACGGTGGAGCATCAGGCCCGGGCGGCCGGGATCGGTATGCCGGAGGTCGCCATCTTCGACTCCGCCGACCCCAATGCCTTCGCCACCGGCTGGAACCGCAACGACGCCCTGGTGGCGGTGAGCACCGGTCTGCTCCAGCACATGGGCCAGCGCGAGGCGGAGGCGGTGGTGGGCCACGAGGTGAGCCACGTGGCCAACGGCGACATGATCACCCTCGCCCTCATCCAGGGGGTGGTGAACACCTTCGTCATCGTCCTCTCCCGGGTCATCGGCCACCTGGTGGACCGGGTGGTCTTCAAGACCGAGCAGGGCCACGGCCCCGCCTTCTGGATCACCGCCATCATCGCCGAGGTGGTCCTGGGGATCCTCGCCTCCGCCATCGTCATGTGGTTCAGCCGCAAGCGGGAGTTCCGCGCCGATGCGGGGGGCGCGCGGCTGGCGGACCGGGAGTCGATGATCGGTGCGCTGCAGGCCCTGCAGCGCTATGCCGGGGAGCCCCATCTGCCGGACCAGATGGCCGCCTTCGGGATCAGCGGCGGCTTCGGCCAGGGGCTCAAGCGACTGTTCATGTCCCACCCGCCGCTGCAGGAGCGCATCGAGGCCCTGAAGCAGCAGCGCGGTAGCTGAGGCCGGCGGGAGGCGGGATCAGCCGGCCGCCCGTTCCCCCTCGGGGGCGTGGAGGAAGTACCCCTGGTATCGGTCCACGCCGGCCTGCCAGAGCAGGGGAAGGGTCCGGGCGCTCTCCACGCGCTCGGCGATGGTGGTGGCGCCGGTCTCCCCGGCCAGCCGTACGATGCCCTCCAGGCGCGCCCGGCAGTCCGGGTCTTCCTCCAGCTGGTCGATGATCTCGCCATCGACCTTGAGGTAGTCGGCGCACAGCCGCTCCTGGGCGGCCTCCCCGTCCGGGGCGGTGCCGAAGTGTTCCAGCGCCACCGCACCCCCCGCGGCGTGGACCGCCTCCGCCAGGGCCACCGCCGCCTTGAGGTGGGCAACCACGGCCTCCTCGGCCATTTCCACTACCAGGCCGTCCGCGGCGCCGGCGGTGAATCGTTCGCCGAACCAGGCGGTGAAGGCGGCGTCCTCCAGGCTCTCCGCCGCGACCTTGATGAAGAGGGGGGCCGATTCGCCCCGGGTCAGGCGGGTGGCGGCATGTTCCAGGGTGAGGCGATCCAGCTTCGGCATGAGGCCGCCTCGCCGAGCCGCCGGGAGGAAGGCCCCCGGCGGGTGGAGGGTCCCCTCGCCGTCGCGCAGGCGGACCAGGAGTTCGCCGCCGTGGGTGGCCGGGGAGCGGACGTCGCCCACCGGCTGGAAGACGTGGACCAGCCGGTCTTCCGCCATCGCCCGCTCCAGCGCGTCCAGCCAGCCATCGCCCCCGTCGCTGCCGGGAGCGGCGGCCAGGCGGGTGGTATTGCCGCCGGCCTCGGTGGCGTCGCGGGCGGCCTCGAAGGCGCGCTCCAGGAGTTCCACCGGGCTCTGTGCGCCGTCCCAGCTGGCCATGCCGATGCTGGCGCTCACCGGCAGGGAGTGCTCCCCGACCTCGAAGAGTTCGTCGGCCATGTCGCGGCACAGCGCCTGGCCCAGACGCTCAAGGGCCGGTTCGCCCAGGCGCTCCACCAGGGCGGTGAAGCGGCTGCCCTGGAAACGGGCCAGGTGGTGGCGGGGGCTGAAGCGCCGCCGGAGTCGCTCCGAGACCCGGGCCAGGAGGGCGTCGGCCCCGGCGGGGTTCAGCCGCTCCCGCAGC
>JBNJED010000156.1:0-3747 GCA_051745535.1 Pseudomonadota bacterium | reverse complement strand
CGGCTGGCGTCGGCGAAGTGGTCCACGCGGTCGGTGACCCAGGCCAGGGCCAGCGCCAGGGGCAGGACCACCAGGGCGAGGCCGTAGAGCATCAGGCGGAGGGTGGAGCGGGGTCGGCCTGCCATGGCGTCCGTCTCCGGGAATCAGCCGTCGCCGGGGAGGAGGTCCCCGGTGGTGGGGGCCGCGTAGCCGAAGTGGCCCCAGGCGCGGCGCGTGGCCACCCGACCCCGGGGCGTGCGCTGCATGAAGCCCTGCTGGATGAGGTAGGGTTCCACCACGTCCTCCAGGGTGTCGCGCTCCTCGCCCACGGCGGCGGCCAGGCTCTCGATGCCGGTGGGGCCGCCATCGAAGCGCTCGATGAGGGCGGATAGGAGCTTGCGGTCCATGACGTCGAAGCCCTCGCCGTCCACATCCAGCAGGTCCAGGGCGCGGGCGGCCACCTCGGCGGTGATGACGCCGTCGGCGCGGACCTGGGCGTAGTCGCGCACCCGGCGCAGGAGGCGGTTGGCGATCCGCGGCGTCCCCCGGGCGCGGCGGGCGATCTCCGTCGCACCGTCCGGCTCCGCCGCCACCTCCAGGATCCCGGCGGCGCGCTGGACGATGGCGGTGAGGTCCTCCACCCCGTAGAACTCCAGCCGCTGGACGATGCCGAAGCGATCCCGCAGGGGCGAGGTGAGCAGGCCGGCGCGGGTGGTCGCCCCCACCAGGGTGAAGGGCGGCAGGTCGAGCTTGATGGAGCGCGCCGCCGGCCCCTCGCCGATCATGATGTCGATCTGGTAGTCCTCCATGGCGGGATAGAGGACCTCCTCCACCACCGAGGAGAGCCGGTGGATCTCGTCGATGAAGAGGACGTCGCCGGACTCCAGATTGGTGAGGAGCGCAGCCAGGTCGCCGGGCTTGTCCAGCACCGGGCCGGAGGTCTGGCGCAGGTTCACCCCCATCTCGTGGGCGATGATGTGGGCCAGGGTGGTCTTGCCCAGCCCCGGGGGGCCGAAGAGCAGGGTGTGGTCCAGCGGCTCGCCGCGACCGCGGGCGGCGGGGATGAAGATCCCCATCTGGTCGCGGACTGCCGGCTGGCCGGTGTAGTCGGCCAGGGTATCCGGGCGGATGGCGCGCTCCGCCGCCTCCTCCTCGGGGGAGGCGGCGCCGGTGATGAGACGATCGGACTCGATCACGGCCTCACCCCTTCAGGGCGCCCTTGAGGGCGGCGCGGATGAGGGCCTCGCTGGGGCTTTCGCCGTCATCCACGGCGGTGACCAGCCGGCTCGCCTCCTGCGGCTTGTAGCCCAGGGCGATGAGCGCGCTCACCGCCTCGCCGTGGGCATCGTTCCCGGCGGCGACCGTCGCCGGCTCGGTAGCGGCATCGGCCATCTCCGCCGGCAGCTCGCCGGCGCCGGCCTCGGTCTCCAGCCGGTCGCGCAGCTCGATGAGCAGCCGCTCGGCGGTCTTGCGGCCGATCCCGGGCAGGCGGGTCAGAGCGGCGGTGTCCTGCTCGCGGACGCAGCGGGCGAACTCCTCCAGGCTCATGCCGGAGAGGATGGCCAGGGCGAGCTTGGCGCCCACGCCGTTGACCTTCAACAGCGCCCGGAAGAGCTGGCGTTCCCCATCGCGGACAAAGCCGTAGAGCAGATGGGCGTCGTCGCGAACCTGGAGGTGGGTGTGCAGCACCACCGCCCCGCCCTCCTCCGGCAGGTCGTAGATGGTGCTCATGGGCGCCTCCACCTCGTAGCCCACGCCACCCACGTCCACCAGCAGCCAGGGCGGCTGCTTGCGCAGGAGGGTCCCGGCCAGGCGCCCGATCATCGGTTCGCCTCCGCCGCCGCCCGCAGCCGGTCCCGGGTGGGGCCGCTACGGGCGTGGCAGAGCGCCGCGGCCAGGGCATCGGCGGCATCCTCGGCGGGGGCGCGCGAGAGGCCGAGCAGGGCGCGCACCATGTGCTGGATCTGCGCCTTCTCCGCCTGGCCGCGGCCGACCACCGCCTGCTTGATGGCCATAGGTGCGTACTCGCTCACCGGCAGCCCCGCCGCGGCCGCGGCGCAGAGGGCGGCGCCCCGGGCCTGGCCGAGCTTCAGGGCGGAGCCGGCATTGTTGCGCATGAAGACGCCCTCCACGGCGACCACCTCGGGTTGGTGGTTAGCGATGATCTCGGTAATGCCCTCGTGGATCCCGAGCAGGCGGCCCGGCAGATCGCCCTCGCCCACCCGGATGACGCCACTGTCCACGTAGACCCCCTCGAAGCCCTGGAGGTCGATGACGCCGTAGCCGGTACGGCGCGAACCGGGGTCGATACCGAGGATGCGGGTCATCGCGGGTCCATGGCGGGCGGGTTCTCCGGTGGTCGTCAGGAAGAGGCCTGTTCCAGGGCCTCGTCGTCGAAATCGGCGTTGGTATAGACGTTCTGGACGTCGTCCAGGTCCTCCAGGGCGTCCACCAGCTTCAGCGCCTTCTCCGCCTCCTCGCCGGCCAGGGCGACGGTGGTCGCCGGCCGCTGGGTGACCTCGGCGTGCTCCGGCTCCAGCCCCTGCTCGGTCATGGTATCGCGGACCTCGTAGAAGTCCTCCGGCGTGGTGAGGACCTCCTTGGAGCCGTCGTCATTGGTGACCACGTCCTCGGCGCCGGCCTCCAGGGCCGCCTCCATGAGGGCATCCTCGTCGGCATCGGGGCCGTAGGTGAGCACCCCCTGCTGGCTGAAGAGGTACTCCACCGAGCCGTCGGTGCCGAGGTTGCCGCCGTGCTTGTTGAAGGCGTGGCGGACCTCGGCGACGGTCCGGTTGCGGTTGTCGGTGAGGCAGTCGGCCATGACGGCTACGCCGCCGGGGGCGTAGCCCTCGTACCGCATGGTCTCGTACTCGACGCCCTCCTCATCGCCCACGCCGCGCTTGATGGCGCGTTCGACGGTGTCCTTGGGCATGTTGTTGGAGAGCGCCTTGTCCACCGCCGCCCGCAGCCGCGGGTTGTCCTGGGGATCACCGCCGCCCAGCCGGGCGGCCACGGTGATCTCGCGGATGAGTTTGGTGAAGATCTTGCCCCGCTTGGCATCCTGGGCCGCCTTGCGGTGCTTGATGTTCGCCCACTTGCTGTGTCCTGCCATGGTCGGTCTTCGCCGTCTCGGAATGGAATGGGGCCATTCTACAAAGAACGCGGGGGCAAGGGCCATTTTCGGTGCTAACTGTAGCGAGCTACCACCACGGCGACGTTGTCCGGCCCGCCGGCGGCGTTGGCGGCCGCCACCAGGGCGCGGGCCGCAGCCGGCGAGTCCGGATGGCGGGCCAGGATATCGGCGATGGCCGACTCCTCCAGCGTGCCGTGGAGGCCGTCGGTGGCCAGCAGCAGGGTGTCGCCGGGCTCCAGCGGCGCCCGGCCGGCATCGGCGGCGGCGCCGGGGGCCCCCAGGGCGCGGGTGAGCTGGTGGCGCAGGGGCGAGAGCCGCGCGGCGGCCGGCTCCAGCCGACCCGCGTCGATGGCCTCGGCGGCGGCGTTGTGGTCGCGGGTCAGGGCGCGGAGTTCGCCCTCCCGGAAGAGATAGAGGCGGGAATCCCCCACATGGGCGTAGCTCACCGCCCCCGCCTCCACCCGGATGGCCACCAGGGTGGTGGCCATGCCGATGTGGGCGGGGTTGCGCTGCCCCTCGGCGAGGACCGCGTCGTTGGCCTCCTCCGCCGCCTCCGCCGGGGAGCGGCCCGACCGCAGCGCCCCCATGGCGGCCACCGCGGCGGTGGCGGAGGCGACCTCCCCCGCGGGACCGCC
>JBNJED010000155.1:0-3765 GCA_051745535.1 Pseudomonadota bacterium | reverse complement strand
GTCCGGGTCGGTGCACTACAATGGCGCCCGACGACAACGCCGGCGCCGGGAGGCCCCTCATGGAAAACCGCGACTTCATCCAGGATCTCAGCCGCCGGCTGGCCGCCGCCCTGCCGGACTCCGCCCGCACCCTGCGCGACGATGCCGAGCGCAACCTGCGCGGCGTCCTCGACACCGCCTTCGAGCGCATGGAGCTGGTGACCCGGGAGGAGTTCGACGCCCAGGCCGAGGTCCTCGTCCGCACCCGGGCGAAGCTGGAGGAGCTGGAGCGGCGCGTGGCCGAGCTGGAGGGCGCCCCCGCCGAGGAGGGGGAGGCCCCGGCGGAGTAGGGCACGGGGAGGGAGCGCAGGAGGCGCTCGCGAGACCAAGACGGGTTTACCCAGGGAGGGGCAATGTCACTGGCGACCGTTCACAGCCGCGCCCAGGAGGGCGTCAACGCACCGCCGGTGGCGGTGGAGGTCCACCTGGGCAACGGCCTGCCATCGCTCTCGGTGGTGGGGTTGCCGGAGGCGGCGGTGCGCGAGAGCAAGGACCGGGTACGCGGGGCCATCGACATCACCGGCCTGGAGTTCCCCGCCCGCCGGATCACCGTCAACCTCGCCCCGGCGGACCTGCCCAAGGAGGGCGGCCGCTTCGACCTGCCCATCGCCGTGGGGCTGCTCGCCGCCTCCGGCCAGCTCCCCGCCGACGAACTCCCGCGCTACGAATTCCTGGGCGAGCTGGCCCTGGGCGGCGGCCTGCGCCCGGTGCGCGGGGCGCTGCCCGCCGCGGTGAAGGCGGCCGCCGCCGGGCGGACCCTGATCCTCCCCCGGGCCAACGCCGCCGAGGCCGCGCGGGTGCGCGATGCCCGGATCCTCGCCGCCGACGACCTGGCCGGCGTCTGCGCCGCCCTCGCCGGCAACGCCCCGCTGGACCGGATCACCCCGCCGGAGGACCCCGGCCCGCCCCCCATCACCGCCGACCTCGCCGAGGTGCGCGGCCAGCACCAGGCCAAGCGCGCCCTGGAGCTGGCTGCCGCCGGCGGCCACAGCCTCCTGCTGCTGGGCCCGCCGGGGACCGGCAAGTCCATGCTCGCCCGCCGCCTCCCCGACCTGCTCCCGCCCCTGGACGAGGACGAGGCGCTGGAGGCCGCCGCCATCCGCTCGGTGGCCGGCGGGGCGGAGGAGTCCACGGAGGACTGGTACCGCCGCGCCTTCCGCTCGCCCCACCACACCGCCTCCGCCGCCGCGCTGGTGGGCGGCGGCAGCCACCCCCGGCCCGGGGAGATCTCCCTGGCCCACCGCGGGGTCCTCTTCCTGGACGAGCTCCCCGAGTTCGACCGCCGGGTACTGGAGGTCCTGCGCGAGCCGCTGGAGACGGGGAAGGTGGCCATCGCCCGCGCGACCCGGCGCACCGAGTTCCCGGCGACCTTCCAGCTGGTGGCCGCCATGAACCCCTGCCCCTGCGGCTACCTGGGCGACCCCTCGGGCCGCTGCCACTGCACCCCGGACCAGATCCGGCGCTACCGCGCCAAGCTATCCGGGCCGCTGCTCGACCGCATCGACCTCCACCTGGAGGTGCCGCCGGTCCCCGTGGATACCCTCACCGCCGAGCAGCCCGCACCGGAGCCGGAGACGCCCGGCGCCCGGGAGCGGGTGGAGGCGGCGCGGGAGCGCCAGCGCAGGCGCGCCGGCCGGGTGAACGCCGAGCTGGAGCCGGGGGAGGTGGAGGCCGCCTGCCGGCTGGACACCGCGGGTCGGCAGCTACTGGAGCAGGCCATCCGCCGGCTGGACCTCTCCACCCGCGGGTACCACCGGATCCTGCGCATGGCGCGCACCGCCGCCGACCTGGCCGGGGCGGAGGCGGTCACCGCCGCCCACCTCACCGAGGCGCTGGGCTACCGCCAGCTCGACCGGCCGGTGGACTGAGAAGACGAAAGGGGAAACGGCATCGGCGGGCGCGAGGGCCTGGCGGCTACTCCCCGGCCTCGCCCAGCCAGTCCCGGGGGTGGAGGTAGCCCTCGTAGAGCGCCGCCTCCGGCGTGCCCGGGTCCGGGCGCCAGTCGTACTGCCAGCGCACCAGGGGCGGCAGGGACATGAGGATGGACTCGGTGCGCCCGCCGCTCTGCAGGCCGAAGAGGGTGCCGCGGTCGTAGACCAGGTTGAACTCCACGTAGCGGCCGCGGCGGTAGAGCTGGAAGTCCCGCTCCCGCTCGCCGTAGGGCGTCGCCTTGCGGGCGGCGACGATGGGCCGGTAGGCGGGGATGTAGGCGTCGCCCACGCTCTTCAGGAAGGCGAAGGTGGTGTCGAAATCCCAGGCGTTGAGATCGTCGAAGAAGAGGCCGCCCACCCCCCGGGTCTCCTGCCGGTGCTTGAGGTAGAAGTAGTCGTCGCACCACCGCTTGTAGGCGGGATAGACGTCGTCACCGAAGGGCGCACAGGCCGAGCGCGCCGTGCGGTGCCAGTGCAGGACATCCTCGTGGAAGGGGTAGAAGGGGGTGAGGTCGAAGCCGCCACCGAACCACCAGACCGGGTCCTCCCCGGGCTTCTCCGCCACGAAGAAGCGCACGTTGGCGTGGGAGGTGGGCACATAGGGGTTCCAGGGGTGGATGACCAGGGAGACCCCCAGCGCCTGGAAGGAGCGCCCCGCCAGCTCCGGTCGCCGCTCGCTGGCCGCTGCCGGCAGGCTGTCGCCGTGGACGTGGGAGAAGTTCACCCCGCCCTGCTCCAGGACATCGCCGCCGGCGAGCACCCGGGTGCGGCCGCCGCCGCCGCCCTCGCGGTCCCAGGCATCCTCGTGGAAGGAGCCGGCCCCGTCCTCGGCGGCCAGCTCGTCGCAGATCCGGTCCTGGAGACCGAGCAGGTAGTTCTTGACGGCGTCGATGTCGATGCGGGACACGGGACAGACTCCTTGATGCGTTCGGCGGACAGTCTAACAGGACGGCAGGCGGGGGCCGGTAGCCGAAAGGGGGTGACGGGTATGGTCCGTGAGATTCCCCCTTCGCGGCCCGGTCGCGCTACCATGGCCCGAGGTTCCGGTCGGGAACCGACAGCGAGCTTCCGCTATGCTCCCGGTAGCGGGAGCGCACCGGGCGAGGGAAGAGATCATGACAGCGACCGTATTCTCCATTGCCAACCAGAAGGGCGGCAGCGGCAAGACCACGCTCACCATGAACCTGGCCGCCGGCCTGGGCCAGCGGGGGCGGGCCCTGGTCATCGACGCCGACCCCCAGGGCTCCGCCGTCCAGTGGAGCAGCCTGGCACCGGATGATCGGCCCTTCCCGGTCTCGGTGATCATGGTGGGGGGTGATCTCGCCCGGGAGGTCGACCGCTTCCGGGCCGACTACGACTACATCCTCATCGACTGCCCACCCTCGCTGGAGACCGAGCGGGCCAACAAGGCGATGCTGGCCTCGGATCAGGTGCTGATCCCGGTGCTGCCCTCCCCGGTGGACCTGTGGGCCAGCATGCGCCTGGCCGAGGCAGTGGAATCCATCCGCCAGCAGCGACCCGGGCTCGAGGCCCGTTTCGTCATCAACCAGCTGGAGCCGCGCAGCGCCCTCTCCCGGGCCATGCAATCGGCCCTGGAGGAGTTCGACATCCCGGCACTGGACAGCAATGTCCGCCGTCGCGCCGTCTACCGCAATGCGGCCATGGAGGGCCGCAGCGTCTTCTGCCTGGGCAAGCAGGGTGACACCGCCCGGTCGGAAATCACCAATGTCATCGAAGAGGTGGTCCCATCATGAGCCGAACCGCATCGAAACTGACGAACAGCGTGCGCCAGGCC
>JBNJED010000154.1:0-3767 GCA_051745535.1 Pseudomonadota bacterium | reverse complement strand
CCGCGAGCACCCCTGGGCGCCGCCGGAGCGGCCGGCGCCCTCCCGGCCCGGCGGCGAGCCCACCCCGGTCACCGGCCAGGCGCTGGTGCTGCGGGTGGTCCAGGCCGCCGGGGAGCCGGACGTGGCCCAGCTGGGCGCCGCCGTGCCCCATGCGGACTTCCTCCCGGCGCGAGGGATGCGCCGCGCCTTCGCCGGGGTGCCGCGCCGCTGGGGTGGCCGGGAGCTGGACTACGCCTTCCCGCCCGGGCCGCTGGAGCTGCGCCAGCCCATCGCCCGCCGCATGGCGGAGGCCGGCTGCCAGCTCGGCCCGGAGGAGATCGTCATCACCAACGGCGCCCAGGAGGCGCTGGTGCTCGCCCTGCGCGCCGTGGCGGAGCCGGGGGAGGTAGTGGCCATCGAGTCGCCCACCTTCTACGGCATCCTCCAGGCCATCGAGGCCCAGGGGCTGCGCGCCCTGGAGATCCCCACCGACCCGGACGAGGGCGTCTCGCCGGAGGCCCTGGCCCTGGCGCTGGATCAGTGGCCGGTGGCCGCCGCCCTGCTCATGCCGAGCTTCGGCAACCCCCTGGGCCACTGCGCCTCGGCCGAGCGCCGCCGGGCGCTGGTGGAGCTGCTGGAGGAGCGGGAGGTGCCGCTCATCGAGGATGACGTCTACGGCGATCTGGCCTTCGAGCCGCCGCGCCCCTGGGCGGCCAAGGCCCACGAGACCCGAGGCGGGGTGCTCTACTGCAGCTCCTTCTCCAAGACCCTCTCGCCGGGGCTGCGCGTGGGCTGGATCGCCCCCGGCCGCTACCGCGACCGGGTGGAGTACCTGAAGTACGCCGGCAGCTCCTCCACGCCGGCCTGGCCGGGGCTGGCGGTGGCCGACTTCCTGGAGCGCGGCGGCTACGACCGCTACCTGCGCCAGGCACGGGGCGACCATGCCCGGGCGGTGGATCGCATGGGCCGGGCGGTGGCCCGCTACTTCCCGCCCGGCACCCGCCAGACCCGGCCCGCCGGCGGCTTCGTCCTCTGGGTGGAGCTGCCGGAGGCGGTGGATGCCCTGGAGCTCTACCGGCGCGCCCTGGCCGAGGGGATCAGCATCGCCCCCGGGCCGATGTTCTCACCCACCCAGCGCTTCCGGAACTTCGTGCGACTGAACTGCGCCCAGCCCTGGGATGCCCGCCTGGAGCGCGCCCTGGCCCGGCTGGGGGAGATGGCGCGGGGGATGGCCGGATAGGTCCGACGGCGGCGGGGCGCCCTTATACAGTGGTTAAAACTGGCCCGTTCCCAGACGATTACGGACCAAATTGCGGCCATCTGTTCTAGAATGGGACCACTTCAGGGGGAGCCGCGGGTCATGGGCCGGAAGGGGACAGGGTGGTGCGGGGTGCTGCTACTGGCGCTGGTGGGTCTCTTCCCGCCGGTCGCCGGCGCCGTGCCCGATCCGGTGGCGGTGGGCGAGCAGCCGCGCCAGCCCCTCTCCGGGGCCTTCACCGTCCACCGCCACGCCGGGGAGCGGCTGGATCTGGCGGCGATCCGGGCCATCCACCGCGCCGGCGGCTTCCGGCCCCTGGAGGGCGATGGCTCCCGGGCGACCAACTTCGGCCTGACCCGGGACGCCGTCTGGCTGCGGCTGGAACTGACCACCCCCGCGGACCTCACCGGACGCCGGCTGCTGGAGGTAGGCCACGCCTCCCTGGATGAGGTGGATCTCTACCTGGCACCGGCCGGCGGCGAGTGGCGCCACTACCGCTCGGGGGACCGCCTCCCCTTCAGTGCCCGGGTGCTGCCCCACCGCCACCACCTCTTCGACCTCGGCCTGGAGCCGGCGACGGACTACACCCTCTATCTGCGCGTCGCCTCCGAGGGCACGCTGACAGCGCCGGTGACCCTCTGGGAGGCGGAGGCGCTGTGGCAGCAGGACCAGGTGAGCTACTCCCTGCTGAGCCTCTACTACGGGCTGCTCATCGCGCTGCTGGTCTATAACCTCTTCCTCTACCTCTCCCTGCGCGACTCGCTCTACCTCATCTACGTCGCCTTCATCGGGACGCTGTCGGTGGGCCAGGCGGGGCTGGCGGGCCTCACCGGCCAGTTCCTCTGGCCCGACAACCCGTGGCTGACCCACCTCTCGCCCACCGGCGGCGTCTCCCTGGCCGGCGCCTTCGGGGCGCTCTTCGTCCAGCGCTTCCTCGGGGACACGCCGAAGCGGCTGCGGCTGGGCTGGTTCATGCCGGTGGTCATCGTCGGCTATGCGGCCACCTTCCTCACCGCCGTCGCCGGTGCCTACCACCTGGCGGCCATGGCGGTGAACGGTCTCTCCCTGATCTTCGCCGTGGGTGCCCTGCTGCTGGGGGCGATGGCCCTCTACCAGCGCCAGCCGGGGGCGCGCTTCTTCGTCCTCGCCTGGGTGGCGCTGCTCTCCGGGGTCATCGTCATCGCCCTGCACAACCTCGGGCTGCTGCCCTCCAACGCGGTGACGGCCAACGCCCTGCTCATCGGCTCGGCCCTGGAGATGCTCCTGCTCTCCCTGGCCCTGGCCGACCGCATCAATACCCTGCAGCGGGGCCGGGACGAGGCGCAGGAGCACGCCCTGCGGGTGCGCCAGGAGATGGTGGAGGCGCTGCAGGAGAGCGAGCGGACCCTGGAGCAACGGGTCGTGGATCGGACACGGGATCTCGAGCGGGCCAACCGCGACCTGCGGGAGAGCCAGGCCCAGCTGGAGTACCAGGCCGGCCATGACCCGCTCACCGGCCTGGTCAATCGCAAGCTCTTCAACGAGCACCTGGTTCGCGCCATGGCCCGCGCCGACCGCCACGGCCAGGGGCTGACCCTCCTGGTCGCCGACCTGGACCACTTCAAGCCGGTGAACGACCGCCTGGGCCACGCGGTGGGCGACGCGGTGCTGGTGGAGGTGGCCCGGCGCCTGCGGGCCGGGGTGCGCGAGGTGGATACCGTGGCGCGCCTGGGCGGCGACGAGTTCGTCGTCCTGCTGGAGGAGGCGGTGGAGCCCGCGGCCATCGAGGGCGTCGTGGCCAAGCTCGCCGCCGAGGTGGCCCGCCCGCTGGTGCTGGCGGACGGGAGCCAGGTGCGGGTAGGGGTGAGCATGGGCTGGGCCTCCTACCCCGCGGATGCCACCGATGCGGGAACGCTCTTCAATCTCGCCGATCGGGCCATGTACCGGCGCAAGGCCGGCACCCCCATCCCCGACCCCCTCTGACTACTCGCCCGAGGTGGTGTCGAAGCCGCCGCCCTCGCTGTCGAAGACCCAGGTGCGGGTGATGTGGAGCCGGTCGAAGTCCTCGCGGATGTTCTCCGGGAAGTCAGGGAAGGGGGCGGCCAGGCGGACGATGCGCATGGCGGCGTCGTCCAGCAGCCGGTTGCCGGAGGAGCGCAGGATCTTCACGTCGCTCACCGAGCCGTCCGCCTCTACCACCACATCCATGAGCAGCCGGCCGGAGAGGCCCTGGCGGCGCGCCTCCTCGGGGTAGTTGACGTTGCCCACCCGCTCCACCTTGGAGCGCCAGGCGTCCATGTAGTTGGCGTACTTGTACTCCCGGGTATTGGCCGAGATGTACTTCTCGCGCGGGTTGTCGGCTAGGGTCTCGCGCAGCCGCCGGATCTCGGCGCTCAGGCTGGCGTACTCCCGGCTGCGCTCCATGAGTTCGGCGGCGGTGATGTCGCGCTGTTCCGGCTCAGGCTGGCGCTGGGGCTGGCGGATGATGGACTCCGGCGAGTCCTCGGCGGTGAGCGTCTCCCGTCGCGGGCGCGGCTCGCTCTCCTGCGGC
>JBNJED010000153.1:0-3774 GCA_051745535.1 Pseudomonadota bacterium | reverse complement strand
CCCTGCTCGGGGTCGCCGGGCGCCTCGTCGCGCCCGCGGTTATCGGCTTCGCTCATGTCTGCGCCTCTCCAGCGCCCTGCCGCCAGCGGATCAGGGCGTCCACTATGGCCTCGTCGGAGGCGGCCTCCGCCACCACGGGCTCCACCTTGAAGCCTAGTTCACGGGCCAGTTCGCGCTGGTTCTCGCTGACCACCACCAGCGGGGTCTTCTTCAACCAGTACTGGCCGAGCTTGCCCACCATGTCAAACAGGTTCCGCATCCCCTCACCGCTGGTGATGGTGATGACGTCGATATCCCCGCGCGCCCAGGCGCGCTGCAGGGCGCCCAGGTCCGCCGGCGGCCGGCCGCGCCGGTAGGCCTCGGCGTAGGTGACCTCGGCACCGCGCTCGGTGAGGGTATGGCCCAGGAACTCCCGACCGCCATCGCCGCGGAAGATGACCACCCGCTTGCCGGCCACGTCCTGCATGCCGGGCTGGGCCAGCAGCGCCTCGCTGTCGAACTTCTGCTTGGGGAAGATATCCGGATCGCGGCCGATGAAGTGGCGCAGCTCCACCGCCGAGCGCCGGCCCACGGTGGCCAGCTGCAGGCCCGCCGGCAGCTCCCGCCGGGCCTGGATGAGGTTCATGGCCTTGTTCACCGCATTGGGGCTGATGAACACCGCCAGGTCGAACTCGTCCAGGCGGTCGATGATGGCGTTGAGGGGGCCGCTGTCCTCGGGGTCGAGGATCTCCAGCACCGGGAAGCGCCACGGCTGGCCACCGGCCTCCTCGATGCGCTGGCAGAGGCCCTCCGCCTGGTGGGCCGGGCGGGTGACCATGATGCCGAGGCCGTCCAGTTCGTCAGCCATTGCCGTAGACCTCCTTGAGGATCTCGCCGGCGCCCCGGGAGAGCAGGTCGTCGGCCACGCGGATGCCGATGGCCTCCGCCTCCGCCACCGGGCCGCGCGCCTCGGAGCGGATGACCTCGCCGCCATCGGGGCGGCCCACCAGGGCGCGTAGATGGATCTCGTCGCCGGCCACCTCGGAATAGCCGCCGATGGGGACCTGGCAGCCGCCCTCCAGGCGGGTGTTGAGGGCCCGCTCGGCGGTGATGCGCGGTCGGGTGGCGGCATCGTCCACCGCCGCCAGCAGGCCGTTGACCCGCTCGTCGTCCACGCGGCACTCCACGCCCACCACCCCCTGGCCGATGGCCGGCAGGATCACCTCCGGCTCCAGCGGCGTGCGGATGCGCTCGGCGAAGCCCAGCCGTCGCAGCCCGGCGCAGGCGAGGATGATGGCGTCGTAGTCGCCGGCATCCAGCTTGGCCAGGCGGGTGTTCACGTTGCCGCGCAGGTCGAGGATCTCCAGGTCGGGCCGCCGGGCGCGGACCTGGGCCTGCCGGCGCAGGCTGGAGGTCCCCACCCGGGCGCCCTCGGGCAGCTCGTCCAGGTGGCCATAGTGGTTGCTCACGAAGGCGTCCCGCGGGTCCTCCCGGGGGCAGATCACCGCCAGGTGGAGCCCGTCGGGGAACTCGATGGGGACATCCTTCATGGAGTGGACGGCGATGTCCGCCCGCCCCTCCAGCATGCCCGTCTCCAGCTCCTTCACGAACAGCCCCTTGCCGCCGATCTTCGCCAGCGGCGAGTCCAGAACCCGGTCCCCCTGGGTGGTCATGCGGACCAGCTCCACCTCCAGCCCGGGGTGGAGGGCCTGGAGCCGGTCGCGGACGTACTCCGCCTGCCACAGGGCGAGGGGACTCTTGCGGGTGGCGATGCGCAGGGGCTCGGACATCAAAGGGGGCTCGGCTGGCCGATGGGAGCGCCTATGCTACGTCGCCGGTTGTATCCCGGGCAATCGCCGGGGGAAGATACCCCGCCGTCAACAGCCCGGGGGAACCGAAGCTGTTCATTCGTTGTCCATTCGGCAGATATACCACCGCCCCCGGCGGAACGGAGGAGTCCATTCCCATGCCTGCCACTCGCCCGAACATCCTGGCCCTGCTGCTGGCTGCCATGTTCCTCGCCGGCTGCTCCGGCGAGGCGACGGCCGAGGGCCTGCCGCCCGCCGAGGACCTCGGTGACCTGCCTGCCGACCAGCCGGTAATCCTCGCCTTCACGGCCGACGACTGCCCGTACTGCGAGTACGTCAAGGACAGCCACCTCATCCCCATGCAGAAGCGGGGCGAGGATGTAACCATTCGGGAGGTGGACGTGGGCAGCAGTCGCGAGCTCACCACCTTCGCCGGCGACACCATGGAGGCCCAGGACCTCGGTAGCGAATACAGCGTCCAGGTGACACCGACCCTCGTCTTTCTTACCCCCGGTGGCGAGACCGCCGCCGAGAGCCTGGTAGGGGTATCCTCCGAGGACTACTATGGCTCCTACTTGGAGCGCCGGATCGAGGATACCCGCGAGGCCGTGGCCGAGGAGTAGCCCCTTCAGCTCTTGCCGGCGGTAAAGCCGCCGTCCACCAGTAGCTGCGCGCCGGTGATGAAGGAGGCCTCGTCGGAGAGCAGGAAGGTCACCGCCCGCGCCACCTCCTCCGGCCGGCCCATGCGGCCCATGGCGTGGAGCCCGGCGAGGTAGTCCTTGGTCGCCTGGTCCAGGGCATCCAGCAGCGGCGTGATGATGTAGCCGGGGGAGACGGTGTTCACCCGGATCCCCTTCTGGGCGTACTCCAGGGCCAGGGTCCGGGTGAGGTTGACCACGCCGCCCTTGGCCGCGGAGTAGGCCGCGGTCTGGGACTGGCCGAAGTTCCCCAGGATGGAGGCGCAGTTGACGATGGCGCCGCCCTCCGCCGCCTCCATGCGGGCGATGGCGTGCTTGGCCACCAGGAAGACCCCGGTAAGGTTGATGTCGATGACCCGCTGCCAGTCGATGAGCGGGTGCTGCGCCGAGGGGCCGATGTGGCCGATACCGGCGTTGTTGAAGAGGCCGTCCACCCCGCCCAGGGTCGCCTCCGCGGCATCGAAGAGGGCGGTGACCGAGGCCTCGTCGGCGACGTCGGTCCGCTGGTAGGTCACCGCCTCGCCGAGTTCCTCGGCCAGGGCCGGGCCGCGCTCGTCATCGAGGTCGGCGATGACCACCCGCGCCCCCTGGATGACCAGGTCTCGCACCGTCGCCTCGCCGATACCGCTGGCCCCGCCGGTGACAACGACCCTTCGCTCTGCCATGCGCATGTGGCTACTCCCCCTTGTTATGGATGATGCATTCCGTTTGGACGGATTCCCGATGAGAGTGTAGCCGCCTCCCGCGGCCCTGACAGGGGGCGGCGGCTGCGGTACCGTCTCACCCGAGATCCAGTCGAGGACCACCCCATGCGCGAGACCGCCCCCTCCCCCTGGCAAGACCGCCTCATGCTGCTGGGGCTGCTGGTGCTCTGCCTGGCCACCGGCGCCGTGGGCGGCGCCATCACCCGGCCGGCGCTGGACCCCTGGTACCGGGAGCTGGCCCGGCCCTTCTTCACGCCGCCGGACCTGGCCTTTCCCATCGTCTGGAATCTGCTGTTCGTGATGATGGCGGTCGCCGCCTGGCGGGTCTGGCGCGTCGCCGGCCTCTCCTGGGACCGGGAGACACCCCACCCCCTGGCGCTCTTCTTCGTCCAGCTGGGGCTGAACCTGGGCTGGAGCGTGGTCTTCTTCGGCCTGCAGTCGCCGGGTTGGGCGCTGGTGGAGATCGTCTTCCTCCTGGCCGCCATCCTGGCCACCTGGCGCGCCTTCGCCGCGTTCGACCGGGTAGCGGGCTGGCTCTTCGTCCCCTACATCGCCTGGGTGGGCTACGCCACCGTGCTCAACGCC
>JBNJED010000152.1:0-3829 GCA_051745535.1 Pseudomonadota bacterium | reverse complement strand
TTCGAGGCGGCCGAGGGGCCGGAGGTGGAGGACGACTTCCACAACTTCGAGGCGCTGAACATCCCGCCCTCCCACCCGGCGCGGGCGATGCACGATACCTTCTACTTCGACGCCCACACCGTCCTGCGCACCCACACCTCCCCGGTGCAGATCCGGGTCATGGAGGGACGGGAGCCGCCCGTGCGGGTCATCGCCCCCGGGCGGGTCTACCGCTGCGACTCCGATCTCACCCACACCCCCATGTTCCACCAGGTGGAGGGGCTCTACGTGGACGAGGGCGTGAGCTTCGCCCACCTCAAGGGGGTGCTGGATGCCTTCCTGCGCGCCTTCTTCGAGCGCGACCTGGCCACCCGCTTCCGGCCCTCCTACTTCCCCTTCACCGAGCCCTCGGCGGAGGTGGATATCGAGTGCGTCCACTGCGACGGCGCCGGCTGCCGCGTCTGCAGCCACACCGGCTGGCTGGAGGTCCTCGGCTGCGGCATGGTCCACCCCAACGTGCTGGGGCAGGTGGGTGTGGATGCCGAGCGCTGGACCGGCTTCGCCTTCGGCATGGGCGTGGAGCGGCTGGCCATGCTGCGCTACGGCGTGGACGACCTGCGGGTCTTCTTTGAAAACGACCTGGGCGTGCTGGAGCAGTTCGCCCGGGAGCGGGGCGGCGCCTAGCGCCGGGGGACGGGAACCACCATGCGAGTCAGCGAGAACTGGTTGCGGGAGTGGGCGGACCCGGCGGTGGATACCGACGGGCTGACCCACCGGCTCACCATGGCCGGCCTGGAGGTGGACGCCGTGGAGCCGGTGGCCGGCGCCTTCAGCGGCGTCGTGGTCGGCCGTATCGAGGCCTGTGAGGCCCATCCGGAGGCGGACAAGCTCCAGGTCTGCACCGTCTCGGACGGTGCGGCGACCTTCCAGGTGGTCTGCGGCGCGGCCAATGCCCGCGCCGGCCTCATCGCCCCCTTCGCCCGGGAGGGGGCGGTCCTGCCCGACGGCACCACCATCCGGGCCACGAAGCTGCGCGGGGTGGAATCCCGCGGCATGCTCTGCTCGTCGACCGAGCTCGGCCTCGGCGAGGGCAGCGAGGGGCTGCTGGAGCTGGGCGGCGAGGCCGAGGTGGGGGCCGACCTGCGCGCCTGGCTGGGCCTGGAAGACACGGCCATCGAGATCGATCTCACCCCCAACCGCGGCGACTGCCTCTCGGTGCGCGGCCTGGCTCGCGAGGTGGGCGCGCTCTTCGATTGCGACGTGGCCGAGCCGGCGGTGCCGGACATCGCCGCCGCCGGGGAGGCGTGGCCGGCCCGGGTCGCCGAGACGGCCGCCTGCCCGCGCTACCTGGTCCGGCCGGTGCGCGGCATCGATCCCGATACGCCCACGCCCACCTGGCTGAAGGAACGTCTGCGCCGCAGCGGCCTGCGCAGCCTGGGGCTGGTGGTGGATGTCACCAACTACGTCCTGCTGGAGCTGGGGCAGCCCCTGCACGCCTTCGATGCCGACCGGCTGCAGGGCGGCATCGAGGTCCGCTTCGCCGGGGAGGGGGAGAGCCTGACCCTGCTGGACGGCAGCGAGACGGCCCTGGCGACGGACATGCTGGTCATCGCCGACGAGGCGGGCCCCACCGCCCTGGCCGGGATCATGGGCGGGGCGGCGTCCGCCGTGGACGAGACCACCCGGGACATCGTCCTGGAGGCCGCCTTCTTCACCCCCGAGGCGATCCTGGGCCGCGCCCGTCGCCTGGGGCTGCATACCGACGCCTCCCACCGCTTCGAGCGCGGCGTGGACCCGGCCCTGCCCCGGCTGGCCCTGGAGCGGGCGACGGAGCTCCTCACCGCCCTGGCCGGCGGACAGCCGGGCCCGGTCACCGAGGTGACCGATACCGGGGCCCTGCCGAAGTGGGAGAACGTCCCCCTGCGTCATGCCCGCCTCAACGCCCTGCTGGGGACCGAGGTGGAGGCGGATACGGTGCTCAACGCCCTGCAACGGCTGGGCATGCAGGAGAGCGAGCACCTGGACGGCTGGCGGGTGGTGCCGCCGAGCCACCGCTTCGATATCGGTGTGGAGGAGGACCTGGTGGAGGAGGTGGCCCGCGTGGTGGGCTACGATCGCCTGCCGGCCGCGCTGCCCGCCATGGAGGTGGCCGCCCCGCGCCAGCCCGAGGGGCGGTTGCCGACGGCCCGGCTGCGCCGCCTCATGGCCCACCGGGATTATCTGGAGGCCATCACCTACAGCTTCGTGGATGCCCGCCTGCAGCGGCGCCTGGAGCCGGGTCTGGAGCCGCTGGCCCTGGCCAATCCGCTCTCCGCGGAGATGGACGTCATGCGCACCAGTCTCTGGCCGGGGCTGCTCTCCGCCGTCCAGCACAACCGCCATCGCCAGCGCAGCCGGGTCCGGCTCTTCGAACTGGGGCAGTGCTTCCGCCCGGAGGCCGACGGCCTGCGCCAGGAGAACGCCCTGGCCGCCGCCGCCATCGGCCCGCGCTGGCCGGAGCAGTGGGGCGCCGGGGGCGAGTCGGTGGATCTGTTCGACCTCAAGGGCGATCTGGAGGCCATCATCGCCGCCACCGGGGCCGCGGAGGCCTTCACCTTCGAGGCGGACAGCCACCCGGCGCTGCACCCGGGGCAGAGCGCCCGGATCTACCGCGACGGTGAGCCGGTGGGCTGGCTCGGTGCGCTGCACCCGGTCATTGCCGAGGAGCTGGACCTGGCCGAGCCGGTCTACCTGTTCGAGATCGCCGCCCAGGCGCTGACCGCCGTGCCCCTGCCCACCTACCGCACCCCCTCGCGCTATCCCGCCATCCGGCGCGACCTGGCGGTGGTGGTGGATGAGGCGGTGGCCGCCGCGGATGTCCTGACGGTGGCCCGGGAGGCCGCCGGCGAGTGGCTGCGCGATGCCCGGCTGTTCGATGTCTACCGCGGTAAAGGTGTTGATTCCGGCCGAAAAAGTCTGGGGCTGGGCTTGACCCTGCAGGACGATTCGCGCACGCTTACCGACGGTGACGTGGAGGAAGTCACCGCAAATGTGGTCCAGGCGCTGGCTCAGCGCCTCGGCGCGACCCTGAGAGAGTAAGGCGAAACCGATGGCACTGACCAAGGCCGCACTGGCGGAGAAACTGTTCGAGGAACTGGGTCTGAACAAGCGCGAGGCCAAGGAGGTCGTGGAGGCCTTCTTCGAGGAGATCCGCGAGGCGCTGGAGAGCGGCGAGCAGGTCAAGCTCTCCGGTTTCGGGAACTTCGACCTCCGGGACAAGAAGCAGCGCCCGGGCCGCAACCCCAAGACCGGCGAGGAGATCCCCATCTCCGCGCGGCGGGTGGTGACCTTCCGGCCAGGCCAGAAGCTGAAGGCGCGGGTCGAGGCCTATGCTGGAACCGACCAATAACGACGAACTGCCGGACATCCCGGCCAAGCGCTACTTCACCATCGGTGAGGTCGGCGAGCTCTGCCACGTAAAGCCCCACGTCCTGCGCTACTGGGAGCAGGAGTTCCCCCAGCTCAATCCCGTCAAGCGCCGCGGCAACCGCCGCTACTACCAGCGTGAGGATGTCGTCCTCATCCGCCAGATCCGCAGCCTCCTCTACGAGGAGGGCTTTACCATCGGTGGCGCCCGCCAGCGCATGGAGAGCGAGCACGCCCGCGAGGACATCAACCACAGCCGCCAGATGGCCCGACAGTTCCGCACCGAGCTCGAGGACATCCTCACCATCCTCCGCCGTTGAAAGGGGCTTGGCGAACCCCCCGGGGGCGCGATAATATACGCGCTGATTCGGGGCGTGGCGCAGTCTGGTAGCGCACCACACTGGGGGTGTGGGGGTCGTAGGTTCAAATCCTGCCGTCCCGACCA
>JBNJED010000151.1:0-3833 GCA_051745535.1 Pseudomonadota bacterium | reverse complement strand
GAGGTCTCCCTGGTGGCGATCCTGGATGCCGACAAGGAGGGCTTCCTGCGTGCCGAGCGCTCCCTCATCCAGACCATCGGCCGGGCCGCGCGTAACGCCCACGGCAAGGCCATCCTCTACGCCGACAAGATCACCGGCTCCATGCAGCGGGCCATGGACGAGACCGAGCGCCGTCGGGAGAAGCAGATCGCCCACAACGAGGCCCACGGGATCACCCCGCGGACCATCGAGAAGCGCGTGGCCGACGTCATGGAGACCGGCTATCCCGGCGCCCAGAATGCGGATGCCAAGCGCTACGCGCGGGTGGCCGAGGAGGTCGCCGAGTATCAGTCCCTGACCCCCGCCCAGCTCAAGAAGAAGCTGGCCGAGCTGGAGGAGCAGATGATGCAGAAGGCGCAGAACATGGAATTCGAGGAGGCGGCGAAGCTGCGCGACCAGATCCGGGAGATCCGGGAGAACAGCCTGGGCATCGCGGAGGCGGGCTGATGGCGGGGTGCTGCGACGACGGCTGCAGCCTGGATGCCGGGGCGCAGCGCCAGCGCCGGACCCTGGTGGCGGTGCTGGTCATCAACGCCGTCATGTTCGCGGCCGTGCTGGCCGCCGCCCTCTATGCCGGCTCCACCGCCCTGCTGGCGGACAGCCTGGACAACCTGGGTGATGCCCTGACCTATGCCCTGAGCCTCTGGGCGGTGGCCCGGGGGACCACCGCCAAGGCGCGGGTGGCGCTGGTCAAGGGGGCGCTGATCCTGGCGGGGGCGCTGGTGGTACTGGGGCAGGTCGGTTACCGCCTGGCGGTCCCGGCTACGCCGCTGTTCGAGGTAATGGGCCTCTTCAGCCTCCTGGCCCTGGCCGCCAACGGCCTCTGCCTCTACCTCCTGAGCCGCCACCGCCACGAGGACGTGAACATGTCCTCCGTGTGGGAGTGCTCGCGCAACGATATCGTGGTCAATCTCTCGGTCTTCGCCGCCGCCGGCGGGGTCTGGCTCACCGGCCGGGGGTGGCCGGACCTGGTGGTGGGGCTCGCCCTGGGCGCCTTCCTCCTGCGCTCCGCCCTGCGGGTCATCGGTCAGGCGCGGCGGGAGCTGGCCGCCGCCTGAGGGCTCAGGCGGCCGATTCGGCCAGCCAGCGGCCCAGGTCGGCGGGGGTGGCCAGGTGGATCTCGGCGCCCCAGTCGCCGGGGTGGTCGGCGGGATCCAGATAGCCCCAGCCGGCGACGGCGGTGCGCAGGCCGGCGGCCAGGCCGGCGGCGATATCGCGCTCGGCGTCGCCCACGTAGACCGCCGCGGCCGGGTCGCAGCCGGCGGCGGTGCAGGCGTGGAGCAGCGGGTCCGGGTGGGGCTTGGCCCGGGGGAGGGTATCGCCGCTGACCACCGCCGCCACCCGCCCGGCGAGGCCCAGGGCCTCCAGCAGCGGCTCGGTGAAGCGGGCCGGCTTGTTGGTCACCACGCCCCAGGGGCGGCCGCTGGCCTCCCAGGCCTCCAGAACCTCGGCCAGCCCGGGGAAGAGCCGGCTGTGGGTGGCCAGGTCGGCGCGGTAGTGGTCCAGAAGCCGCTGCAGCAGGGCGGTGTGGGCCGGGTCCTCCGGCGGCACGCCCAGGCCGGCGGCCACCACCGCGCCGCCGCCGTGGGAGACCACCGGCCGCACCTCCGCCTCGTCCACGGCGGGGAGCCCCTCCTCCTGGCGGACCCGGTTCAGGGCCGCCGCCAGGTCCGGGGCGGTATCCACCAGGGTGCCGTCCAGGTCGAGGAAGAGGGCGGCGAGTCGGCGGTCAGCCATCCCGGCGGTAGGTGGCCATGTAGTTGACGTCGATGTCCCGCCCCAGGCTGTACTGCTTGCTCAATGGGTTGTAGGTCAGCCCGGTAAAGTCCTCGGTCACCAGGCCGGCGCCCCGCGCCCAGCCGTCCAGCTCCGCCGGAGTGATGAAGCGCTGGTAGTCGTGGGTCCCCCGCGGCAGCATCTTCAGGAGGTACTCGGCGCCGAGGATGGCGAAGAGGTAGCTCTTGGGGTTGCGGTTGATGGTGGAGAAGAAGACCCGGCCCCCGGGCCTCACCATCCGCGCACAGGCGGCGACCACCGACTCCGGGTGGGGAACGTGTTCCAGCATCTCCATGCAGGCGACCACGTCGAACCCCTCCGGCTCCTCGGCGGCCAGGTCCTCGGCGGCGGTGTGGCGGTAGTCCACCTCCACGCCGGATTCGTGGCGGTGGAGGCGGGCGACCTTGATGGCCGCCTCGCCCATGTCCATGCCGACCACCTCCGCCCCGCGCAGGGCCATGGCCTCGGTCAGCAGGCCGCCGCCGCAGCCCACGTCCACCGCGCGCTTGCCGGCGAGGTCGGCGCGCTCGTCGATGTACTCCAGCCGCAGGGGGTTGATGGCGTGGAGGGGGCCGCACTCGCCGTTGGGGTCCCACCAGCGGCTGGCCATCTCGTCGAACTTGGCGAGTTCGGCCGGATCGGCGTTGGTCGTGTCCATGATTCCTCCGGGGGTCAGGCGTTGGCGGCCAGCTTGTCGCGCCAGCCGTCGGCGCGTTCCAGCAGATCGGTCTCGTCCAGGGTGGTCAGCCGGCCACCGCTGACGGTATGGCGGCCGGCCACCCAGACATCGGTGACCTGGTCCCGGCCGGCGGCGTAGACGATCTGGGAGACCGGGTGGTAGAGCGGCCGGGTGGCCACGCGATTCAGGTCGATGGCGACCAGGTCCGCCGCCTTGCCCGCCACCAGGGAGCCGATATCCGCCTCCAGGCCCAGGGCGCGGGCGCCGCCCAGGGTCGCCATCTCCAGCGCCGCCTCCGCCGGCAGGGCGGCCGGCTCCCCGGCTACCGCCTTGCCCAGCAGGGCGGCGCTCTGCATCTCCGCGAGCATGTCCAGGTCGTTGTTGCTGGCCGCACCGTCGGTGCCCAGGGCGAGATTCACCCCGGCCCCGGCCAGCGCCGCCACGGGGCAGAAGCCGCTGGCCAGCTTGAGGTTGGACTGGGGGCAGTGGACCACCGAGGCGCCGTTCTCCGCCAGCCGGCCGATCTCGTCGTCCGTGAGCTGGGTGGCGTGGACCGCCTGGAGTCGCGGCCCCAGCAGCCCCAGGGCCTCCAGCCGCTCCAGCGGCCGGCGGCCGTCCTGTTCCACCGCCTCGTCCACCTCGTGGGCCGTCTCGTGGACGTGGATGTGTACCGGGACGTCCAGCTCCTCGGCCAGGGTGGCGATGCGCGCGAGCGACTCGTCGGGGACGGTATAGGGCGCATGGGGGCTGAAGGCGGTGGTGATGAGCGGATGCTCGCGGAAGCGGTCGTGGACGGCGATACCGCGCTCGAAATACTCGTCCGCCGTGCTCGCCCAGGGCGTGGGGAAGCCGAAGACGATCATGCCCAGATTCGCCCGGATCCCCGCCGCCTCGGCGGCAGTGCCGGCGGCGTCGGGGAAGAGGTACATGTCGTTGAAGCAGGTGGTGCCGGAGCGCAGCATCTCCGCCGCCGCCAGCCGGGTGCCGTCATCCACGAAGGCGTGGCTGACGTTGGCCCCCTCCGCCGGCCAGATGTGCTCCTTGAGCCAGGTCATCAGCGGCAGGTCGTCGGCCAGACCGCGCATGAGGCTCATGGCCGCGTGGGTGTGGGCGTTCACCAGGCCCGGGATGAGGGCATGGCCCCCCAGCTCGTGGACGGCGTCGGCGGTGTAGGCCGCCTCGGCCTCGCTGCGCGGCAGGACCGCCTCGATACGCCCGTTGTGGATGGCCAGGGAATGGCCCTCCAGGACCGTATCCCGGGGCTCCACCGGGATCACCCAACCGGCGTGGATGAGGGTGTCCACTCGCTGCATGCCGCCTCCTCGCTGCCGTCCGTCGT
>JBNJED010000150.1:0-3846 GCA_051745535.1 Pseudomonadota bacterium | reverse complement strand
TCGGTCTTCGCCGGTATCGCCGGCAGCCATATCCAGAGCCTGAACTCCCACGGGATCGTGGCCATCCGGGACAAGGAGGTGACCCAGGGGGATGTCGACCGGGTCCTGGACGCCGCCCGGGCCGTGGCCATCCCGGCGGACCAGCAGATCCTCCACCTGATCCCCCAGGAGTTCATCATCGATGCCCAGGAGGGGATCCGGGAGCCCATCGGCATGTCCGGCGTGCGGCTGGAGGCGCGGGTCCACATGGTCGCCGGCGCCGTCTCGGCGGCCCAGAACATCGTCAAGTGCGTGCGCCGCTGCGGCCTGGAGGTGGACGACATCATCCTGGAGCAGCTCGCCTCCAGCCACTCCGTGCTCACCGAGGACGAGAAGGAGCTCGGTGTCTGCCTGGTGGACGTGGGCGGTGGTACCACGGACATGGCCATCTTCGCCGAGGGGGCCATCCGCCATACGGCGGTGATCCCCATCGCCGGCGATCAGGTGACCAACGACATCGCCGTGGCCCTGCGCACGCCCACCCAGCACGCCGAGGAGATCAAGGTGAAGTACGCCTGTGCCCTGCGGCAGCTGGCCACCTCCGAGGAGACCATCGAGGTCCCCTCGGTGGGCGACCGGCCGCCGCGGCGGCTGGCGCGCCAGACCCTGGCGGAGGTGGTGGAGCCGCGCTACGAGGAACTCTTCAATCTCGTTCAGGCGGAGCTGCGACGCTCCGGTTTCGAGGACCTGTGCGCCGCCGGCGTGGTCCTCACGGGCGGGAGTTCGCGCATGGAGGGCGCGGTGGACCTCGCCGAGGAGGTCTTCCACATGCCGGTGCGGCTGGGGCTGCCGCAGGGGGTCTCGGGGCTGGTGGACGTGGTCCGCAACCCCATCCACGCCACCGGCGTGGGGCTGTTGCGATTCGGTCAGATGCACAAGGGCGGAGGGTTCATGGATCGAGAGCGGAACAACAACGGGGTCAAGAGCATGTTGGAGCGCATGCGCGGATGGTTTCAGGGTTTCTAGGACGACGCGACGACGGAAGCGGGACACAAGCCCGCAGGCCAGGACGGATTACGACCAAGGGGTAACAAGCCATGTTTGAACTGATGGATTCCTACACACCCAATGCGGTGATCAAGGTGCTCGGCGTTGGCGGCGGCGGTGGCAACGCGGTCGAGCACATGGTGGAGCAGAACCTGGATGGCGTGGACTTCATCTGCGCCAACACCGACGCCCAGGCGCTGAAGAAGTCTTCGGCGCGGACCGTGCTCCAGCTCGGTAACGGCGTCACCAAGGGGTTGGGTGCCGGGGCCGATCCGGAGATCGGCCGGCAGGCGGCCCTGGAGGACAAGGACCGCATCGTCGAGTGCATCGAAGGCGCCGACATGCTCTTCGTCACCGCCGGCATGGGCGGCGGCACCGGCACCGGGGGCGCCCCGGTGGTGGCCCAGATCGCGCGGGAGATGGGCATCCTCACCGTGGCCGTGGTCACCCGTCCCTTCCCCTTCGAGGGCGGCAAGCGGACCTCGGTGGCCGACGAGGGGATCCAGCAGCTGGGCGAGTACGTCGACTCCCTCATCACCATCCCCAACGAGAAGCTGATCTCGGTGATGGGCAAGAACACCAGCCTGCTGGACGCCTTCAAGGCGGCCAACAACGTCCTCTACGGGGCGGTGCAGGGGATCGCCGAGCTCATCACCCGCCCCGGGCTCATCAACGTCGACTTCGCCGACGTGCGCGCGGTGATGTCCGAGATGGGCATGGCCATGATGGGCAGCGGCAGTGGCACCGGCGAGGGTCGGGCGCGCACCGCCGCCGAGTCGGCTGTCTCCAGCCCGCTGCTCGAGGATGTCGACCTGGCCGGCGCCCGCGGCGTCCTGGTCAACGTCACCGCCGGACCCGACATGAGCATTGGCGAGTTCGGCGAGGTGGGCGACACGGTCCGCGAGTTCGCCGACGCCAACGCCAATGTCGTGGTGGGCACGGCCATCGACATGGACATGGAGAACGAGATGCGGGTCACCGTGGTGGCCACCGGTATCGGCCGGTCACCGGAGCCGGAGAAGACCGTGGAGATGCCCAAGCGCAAGGCCTCCGGCGACATGGATTACCACGAGCTGGATCGGCCCACCGTGATCCGCAACAAGGCGGCGGGCGACGGTACCACCGGCCAGGGCAATCAGGGCGACGACGAGTACAACTACCTGGATATTCCGGCCTTCCTGCGCCGCCAGGCGGACTGATGGGACATAGGCAGTAGGGCCACGGTGTGGTAGAGTTGCGCAAGAGTTCCCCAGTGGGACCAAAATACCGGAAGAGGTGAAAACCGGCTCGATGATCAAGCAGCGCACCCTGAGACAGGCCATCAAGGCCACCGGCGTCGGTCTCCATACCGGCGACAAGATCTATCTGACCCTGCGCCCGGCGCCGGTGAATACCGGCATCCTGTTCCGGCGCGTGGACCTGGACGAGCCGGTGACCATCCCGGCCCGGGCGGAGAACGTGGGCGATACCACGCTCTCCACCGCGCTGGTCAAGGACGGGGTGCGCATCTCCACGGTCGAGCACCTCCTCTCCGCCCTGGCGGGGCTCGGCATCGATAACGCCATCATCGATGTCAGCGCCGCCGAGGTGCCGATCATGGACGGCAGTGCCGGGCCCTTCGTCTTCCTCATCCAGTCGGCCGGCATCGAGGAGCAGTCGGCGGCCAAGCGCTTCGTGCGCATCCGCAAGCCGGTGGCCGTGGAAGAGGACGGCAAGTGGGCCCGCTTCGAGCCCTTCGACGGCTTCAAGGTGGGGTTCCGCATCGACTTCGAGCATCCGGCCATCCAGGACTGCGGCCAGGATGCGGTGGTCGACTTCTCCACCACCTCCTTCGTCAAGGAGGTCTCCCGGGCGCGCACCTTCGGCTTCATGAACGACATCGAGCATCTGCGGGCGAACAACCTCGCCCTGGGTGGCAGCCTCGACAACGCCATCGTCCTGGACGACTACCGGATCCTCAACGAGGACGGCCTGCGCTACCAGGACGAGTTCGTGAAGCACAAGGTCCTCGACGCCATCGGCGACCTCTACCTGCTGGGGCACAGCCTCATCGGCGCCTACGAGGGCTTCAAGTCGGGCCACGCGCTGAACAACCAGCTGCTACGGGCGCTGGTGGCGGACCCCGAGGCGTGGGAGGAGGTCACCTTCGAGAAGGGGAATGCCCCCATCGCCTACGCCCATCCGGCCGCCGACGTCGAGGGCGCGCCGGCCTGACGGGGCCGCGGCCGGTTACTCCGGCCGGGCGTGGCGAGCGAGCCGTCGAAGGGCCGAGGCCAGTCGCGGTTCGCAGTGGTCGGCGACCTGTTTCAGAGTCCGGCCGGCTACCTCGGGGGGGCGCTCCCGGGGCGGCTGCTGGCGGAGGGGCTCCGGTTCCGGGGTGACCACGCGGATCCGCAGGTCCGTGGCGCCGTCGCCCAGCGCCTCGAGGATGGTGGCGCGGAGGTAGCGCAGCCGTTCGGCCCACGCCGCGGAATCGACGTGGAGGATGGCACACCCCCCGCGCAGGTTGGCCAGATGACAGTGCGGCGCGGCCGCCGACGGAAGAGCGCGCTTCAGCGCCTGGTCGGCGCGCGCCAGGCGTCGGGCGCGGTCGGTGACCTCGTCGGTCGTCAACAGATTATCCAGCGGCTCTGGTTGTCGCATTTTGTGATGTGTGTCCTGGCGCCATTTCCCGGTTGCCATCACGATAATAACCGAGAACCGCCAATCTAAGGGACTCCGGCCATGAACATCATCATCCACTCCCCCAAGCTCAACGGAGGCCGCCATCTGACCCTCCACAATCGAGGGGCAGCGGTGGCCTTGGTCGCGGTCCTCCTG
>JBNJED010000149.1:0-3863 GCA_051745535.1 Pseudomonadota bacterium | reverse complement strand
TGCTCTTCATTGATCCGCCGGGACCAGTAGCCGGAGAGGGCGTGCCGGAGGGGTTCGGGCTTGCCAATCCCCGCGTACGGCTCGCGCTGAATGGCCTTGATGAGTTCGTTGATGCGCTTGAGGGTGCGACGGTCCGTGCGCTGCCAGTAGAGGTAGTCCTCCCAGGCACGCTCGGAGAAGATGAGCCTCATTCCTCCAGGCTCCGCTCCTCACCGCCCCCCTGCTCGAGCTCAGCGATGGACTCCAGGAGGCGGCGGGCATTCTCCGGCGACCGCAGGAGGTAGGCCGTCTCCTCCAGGGCCTCGTAGTCCTCCTGGGACATCATGACCACCGAGCCGGCGCCCTTGCGGGTAATGATGACCGGCGCATGATCCTCGCAGACCTGTTCCATGGTGCGCGCGAGATTGGTACGCGCGGCGGTATAGCTGATGGCATCCATGACGGCGCCCTCCAGAATGTACATGTACAGAATATTGTACGCCAAAGTACCACCGCTACCACCCCGAGGAGTGCTAGGCTGGCCTCATGCACCCGTCACCGGAACGCTACCTCCTCGGCATCGACCTCGCCGGTCCGGCCGCCCCGCAGCGTACCGGGGTGGCGCTCTTTGCCGCGGAGGGCGAGGGGATGCGCCGCCTCCCGGCGGGGTGCGACGGCTCCGACGAGGGGCTGCGCGCCCGGGTGGCCGAACGGGCGGAGGCAGCGCCGGTGGTGGTGGGGATCGATGCGCCGCTCTCCTACCGCCCGGGTGGTGGGCAGCGGGAGGCGGACGCGGAGCTGCGCCGGCTCATCCAGGGGTACGGGATGCATCCGGGATCGGTGATCCCGCCCACGGCGCCGCGCATGGTCTACGTCACCCTGCGCGGGGTGGCCCTGGCCCACGCCCTCACCACCATCGACGCCGCCCATCCGGTTCGCGTGGTGGAGGTCCACCCCGGCGCCGCGCTCTGCCTGCGGGGCGCGCCGCTGGCGGCCATCCGCGGCTTCGCCACGGACACCGCCGCCCGGGGCGAGCTACTGCAATGGCTGGGAGAGTACGGCATCGACGGCCTGGACCCGACGGCCACCGACTCCGACCACGACGTAGCCGCCTGCGCCGCCGCCCTGGGCGCCCGGGACTGGTTCGCGGGCCGGTCCCAGTGGCTCCACCCGGCCCGGCCGCCCTGGCACCCCTTCGACTTCGCCTGCTGAGGCGCTCCGCCGGCCCCGCCCGGTCCTACTCCGCCCGGTCCAGCCCCTCCAGGGCGCGGTGGATCTCCGCCTCGGGGTAGGCGTAGTCCTCCAGCTCGCCGCGGAAGTAGCGGTCGTAGGAGGTCATGTCGAAGTGGCCGTGGCCGGAGAGGTTGATGAAAAGCGTCTTCTCCTCGCCGCTCTCGGTGCAGGCCTCGGCCTCGTCGATGGCCGCGCGGATGGCGTGGCAGGACTCGGGGGCGGGGATGATCCCCTCGCTGCGGGCGAAGGTGACCCCGGCCTCGAAGGTGCCCAGCTGGGGCACCGCCACCGCCTCGATGATGCCGTCCCGGTGCAGGCGGGAGACCAGGGGGCTGTCGCCGTGGTAGCGCAGGCCGCCGGCGTGGATCCCCGGCGGCATGAAGTCGTGGCCCAGGGTGTACATGGCCATCATGGGCGTCAGCCCGGCGGAGTCGCCGTAGTCCCAGGCGTACTGGCCCCGGGTGAGGGTGGGGCAGGAGTCCGGCTCCACCGCCACCAGCCGCACGTCCCTGCCGGCGGCCTTGTCGGCGACGAAGGGGAAGGCCGCACCCCCGAAGTTGGAGCCGCCGCCGCAGGGGGCGAAGATGGCGTCCGGGTAGTCGCCGGCCAGCTCGAACTGCTGCTTGGCCTCCTGGCCGATGACGGTCTGGTGCAGGACCACGTGGTTCAGGACCGAGCCCAGGGCGTAGCTGGTGTCCGCCCGGCTGGCGGCATCCTCCACCGCCTCGGAGATGGCCAGGCCCAGGCTACCGGGGTTGTCGGGATCGGCGGCCAGGGCATCGCGCCCCGCCTGGGTGCGGTTGGAGGGGCTGGGCACCACCGAGGCGCCCCAGGTCTCCATCATGGAGCGGCGGAAGGGCTTCTGCTCGTAGCTGATGGCGACCATGTAGACGTCCACCTCCAGCCCGAACATCTCCCCGGCCAGGGCCAGGGAGGAGCCCCACTGGCCGGCCCCGGTCTCGGTGGCCAGGCGCCGGATCCCGGCCTGCTGGTTGTAGTAGGCCTGGGCCAGGGCGCTGTTGGGCTTGTGGGAGCCGGCGGGGCTCACGCCCTCGTACTTGTAGTAGATCTTCGCCGGCGTCCCCAGGGCCGCCTCCAGGCGGTGGGCGCGGTAGAGGGGGCTGGGCCGCCACAGCGCCAAGCCCTGGCGGACGGGCTCCGGGATGGGGATCCAGCGCTCGGTCGCCATCTCCTGCTCGATGATGGCCTCCGGGAAGATGGCGGCCAGGGCATCGGGGCTCACCGGATTGCCGTCCGGCCCGCGCGGCGCCTCCATGGGCGTGGGCATGTCGGCGGCGACGTTGTACCAGTGGGTCGGGATGGCATCCTCGTCGAGGAGATACTTGGTGCGCTGCATGGTGGCCCCCATCTCGGTGCGTTGTAGGGTTATTCTGCCGCGCCCGCGGGCGGGGCGCGAGAGGGGAGGTCGATTTGCCGGAAGGGGATACCATCCACAAGGTGGCGGCAGGGCTGCGGCCCTGGCTGGCGGGGGCGACCCTCACCGGCGGCCGGCTCCGCGACGACCCGACGGCGGTCCTGGCCGGTCGCCGGGTGGGTGCCCTGGTGCCCCACGGCAAGCACCTGTTCATCGAGCTGGGGGAGCGGGCGGCCCTGCGCGTCCACCTGGGGATGTGGGGGAGCTGGCACCGCTACCCGCCCGGCGGGGCATGGCAGAAGCCGGCCCGCCAGGCCGGGGTCGTGCTCCTTACCGAGGCGGCGGAGCTGGTCTGCTTCAACCCCAAAGAGGTCGCGCTCACCACCACGCCCCGGCTGCAGCGCCATGCCGCCACTGCCCACCTGGGCTCCGATCTCATCGATCCGGCCACCGACCCCGAGGCCCTGCCGGCCCGGGCGCGGGAGCGGCTGCCGGCCGGCGCCCCGCTGGCCGATGTCCTGCTGGACCAGACCGTGGCCGCCGGGATCGGCAACATCTACAAGTCGGAGCTGGCCTTCCTCCACCGGCTCCATCCGGAGACGCCGCTCGCGGCGGTGAGTGATACCGCGCTGACGGCCGTCTACGCCGACGCCGCCCGCCTGCTCACCCACAACACCGGCGACGCCCCGCGCACCACCCGCTTCGGCCACGACGGCCCGCGCCTGTGGGTCTACCGCCGCCGCCACCGGCCCTGCCTGCGCTGCGGCACAGCCATCCAGTACGCCCGCACCGGCCGCGACCAGCGCGGCACCTACTGGTGTCCGAGCTGCCAGCCGGCCCCCAGCTGACTCCCCCAACCAAAAAGACCCCGCCGAAGCGGGGTCCTTGGGGCGTTACGCGGCGAGCCCGCGATGCTCCAGGGCGGCCTGGGCGCGCTTGCGATCCCGGGCCCGATGCTTGGTCTCGCCCTGAGCGATCTTGCGCAGCTCCTCGGGCTTCATCTCGGCGGTGTTGGTGGTGCGGTTCTGGGAACCGCGGGGGCCGATCCGGATCATGGGGCACCTCCTGACTGGTATGGCACGGCCGGCGGGGTCCGCCGGGCGGCGCATTCTGGCAACCAGGCCCGGGTCCTGTGAAGGGGTCAAAAGGCGGAAAGTTCTTAACAATTCAATGCGTTAGTGCTCACTGCGGCGCCACCCGCCCACACCCGTCACCCCATTCCCAATCGCTGCCGCAGCCGGGTGAGGTTGCCCGGGTCCACTCCCAGCAGGCGGGC
>JBNJED010000148.1:0-3867 GCA_051745535.1 Pseudomonadota bacterium | reverse complement strand
GCCGGATCGGCGCTGACGTCCACATGGCTGGCGCCCACCCGCTCCAGGGCCTTGGCCACGGAGTGGAGGTTGCCGCTGCCGTAGTCGACGACGGTGACCTTGCCCCCCATGGCCTAGAGGCTGCCCTTGGTGGAGGCGGCCGCCCCGCCCAGGCGCGGGTCCGGCTCGGCGGCGGCGCGCAGGGCACGGCCGAAGGCCTTGAAGGCGGTCTCGGCCACGTGGTGCGAGTTGTCGCCGCGCAGGCTGTCCACGTGCAGGGTCATCCAGGCGTGGTTCACCAGCCCCTGGAAGAACTCGTGGAAGAGATCGGTATCGAACTCGCCCACCCACTGGCGCGGGAAGGCGACGTTCCACACCAGCCCGGGGCGGCCGGAGAAGTCCAGCACCACCCGGGAGAGCGCCTCATCCAGCGGGACGTAGGCGTGGCCGTAGCGCTGGATCCCGGCCTTGTCCCCCAGCGCCTGCGCCATGGCCTGCCCCAGGGTGATGCCGACATCCTCCACGGTGTGGTGGGCATCGATATCGAGGTCGCCCACGGCGCTCACCTCCAGGTCCACCTGGCCGTGGCGGGCCACCTGCTCGAGCATGTGGTCCAGGAAGGGGACCCCGGTGTCCAGGGCGGCGCGTCCGGTGCCGTCCAGATCCAGGGCCACGCGGATATCGGTCTCCAGCGTCTGGCGCCGGACTTCTGCCTGTCGGCTCATGGCTCGGGCTACCTCGTGGGATTCACCCCGCATTATACACATGACCCCGGGAGCCTTGGCAGTCGTGCTCGGGGCCCGATCCTGGTTCGATGTCCGCCCGCCGATGCGAGAACCTGCTTGGGCGCATGGCAGGGAGCATGGCATTATGCCAAGTAGGGGAATAGAGGAGAGCGAGACCATGACCCAGGGAGACCGGGGCAGCCAGTCGCGGGTGGCCTGCAGGGACTGCAGTCTCTACCAGGTCTGCCTGCCGGTAGGGGTAGAGGCGGAGGAACTCTCCGAACTCGACCGCATCATCCATCAGCGCCGCCCCCTGCGGCGCGGTGAGCACCTCTTCCGCGTGGGGGATGCCTTCGACTCCCTGTTCGTGGTCCGTTCCGGCTCGGTGAAGACCTATGCGCCCTCGGTGGACGGGCGCGAGCAGATCACCGGCTTTCACCTGCCCGGCGAGCTGCTGGGGCTGGATGCCATCAGCAACGGCGACCACCCCTGCGGCGCCCGCGCCCTGGAGACGGCCAGCGTCTGCGAGATCCCCTACGAGCTGCTGGAGTCCCTGGGCGGGCGCATTCCCGCCCTGCGCCAGCAGATCTTCCGGCTCATGAGCCGGGAGCTGTTGCAGGAGGAGAACCACCTCCTGCTGCTCGGTCGGCGCGGGGCCGACGAGCGCCTGGCCGCCTACCTGCTGGACCTGGCGCAGCGGCTGCGCCGCCGCGGCTTCTCCGCCACCGAGTTCCACCTCTCCATGTCCCGCGGGGATATTGGCAACTACCTGGGACTGGCGGTGGAGACGGTGAGCCGCACCTTCACGCGGTTCCAGGAGGAGGGGGTGCTCACCGCCGAGCGCAAGCACGTGGTCATCCACGATGCCGCGGCGCTGGAACGGCTGGCCGGCAACGGCGCCCTGGAGGCTGGCAGCAGCCCCACGAGCCTTGCGGGAAACTGATCCTGATCAATGCTTGTGGGAGGCCCCACGCGGAATAGTAGGGCCACCCCATCCGCCGGCACGGGGCCGGCGGAGCCACGATCAAGGAGAATGAGCCATGCCCGCACTGGAACTGCTGTTCGGTAGCTGGATCGGCCTGCTCACGGTCTTCACGGTGGTCTTCGCCATCGGGATGATCATCTTCCTCGCCACCTGGGCGGTGAAGAACGTCCACCGGGCCGAGGAAAAGAAGCACTAATCCCGGCGCCTGCACGATTCCCCGTCCCTGAGCGATGTCGCACAGTGGGCCGGTGGGTGCCGGCTCACCCCGGTTCGCGGGCCAGCAGGTCCCGGGCCAGATAGAGGGCGGCGATGGTGCGCGCCTCGGTGACATCGGGGCGCGCCGCCAGTTCGCCGATGTCGGCCAGTGGCCAGGGGACCACCTCCAGCTCCTCCGGTTCGTCCCCCGGTTCGCGGCGGGGATAGAGGTCCCGGGCCACCACCACGTGGGTGGTGTGGCCGAGGTAACCCGGCGCCAGCGTGAGGCTGGTCAGCTCCTCCAGCCGGTTCGCCGCGTAGCCGATCTCCTCCATGATCTCCCGGTTGCCCGCCTCCAGAAGTGGCTCCTCCCCCTCGATACGCCCCTTGGGCAGGCCCAGCTCGTAGCGGTGGACGCCGGCGGCGTACTCCCGCACCAGCAGGACCTCGTCGGCCGAGGTCACCGGTACGATGAGCACCGCCCCGCGGTCGGAGCCGGCCAGCCGCTCGTAGTGGGTGACGGTGCCGTTGGCGAATTCCAGCTCCAGCGCCTCGATCCGGAAGAGCCGACTGCGGGCGACGGTCTCGGTCTGGCGGATGGTCGGTTTGCGGGACATGGCGGTCTCCCTGTGGCGGCTCCATGGTACCCCGCCGGCGCCGGGGCCCGCGAGGGGCGGCCACGGGGGCTGGCGCCGCCGGGCGGCAGACGGCAAGATCCCCGGCTCACTCCAATCGGGGAACGGCATGAGCGTGGCCAGCCTGGCGGGCGAGCCGGTGGATATCGTCCTCCTGGACATGGACGGGACCCTGCTCGACCTCCACTTCGACAACTACTTCTGGGGGGAATACCTCCCCGCCGCCTGGGGCGCGCTGCGCGGCCTGGAGCCGGCGGCGGCGCGCGCGGAGCTGGCGCCGCGCTTTCGCGCCGTGGAGGGGACCCTGGACTGGTACTGCCTGGACTACTGGGCGAGCGAGCTGGGGCTCGACCTGCTGGCGCTGAAGACCGAGGCCGCCGGCCGGATCGCCTGGCTCCCCGGCGTCGAGGCCGCGCTGGCCCGGCTCGGCGAGATGGGGCTGCGCCGGGTCGTGGTCACCAACTCCCACGGCGCCGGCCTGGCCCTGAAGGAGGAGGTCACCGGCCTCCTGTCGCGGGTGGAGGCGGTACACACCAGCCACGAACTCGGGGCGGCCAAGGAGCAGCGGGCCTTCTGGGAGGCGCTGGCGGCGCGGGAGCCCCTGGATCCGGAGCGCGCCCTGCTGGTGGACGACAACCCGGACGTCCTGGCCGCGGCCCGGGAGTGGGGGATCCGCCACCGGCGCCAGATCCGGCGGCCGGACTCCACCGCCGGAGAGCGCCCGGCCGCCGGCCCGGGGGCCCCGGACCTCGGGGCCGTGGTGGCCGAGCTGGTGCCGTGGGCCGAGGAACGACGGGAGGGGGCATGACACGGCGGACCGGACCCGGGATGGTCGGGGCGACCGCGACGGCCCTCGCAGCCGCGGCTGCGACGGCCCAGGCCGCCGCCCCCGGGGAGAGCGCCTACTACGGCGAACTCCCCACGGTGGTCACCGCCGGCCGCCTGGAGCAGCCGCGCACCCGGGTCCCCGCCTCGGTGACCGTCATCGACCGCGAGGCCATTGCCGCCAGCGGCGCCACCGATCTCCCCGACCTGCTGCGGCTGGTGGCCGGCGTCCAGGTGGGCCACGTCAGCGGGGCGAAGGCCACCGTGACCCAGCAGGGGCTGGCGGACGAGTTCTCGCGCAAGATGCAGGTCCTGGTGGACGGACGGGTGGTCTACACCCCGGCCACCTCGGGCGTGGCCTGGTACGACCTCCCGGTCTCCCTGGAGAACATCGATCGCATCGAGGTGACCCGCGGCCCCAACGGCGCCAGCTACGGCGTCAACGCCTTCGTCGGCGCCATCCACATCCGGACCCGGCCGCCGGAGGAGACCGAAGGCACCCGGGTCCTCACCGAGGTCGGCG
>JBNJED010000147.1:0-3883 GCA_051745535.1 Pseudomonadota bacterium | reverse complement strand
TACTCCGAGCGTGGCGAGGAATACGTCGCCGAGCTCCGCTCCATGATGGAGAACAACGACCTCCGCGACATGGGCCTGCGCCGCCTGGCGCTGGCCGACTGACCCCGCTCGACCTTCCCCTCCTGAACGGGCCAGGGACGGCCTCTCCATTCCGATTGCCGGCGATGGTCGGCGTGGCTAGCGTGGAGCCCTCCGTCCCAGCTATCACCCGGACCGGGCTGGCTGGTTGGCGACCAAGGGATCATCGGGAGAGGGCGCAGGGATTGAGCGAGTTTATTGAACGGATATGCGAACTAGTTCGGGCGGGCGAGGTTCGGATATTCGAGCACGGTTACGATGAGCTGGCCGACGATGGGATCTCGGCACGTGACGTGCTGGCAGGTGTTGCGGGAGCGGTTCCCGTTGAAGAGTATCCCGACTACCCGAAAGGCCCGTGTAGTCTAGTATTGCAATGGAATGCCTAGGGCGGTCCCATACATGCGGTCTGGGGAATCCCGAAGGGACATGATGCGCCGGCCGTCCTGATAACGGCCTATCGGCCGGACCCGGCGCGCTGGGACACCGACTGCATGAAAAGGCGGTAGCAGTATGACAAGGCGCAGCAAGATCAAGTGCATCCATGAAGGCCCTACGTCGCCGAAGTGGACGTCGAACTCATCGAGGACGAGACGGGCTGGGCGGCCTACCTGAGCGTTGATGATGCCTTCAAGCTCGACGATGTGCGCGATGCCCTGCGGAATGGCGATCTACAGGCGGCCTCCCGGTATGCCCGCTTGTACGAACTGCAGCCCGTTGCCCATCAGTAAGTGCCGCGTCCGCCCAGGTTACTTCAGCCACCGCTGCATCTTTTCCCTGGCTTCCGAGTGGCTGTGCGTCCGTCCCTCAAGCACAGCCCGCTCTCCCCGCGAGAGACCCTCCAGCAGTTCCAGCCGGCGTTGCATGAACTCGTAATCCTCGACGTCCACCAGATAGGTGGAGGGTCGGCCATGCTCGGTGATCAGGACCGGCTCCCCCGATTCCTGGAGGTCGGCCAGGAGCCGAGTGGCCTGGCGCTTGAGGCTGGTAATGGGTTCGACCTTCATCGGGGTAGCCCGGTTTTCCAGGAGAGCCTCCGTAATACTGCCATCAGGTAACGGCGTCGCATCAGTGCCTGTGCCAGCGTATCTCTTCAACAGCGACGTTAAGGGCGGAGTTGGCATCGAGGGCTGCCGCCTGTCGGCTTTCCTCGACCAGGGTAGTCGCCTTGCTATCCGGGCATTCCTGCTTATCGGTTACGGGCCCGTAGCACTGTTCCAGTTGTGCGCGGACCTCGTCCTCCACGGACTGACTGTTCGCCTCGGCCCTCTCCTCAATACGCTCCATGAGGTCATAGGGCAGATTACGGATGGTGATGGTCGCCATGCGTTTTTGAACCTCCCTGCCTACTCGGTACTCGGCTCCGCCCGCCACAGGTGCGAATACCACCAGTAGCGCCCGTCCGGGCCCTGGGCGGTGCAGTTGTAGTGGACCAGGCCGTCACCCAGGGGCTGGCGGGCGCGGGCGGTGAAGGCGCGGCCCTCCAGGGGCCATTCCACCTTCGCCGGTTCGCTCTGGCCCTTCACGAAGCAGTTGAGCCCCTGCCAGCCCTCCACGGTGCCTTCCAGCTCCACGCGCACCCGGGGCCGCTCCTCGGCGGTGGCCGGGTCCCAGGGCTCCACCTCGGCCACGGGCAGGGCGCGGGTGGCCACGCGCAGGCGGAAGCGGTCCATGGGGAAGCCCTCGTTGCCCACGGGGAAGCGGCGCAGGGCGCGCAGGTCGGCGCCGTCGCCGATGGGGCCGGCGTGCTGGGCCACGCCCACGTGGTCCAGCTCGCGGACGATCCCGGCGGTGGCGGCGTCGTAGTCGCCGTAGGGGTAGGCGAGCAGGCCCGGGTCGGTGGCCACGGCGTCGCCCAGTTCCTCGCGCAGGCGCTTCTCGGCGCCGGCGATCTCCTCGGTCACCCGCTCGGCCCAGGCGGCGTCCGACTCCCCCTCCTGGCGCTCCGGCAGATAGGGGTGGGTCCGGGTGTGGTTGGCGAACTCCACGCCGGCCTCGGCCATCTCCCGCATCTGGTCCCAGGTCATGAAGTTGCTGAAGCCGCGGTCCACCGGGTCGGTGCTGACGAAGACGGTGAAGGGCCAGCCGCGCTCCTGCAGGCGGGGGAAGGCCTCGTGGTAGACCGAGGCGTAGGCGTCGTCGATGGTGATGCTCACCACCTTGTCCGGCAGCTCGCGATCCTCCCGCAGGTAGCGGACCACCTTGCCCAGGGGCCAGATGCGGTAGTCGTTCTCCGCCAGGTGGTCCATCTGGGCCTCGAAGGACTCCAGGTCGATGCTGGTGGTCGGGTATTCCCCCTCGCCGAAGCGGTGGTAGATGAGCCCCACGGCGTCGGCCAGGGCCGGCAGGGGCAGGGCGAGGAGGAGCAGGGCAACGAGGGTCTGGCGCACGGGGCCTCCGGGGCAGTCATGGATATCCCCATCCTAGCAGCGGTGGCGACGGATGGTGCATCCGGCACCGGCGCTATGGCCTCGCGAGACGGTACCCGAGTAGAATGCGCGGTTTACCTTTATCCGGTCGGAGCAGTGCCCATGGCCCGTCGCATTATCGAGACCATCGCCGACGAGCTGGATGTCTCCGCCCGCCAGGTGGGCGCGGCGGTGGAGCTGCTGGACGGCGGCGCCACCGTTCCCTTCGTGGCGCGTTACCGCAAGGAGGCCACCGGCGGCCTGGACGACACCCAGCTGCGCCGGCTCAACGAGCGACTGACCCAGCTCCGGGAGCTGGAGAAGCGCCGGGAGTCCATCCTGGCCAGCCTGGAGGAGCAGGGGGTGACCACTCCCTCCCTCCTCGCCGCCATCCGGGCGGCGGAGACCCGCACCCGGCTGGAGGACCTCTACCGCCCCTATGCGCGGAAGAAGCGCACCAAGGCGCAGATCGCGAAGGAGGCGGGGCTGGGGCCGCTGGCCGACCAGCTGCTGGAGGCGCCGGACGAGGCCGATCCCGAGACCCTGGCCGCCGACTACGTGAATGCCGAGGCCGGCTTCGGCGACGTAGCGACGGTCCTGACCGGCGCCCGGGACATCCTGGTCCAGCGCATGGCCGACGACGCCGACCTCGCCGCCCGGCTGCGCGACGAGATGGACAAGCGCGGGCAGGTGGTCCCCAGCGCCGGGGAGGAGGCCGAGCGGGATACCCGCTTCACCGACTACATCGACCGCCCCGAGCGCGTCCGCGACCTCCCGGCCCACCGCATCCTGGCGCTGCTGCGCGGCCGCGAGGCCGGGGCGCTGCGCCTGGCGCTGGTCCACGAGCGCGATATCGACGCCCCCGACGGCAGCCCCGACCACTGCGAGGCCATCATCGCCGCCCACTGGGGCCTGGGCCACGCCACCGGCCCCTGCGCCCCCTGGCTGCGCCAGACCGTGCGCCGCGCCTGGCGGGTGAAGATCGCCTCCCGGGTGGAGACGGAGATCTTCCGCCAGCTCCGGGAGAAGGCGGAGGAGGAGGCGGTGCGCGTCTTCGCCACCAACCTGCGCAACCTCCTGCTGGCGCCGCCGGCCGGTGCCCGCCCGGTGCTGGCCCTGGATCCGGGGCTGCGCACCGGCACCAAGGTGGCGGTGCTGGACGCCGCCGGCGGCGTGGCCGCTACCACCACCATCTACCCCCACGCCCCGCAGAAGCAGTGGGAGGCGTCCCTCAAGACCCTGGCCGACCTGGTGGCCGAGCACGGCGTCGCCCTGGTGGCGGTGGGTAACGGCACCGCCGCCCGGGAGACGGAGCAGCTCGCCGACGAGCTGGTCGGCCGCTGCCGCGGGCTCACCCGGGTGATGGTCAGCGAGGACGGCGCCTCGGTCTACTCCGCCTC
>JBNJED010000146.1:0-3899 GCA_051745535.1 Pseudomonadota bacterium | reverse complement strand
CCGGCCTGGCCGGGCTGGCGCATCGAGTACCAGGATGGCTCCCGGGTGGTGGACATTACTTGACCGGAATCGCCTGCCGGGGTTAACGGCGTGCCGGTTCAGGGTGTTAGGATCGCCGCAGGCGGGTTACGACCCGACCGATCACTACGAGACATCCGGAGTATCCATGAGCAACGTCCAGAGCCAGAAGGTAGTCACCATCGACTACACCCTCACCGATGACAACAGCGAGGTCATCGACGAGTCCACCGGGGGCGAATTCGCCTACCTCCACGGCAGCAGCAACATCATCCCCGGCCTCGAGGATGCCCTGGTGGGCAAGGAGCCCGGTGAGCAGGTGCAGGTGACGCTGGCCCCCGACGACGCCTACGGCGCGCGCGACGACCAGCTGCTGCAGACGGTGCCGCGGGACATGTTCCCCGAGGGCGCCGAGGTGGCGGTGGGCAACCGCTTCCAGGCCCAGGGCCCTGACGGCGACACCATCGTCCTCACCGTGACCAACGTGGGCGACCAGGAGGTCGAGGTCGACGCCAACCATCCGCTGGCCGGCGAGACCCTCCACTTCGACGTGAAGGTGGTCGACATCCGCGACGCCTCCTCCGAGGAGCTGGAGCACGGCCACGTGCACGGCCCCGAGGGCCACGCGCACTAGGCGGCTCGTCCGCTGCGGGGAGGGGGCATCCCCGTCCCCTCCCCGGCCTTCCCGCGTCCTGAAGTCCCCGGATTCCGCCCTCCCGAGCGGTTTCACGGCTCCGTTATGTCCTGCCGAACCCGGTAACCGCCCTCAGCCGGCCAGGCGCCGCACGGCGACCACCGCACCGAAGACCGCCGCCTGCACCATCACCATGAGCGCCCCCACCGGTACCTCCAGGTACCAGGAGAGGAGGAGCCCGGCCACCGCCGTGAGCGCCCCCAGCAGGGCCGCAACGGTGGTGACCGCGGCGAAGCTGCCCCCCACCAGCCGGGCGGTGGCCGCGGGGACCACGAAGAAGCTGCTCACCAGGACGATCCCCACCAGCTTCACGCTGGCGATGATGGCCAGGCTGGCGGCGGCAAAGAAGGCGTAGTCCAGGGCCGCCACCGGCAGCCCCGAGGCCTGGGCCAGCTCGCGGTCGAAGGTCACCAGGGTCAGCCGCCCCCAGGCCAGGAGCAGGAAGCCGCCCACGCCCGCCGTTACCACCGCCAGCAGGGTGAGGTCCGCCGGGCCGATGGCGAGGATGGAGCCGAACAGGAAGGCGGAGAGGCTGGCGTTGGCGTCCGAGAGCTCCAGCAGGATCACCCCCAGCGCCATACCCACGGCGAAGAGGACCCCCACCAGGGTGTCCTCCGCCAGCCCGCGGCGACGCAGCCAGGCGATGGCGAGCCCCAGCCCCACCGCCGCCGGCAGGGCGACCTGGAAGGGGGCCACGCCGAGCACCAGCCCCAGCCCGATGGCCGCGAAGGAGCCGTGGCTGACCCCGGCGGCCAGGAAGGCGAGCCGCCGCTGGACCAGGAAGACCCCCACCAGCCCGCCCAGCAGGCCGGCCAGGATCCCGGCGCCCAGCGCCCGCTGCATGAAGCCGTAGGTAAGGAGCTCGATCACGGCGCCACCCCCAGGTCGTGGTGGTGGCCCACGTGGCCGAAGGCGCGGCGCAGCCGCTCCTCGGTGAGCACCTCCGCCGAGGGTCCGAAGGCGAGGACCGCGTGGTCCAGCAGCAGCGAGGTATCGGCGTGGTGGCGGGCGACCTCCCAGTCGTGGGTGATCATGGCCACCGCCAGCTCGGGATTGCGCGCCTGGTACCCCTCCAGGCACTCGTAGAGGTCGGCCTCGCCGGCGCGGTCCACGCCGGCCGCCGGCTCGTCGAGCATGAGCAGGTCGGGGCCGTGGACCAGCGCCCGAGCCAGGTAGACCCGCTGGAGCTGGCCGCCCGAGAGGGCGTGCAGGGGCCGGTCGGCGAAGGCCTCGGCACCCACCTCCGCCAGCGCCGCGCAGGCCCGCGCTCGATGGCGATGCAGCGCCAGCGGCCCCGGCCAGGCGCCGATGATCCCGGAGATCACCACCTCCACCGAGCGGCCCGGGAAGGTGCGATCGAAGTTCTTGATCTGGGGCACGTAACCGATGCGGCGGGCGCGGCTCTCCACCCGCCCCTCGTACTCGGCCAGGCCCAGCAGGCAGCGAAAGAGGGTCGTCTTGCCGGAGCCGTTGGGCCCCAGCACCGCCAGGAACATGCCCGGGGTGATGGTGAGATCCACGTGATCCAGGGCGGTGACGGCGCCGTAGCGCACGGTCAGCCCCCGGACCTCCACCAGCGGGGAGGCCTCACTCACCGTAGGCCTCCGCGATGCGCCGGGCATTGAGCCGCAACAGCTCGGGATAGGTCGTGACGGAATCGGCGAAGCCCAGGGGGTCCAGCTCCGCCAGCGCCACCCCCGCCTCGTCGGCCAGCGCCTGCATGGGGTCGGACGGGAGCTGGGGCTCGCCGAAAAGCGCCGGGATCCCGTCCCCGCGCAGGGTCTCGATGAGCCCGGCCACCTGGCGCGGCCCCGGCTCGCTGCCGCGCAGGTCCAGGTAGGTCCCGGCCACCTCCAGGTCGTAGTGGCGGAAGAAGTAGTCGAAACCGGGGTGGTAGGTGACCACCCGGCGCACGGGGAGGTCGGCCAGCCGCTCGGCGGCGGCCGCATCGGCCTCGGCCACCGCAGACTCGAAGGCCTCGGCGCGTCGGCGGAAGCCCTCGGCCCCCTCGGGGTGGCGTTGGGCCAGGCGCTCGGCCAGGGCGCCGGCGGCCGCCGTCATGATGGCCGGATCCAGCCAGATATGGCCGTTAACGGCCCCGGAATCGTCGCGAACGGGCTCGAAATCCACCTCTTCGGCCACGGCGAACCGGGGGGCGCCGGCGCGGCGGACCACCTGCTCCACGTGCTGCATGCCCAGGCCGTTGTGGATGACCAGATCGGCGGACTCCAGCCGGGCGCGGTCGCGGCTGCCCGGCTCGTAGTGGTGGGGATCGTGGCCCCGGCGGACCAGCAGATGGACCTCGGCGGCCTCCCCGGCCACCGCCTCGGCGAGCATGGCGTAGGGCGGGATGGTGGCCACCAGACTCAGCGGCCGCGCCCCGGCCGCCCCGGCAAAGAGGACCGCTACCAGTACCAGTCCGGTCCGTATCCAGCCCGCCATGTCCCCTCCTCGTCGGTCGCCTGCCTTCAGCATACCGAAGGGGGCAAGCCGGGGACACGCCGAACGGGGAATCGCCGGACGCCTACTTGGTGACGCGCAGCGACCAGCCCGAGGCGTCCCCCTCCACTCCCTCGAAGCGGTAGCCGCGCGCGCTGCACCAGGCCTGGATGTCCTCGCCGCAGGGGGGATAGTCCACCAGGAGGGTGGCGGCGGTGCCGGCCTCGAGGGAGTCCATGGCGCGGTTGATGGCCAGCAGATAGCCGGGGCAGGTCTGGCCGCGGACGTCGATGGTCACGGTGCCATCGGCGCGCGGGGTCACCGCGGCCTGGATCCCGCCGCCCGCCTCCCGCGGGCGCCGGAAACGGCGCAAGAGGGTCCGGAGCACGTCTCGATCCTCCCTGGAACGGTCCCTGCCGGATAGCTCACCACCCGCAAACGGTGCGGGTCAATCGGCCGCTTCCAGTCCTTCCCGCGCTAACGGGGAAGCGCGTCGATACGGGCGGCGAGGATGAAGTCGTTCTCGGAGAGGCCACTAATGGCGTGGGTGGTCAGCCGGACCACCACCTTGCCGTAGCCCACCTCCAGGTCGGGGTGGTGGTTCTCGGCCTCCGCCAGGTCCTTGATGCGGTTGACGAAGTCCACCGCCGCGACGAAGTCCTTGAGCTGGTACCCCTTCTTGAGGGCCCGGTTGCCGGAGACCACGGCCCAGGGGTTGGTGGCCGCGGCCTCGCCGGCATTCAGCTCC
>JBNJED010000145.1:0-3909 GCA_051745535.1 Pseudomonadota bacterium | reverse complement strand
CACCTCAACGACAGGCGCGTAGCTCAGTTGGTTAGAGCACCACCTTGACATGGTGGGGGTCGTTGGTTCGAATCCAATCGCGCCTACCAGTTTATTGCAGCGCATTGGCCCCGCTTCCCGGCGGGGTTATTTGTTTGCGACGGCGGCCTGCGGGTCCTCCGCGGCCCGGCAGCGGCTCCTTCGCGCACCGCGGAGACGGAAGAAAGCCATGCCCACGATTACCCTCCCCGACGGCAGCCAGCGCGCCTTCGACCACCCGGTGACGGTGGGCGAGGTGGCGGCGGACATCGGCGCCGGCCTGGCCAAGGCGGCGCTCGCCGGCAAGGTGGATGGCGAAGAGGTGGATACCGACTTCACCATCGACCACGACGCCGAGGTCGCCATCATCACCGACCGCGATCCGGAAGGGCTGGAGCTCATCCGCCACTCCACGGCGCACCTGCTCGCCCACGCGGTGAAGGAGCTCTATCCCGAGGCCCAGGTGACCATCGGCCCGGTCATCGACAACGGCTTCTACTACGACTTCGCCTTCGAGCAGCACTTCACCCCCGAGGATCTCGAGAAGATCGAGGCGCGGATGAAGGAGCTGGCGGAGCAGGACATCCCGGTCCACCGCGAGGAGTGGGATCGCGCGGAGGCGGTCCAGTTCTTCCGCGACCAGGGCGAGGAGTACAAGGCGCGGATCATCGAGGACCTGCCGGCGGACGAGGTCATCAGCATCTACCGCCAGGGCGATTTCCTCGACCTCTGCCGCGGCCCCCACGTCCCCTCCACCGGCAAGCTGGGCGCCTTCAAGCTCACCACCCTCGCCGGCGCCTACTGGCGCGGCGACCCGGCCAACGAGCAGCTCCAGCGCGTCTACGGCACCGCCTGGGCGAACAAGAAGGACCTCAAGGCCTACCTCAAGCGGCTGGAGGAGGCCGAGCGGCGCGATCATCGCCGCATCGGCCGCGAGCTGGGCCTCTTCCACACCCAGGAAGAGGCGCCGGGCATGGTCTTCTGGCACGACCACGGCTGGACCCTCTACCGCCAGGTGGAGGAGTACATCCGCACCACGCTGCGCCGCCACGGCTACCAGGAGATCAAGACGCCGACCATCATCGACCGGGCCCTGTGGGAGAAGTCGGGCCACTGGGAGAAGTTCGGTGACGACATGTTCACCACCCACTCGGAGCACCGCGAATACGCGGTGAAGCCGATGAACTGCCCGGCCCACGTCCAGATCTACAACCAGGGCCTGAAGAGCTATCGCGACCTGCCCCTGCGGCTGGCGGAGTTCGGCTCCTGCCACCGCAACGAGCCCTCGGGCACGCTCCACGGCCTCATGCGGGTGCGCGGCTTCACCCAGGACGATGCCCACATCTTCTGCACCGAGGACCAGATCCAGGGCGAGGTGCGGGACTTCATCGACCTGCTCTACCAGACCTACCGCGACTTCGGCTTCGACGAGGTGGAGGTGAAGCTCTCCACCCGCCCGGAGAAGCGGGTGGGCTCCGATGCCGCCTGGGACAAGTCCGAGGAGGCTCTGGACCGGGCCCTCACCGGCGCCGGTCTGGAATACGAGCTGCAGCCGGGTGAGGGCGCCTTCTACGGGCCGAAGATCGAGTTCTCCCTCACCGACTGCCTGGGCCGGGTGTGGCAGTGCGGCACGGTTCAGGTGGACTTCAACATGCCGGAGCGCCTCGGGGCGGAATACGTCACCGAGGACAGCGGCCGCGCGACGCCGGTGATGATCCACCGCGCCATCCTCGGCTCGGTGGAGCGCTTCATCGGCATCCTCATCGAGCACTACGCCGGCCACCTGCCGGCGTGGCTGGCGCCGGTCCAGGCGGCGGTGCTCACCATCACCGATCGCCACCACGACCATGCCCGCGAGGTGGAGAAGCGCCTCACCGATCAGGGCCTGCGAGTGGTTTCGGACTTGAGGAACGAGAAGATCGGCTATAAGATCCGCGAGCACACGCTCTTGCGGGTCCCCTACCTGCTGGTGGTCGGGGACCGAGAGGTCGAAAACGACGAGGTTGCGGTACGCACCCGCTCGGGCACCGATCTCGGCAGCATGCCGGTAACGGCCTTTGCCGAGCGCCTGAGCGGGGAGATCCTGCGCCGTGACCGCGTCCTTCCGGAGGATTGAAGTATCGCCGCCGAAAAGCAGAAGAAGCCCCGCCTGAATGAAGGCATCAACGTCCCCCAGGTCCGCCTGGTGGACGCCGAGGGTGAACAGAAGGGCGTCGTGGAGACGCGGGAAGCGCTAGCACTGGCCGAAGAGTCCGGTATGGACCTGGTGGAGGTGGCCCCCGATGCCGACCCGCCGGTCTGCCGGATCATGGATTACGGCAAGTACATCTTCGACCAGAACAAGAAGCGCCAGGCGGCGAAGAAGAAGCAGAAACAGACCCAGATCAAGGAAGTGAAGTTCCGCCCCGGCACCGACGAGGGCGACTACAAGGTCAAGTTGCGCAACCTGACCCGCTTCCTGGAGCACGGCGACAAGGCCAAGGTGACCCTGCGTTTCCGCGGCCGCGAGATGGCCCACCAGGACCTGGGCAAGCAGTTACTGGAGCGCGTCGCCGCGGATCTGGAAGAGATCGGTACCGTGGAACAGATGCCGAAGATGGAAGGTCGGCAGATGGTCATGGTTATCGCGCCCCGCAAGAAGCAGTAGCGGGGCCGGGGGCGGTTCACCGCCCCCTGGGGGTGTCCCGGGGTCCCGAAACCTGCCCTTTGCGGCAGTCCCCGGGCACTGGAGCAACGACGAGAGCGGAGCAATCCGACCATGCCCAAGATGAAGACGAACAGCGGCGCCGGCAAGCGGTTCACCCGCACCGGTTCCGGGCAGTTCAAGCGGCGCAAGTCGCATCGCAGCCATATCCTTACCAAGAAGGATACCAAGCGCAAGCGCCACCTGCGCGAGCCGGCGATGGTTCACGAGAACGATCAGCCGCTGCTCAAGCGCATGCTGCCGTACAAGTAGGGGAGGGACCGAGACATGGCACGAGTCAAGCGCGGAGTGAATGCACGGGCGCGGCACAAGAAGGTCCTCTCCGAGGCGAAGGGCTACTACGGCCGGCGCAAGAGCAATTACCGTAACGCCAAGCAGGCGGTCACCAAGGCGGCGCAGTACGCCTACCGCGACCGCCGGCAGAAGAAGCGGCAGTTCCGCAACCTCTGGATCGTCCGCATCAACGCGGCGGCCCGGGAGTGCGGCCTCTCCTACAGCCGGCTGATGAACGGGCTGAAGAAGGCGGGGGTCGACATGGACCGCAAGGTCCTGGCCGATCTCGCGGTCCACGACCGCAACGCCTTCGCCGCCATCGCCGAGCAGGCGAAGGCCGGTCTGGCGCAGTAGGGCGACGGGGCCCGGCCCCGTGCCGTCATTGTCGAAGGGGAAGGTTGCGGCCTTCCCCTTTGTCGTTGGGACTTCTCGAGGAGCGCGCAGTGGAGGAGATCGACCGCCTCGTCGCCGAGGCCGAAGCGGCCATCCGGGCCGCGACGGAGCTGGGGCGTCTGGATGAGCTGCGGGTGCACTACCTGGGCAAGAAGGGGGTCATCACCCAGCGCATGAAGACGCTGGGCGACCTCCCGCCGGAGGAGCGCCGCGCCGCCGGCCAGACCATCAATGCCGCCAAGGAGCGGGTCCAGGGCGAGGTGGAGAACCGCCGCGCGGCGCTGGAGAACGCCGCCCTGGAGGAGCGCCTGGCCGCGGAGGCGGTGGACGTCACCCAGCCCGGCCGGGGGGCCGGGGCCGGGGGCATCCACCCGGTTACGCGGACCCTGGAGCGCATCGAGGGGATCTTCGCCGGCATGGGCTTCGAGGCGGCCGAGGGGCCGGAGGTGGAGGACGACTTCCACAACTTCGAGGCGCTGAACATCCCGCCCTCCCACCCGGCGCGGGCGATGCACGATACC
>JBNJED010000144.1:0-3913 GCA_051745535.1 Pseudomonadota bacterium | reverse complement strand
TCGGGGCGTCGCCACGCCCCGGAACGGCCCTACTGGTAGAAGAAGTAGAGCATGGTCACCAGCACGATCAGGAACAGGATGGTCATGATCCCGCCGGCGCGCATGTAGTCGGCATTGCGGTAGCCGCCGGGGCCCATGATGAGGGCATTCACCTGGTGGGTCGGGATGATGAAGGAGTTGGAGGTGGCCAGGGCCACCACCAGGGCGAAGACCATGGGATCGGCCCCGGCCTCGGCGCCACCGGCCCCGCGGGCCATGGCGATGGCCAGGGGGACCAGCAGGACCGTGGCGCCCACGTTGGACATCACCAGGGAGAAGACCGTGGCGAGCACGGCGATGGTCGCCATGAGGACGATGGGCTGGACATCCCCGAGCATGCTCAACGTCTCCTGGGCGACCCAGGCGGCCGTATCCGTCTGCTCCATGACGATCCCCAGGGGTATCAGTCCGGCCAGGAGGAAGACGGTGCGCCAGTCCACGGAGTCGTAGGCCTCGTCGATGGTCAGAACGCCGGAGAGGATGACCCCCAGTGCCCCGGTCATCAGGGCTACCGAGAGCTGGATGTCGGTGAAGAGGATCATGGAGATGGCCACCAGGAAGAAGCCGATGGCCCAGGGCGCCTTGTGCTCGCGCATCTCCTCGACCTCAACCGGGGTGGTCACGAGGAAGTCCCGACTCTCCTTCTGGAGGAGGCCGATCTTCTCGTTGAGGCCGTGCACCAGCAGGGCATCACCGGACTGGAAGGGCCGGTCGGAGAGGCCGGAGCGGAAGACCTCCTGGCCCCGGGCGATACCGACGATGTCGACGTCGTACCGCTCGCGGAACTGGAGTTCCCGCATGGTCTTGCCGATGAGCCGGGAGCGCGGGGCGATGACTACCTCGGCCAGGCCGGCATTGGAGGGGGCGAGATCCTCGGAAAAGGCGGTGAGCTCGTCGCGCAGCTGCAGGCCGAAGCCCTCGGCGGCGCGGCGGACCTCCTCGTTGGTGCCCACTACGGCGAGGATATCCCCGGCGCCGAAGACGGTGCGCCGGCTCGGGGCGTAGATCTTGTCGCCGTTGCGGTCCAGGGCGACGAGGCTGACGCCGTAGTTCTGCCGCCAGGCGGCGGACTCGTGGTCCATGCCCACCAGGTTGCTGCCCCGCGGGACCTCCAGTTCGAAGGTCTCGGTCGGGATACCGTAGGTCTCGGCGAGCTCGGTGGAATCCGTGGCCAGGGTCTCGGTGGTGTCGGTATTGGAGGGCAGGACCCAGCGGCCGGCGATGATGAAGTAGAGGATGCCGGTGGCGATGAGCGCCAGGCCGATGGGGGTGACGTCGAAGAGGTTCCAGGACTGCTCGACGCCACTGGTCTGCATGAGGTCGTTGAGCAGGATGACCGGGCTGGAGCCGACCAGCGTCACGGTACCGCCGAGGATGGCGCAGAAGCCCATGGGCATGAGCAGCCGCGAGACCGGGATGTTGGTCTGCTTGGCGATGCGGGTTACTGCCGGCAGGAAGAGCGCCGCGGCACCGATGTTCTGCATGAAGCCGGAGATCACGCCCACAGTACCCGAGATACCGGCGATGAGCCGGGATTCGCTGCGGCCGGCGATCCGGATGATGGGCCGGGCGACCTTGTTCATCACCCCGGTCTTGTCCAGGGCGGCGCCGATGATGATAACCGCGATGATGGAAATGACCGCGTTGGAGGAGAAGCCGGAGAAGGTCTGGTCGAAGGCGATGAACAGGTCTCCCTCGGCCCGGTCCGCGGTCCGGGCCACCTGGTCCGGGAAGAAGGCCAGCCCCAGCAGGGGCAGCGAGACCATGACGATGATGGCTACCACGTCGACGCGGACGATCTCGGCAACGAACAGGAAGATCGTTACCGCCAGAACTCCGAGGACGAGTATCATCTCGGGCGTCAGTGTCAGTGTTTCGGTCATTCTCCTCGCTCCCCTTTCGCCAATGGGCGGAAAAATCAGCCGCGGATTATCCCACGCCCGTGCCCTGTCTCAAAATGCCGCGGTTGGAGCGTGGTTGCTCGCCTCCGATTGCTGTAACCAGTTCGTCATGCCGTGGTGGAAGACTGACCAGCTGCGTTCGAGCCGGAAAGGGGGCAAACATGCTGGCAGATGGATGGGATATCGACGAGGTCCTTCGTCGTGAAAGGGTCGAGACAGTCCTTCAGCCACTCGTGGACCTGCGAGCCAGGCGGTTCCTCGGCTACGAGGCCCTCTCGCGCGGACCGGCGGATTCACCCCTGCACAATCCGCTGGTGCTCTTCGAGGCCGCCACGGAGACGGGGCGTCTGGTGGAGCTGGAAACCCTGTGTCGACGGCGTGCCATCGAGGCCTTCTCGGCCCAGGACCTTTCCGGCAAGCTCTTCGTGAACGTAACCCCGGATACCCTCCTGCAGGAGGATTTCCGACCCGGAACGACGCGCGAGATCATGCGCCGTGTCGGATTCCCGGCAGAGCGGGTGGTGGTGGAGCTGACCGAGCACTTCCCCAACCCCGATTACGAGGTTCTGCGCCGCGCCACGAACCACTACCGGTCTATGGGATTCTCCATTGCCATCGATGACCTCGGTGCCGGCTATGCCGGCCTGCGCCTCTGGTCCGAACTCCGCCCCGACTACGTGAAGATCGACAAGCACTTCATTCGCGGCATCGAACAGGACCTGGTGAAGCGGGAGTTCGTGCGCTCCATCCAGGAGATCGCTACCGGCCTGGGCTGCGTGAGTATCGCCGAGGGCGTGGAGACCGAGGGCGAGATGCGCGCCATCCGCTCCCTGGATATCGCCGTGGGGCAGGGTTATCTGTTCGGTGCCCCGGCCTCGGTGCCCTCGCGGCACGTCTCGCCGGAGCTGCTGCATACCGGAACCAACGGGGCCAATGGGCCGCGATTCCGGCTCTCCGACGCGGTGACGAGCCTGCTACGGGAGGCGCCCGCCGTGGGGCCGGAGACCCGGGTCGAGGCGGTGGGCGAGATGTTCCGCAACGCGGGCGGGCTGGATACCATCCCCGTGGTGGACCAGGCCGGCGCCCCCACCGGCGTCATTCGGCGCTCCCGGTTCATGGACGTCGTCCTCTCGCCCTACGGTCGTGACCTCCACGGCCGGAAACCGGTCCGCAGCCTGGCCGAGCCGGCCCTGGTGGTGGAGCACGATGCCCCGGTGGAGGCGGTCTCCCAGCAGATCACCGATGGTGGCGGGGGGGAGCACGACTTCATCATCGCGCGGAACGGGATCTATCTCGGCATGGGGGCCGTCATGGACCTCCTGCGCAAGATTACCGACCTGCAGATCCGCAATGCGCGCTATGCCAACCCCCTCACCCAGTTGCCGGGTAACGTCCCCATCTACGACTTTATCGACGACCTCCTGGGCCGGGGGTCCGACTTCCATATCGCCTATTGCGACCTCGACCACTTCAAGCCCTTCAACGACGTCTACGGCTATAGCCAGGGTGACGAGGTCATCAAGATGGTGGCAGCTCTGCTAGTGGAGCACATGGACGACCGGCTCGACTTCGTGGGCCATATCGGCGGCGATGACTTCATCATCATCCTGCGAGGTACCGAGTGGGAGGAGCGCTGCCGCGTCCTGCTTGAGGCCTTCGCGGGGGAGGTGGGGCGGCTCTATTCCGAGGGGGACCGGGCGCAGGGGGGAATCCACTGCGAGGATCGCGCCGGCAACGAGACCTTCTTCCCCCTGCTCAGCCTCTCCATCGGTGTGGCCCACCCCGATCCGGAACGTTGCCACTCACATCACGATGTTGCCGCTCTGGCCTCCGAGGCAAAGCATCAGGCCAAGCGGCAGCCCGGTAACAGTCTCTTCCGCGACCGGCGGCGCGGAGGCCCCGAACCGGAGGAGGTACGGGCCCAACGGCCGGCCCACAACGTCTGATCCACGAACGCCGGAACGAAAAAAAGG
>JBNJED010000143.1:0-3930 GCA_051745535.1 Pseudomonadota bacterium | reverse complement strand
AGCGGGATTCGTCGCCTCCGGCCGGGGGGCGTGCTATGATCCTCCATCCTGCCCGCATCAAGAGGTCACGGCCTTCATGTCCCAGCAGGACAGCGCCCGTATCCGCGAGATCCCGTACAACTACACCTCCTTCTCCGATCACGAGATCGTCAGCCGCTTTCTCGGCGAGGAGATGTGGGAGGTCATCCAGAGCCTGCGCTCGGAGCGTGTCACCGGCATCTCCGCCCGCATGCTCCTGGAGGTCCTGGGCGACCTCTGGGCGGTGACCCGCAACCCCTACATCCAGGACGACCTCATCGAGCACCGCAAGCGGCGGCGCTCGCTGGTCCAGGCCATGAGTCAGCGGCTGGACTCCATCGCCGAGCGCGCCGAGGGGCGCGAGGTGGTCCTGACCCTGGTGGAGCGGGCGCGGGAGGCGGTGCGCCGCTTCGAGGAGGAGCTGGATGCGGAGAAGGACCTGCGCCAGCGCGCCTTCAAGCGCCTGAACAAGGTCACCCGCAAGGACAATATCGACTTCGGCGGCCTCGCCCGGGTCTCCCACGTCACCGACGCCTCCGACTGGCGGGTGGAGTACCCCTTCGTCATCCTCAACCCGGATAGCGAGGCGGAGGTGGCGGAGCTGGTCCGCGCCTGCATCGACCTGGACCTGGTCATCATCCCGCGCGGCGGCGGGACCGGCTATACCGGCGGCGCCGTGCCGCTGTGCCGCAATACCGCCGTCATCAACACCGAGAAGCTCGAGGACCTCTCCGCGGTGGAGGAGCGCGAACTCCCCGGCGATGCCGGCCGCGCCACCACCATCCGCGCCGGCGCCGGCGTGGTCACCAAGCGGGTGGCGGAGAAGGCCGGCGACGCCGGCTTCGTCTTCGCCGTGGACCCCACCTCCCAGGACGCCTCCTGCATCGGTGGCAACGTCGCCATGAATGCCGGCGGCAAGAAGGCGGTCCTCTGGGGCACCACCCTGGACAACCTCGTGGACTGGCGCATGGTCACCCCCGAGGGGCAGTGGATGGTGGTGGAGCGCCTGGCCCACAACCGCGGCAAGATCCACGACGTGGAGGAGGCGACCTTCCGGATCACCCGGTACGACACCGACTTCACCACGCCGGTGGGCGAGCCGCAGGACCTGACCATCCCCGGTCCGGAGCTGCGCAAGGTCGGCCTGGGCAAGGACGTCACCAACAAGTTCCTGGGCGGCCTGCCGGGGATCCAGAAGGAGGGCTGCGACGGCATCATCACCTCCGCCCGCTTCGTCCTCCACACCATGCCCAAGCACCAGCGCACCGTCTGCCTGGAGTTCTTCGGCGCCGACCTGCGCCGCGCCGTGCCGGCCATCGTGGAGACCAAGGACTACATCGACGGCCGCGACGACGTCGCCCTGGCCGGCATGGAGCACCTGGACGAGCGCTACATCCGGGCGGTGAAGTACTCCACCAAGGCGCCGCGGCGGGACCTGCCCAAGATGGTCCTGCTCATCGACCTGGCCGCCGAGGACGAGACCGCCGTCTCCGACGCCGCCTCCAGGGTGGTGCAGATGGCCAACGCCCGCGGTGGCGAGGGCTTCATCGCCGCCAGTGCCGAGGCGCGCCACCGCTTCTGGCTGGACCGCGCCCGCACCGCCGCCATCGCCGCCCACACCAACGCCTTCAAGATCAACGAGGACGTGGTCATCCCGCTGGACCGGCTGGCGGACTACAACGACGGCATCGAGCGCATCAACATCGAGCTCTCCACCGCCAACAAGGTCCGCATGATCGATTCCGTCCTGGAATACCTGGACAGCGACATGCCGGAGGTGCGCAAGGCCAAGGACTACGAGCGCTCCGAAGAGGCCGACGCCATCCTGGAGGGCAAGCGCAGCGCCGCCCGGGAGCTCCTGGCCGGCGTGCGCCAGCGCTGGACCACCCTGGTCAACAACCTGGACCGGCCCGCCGCCGAGATGACCGAGATCCTCGGCGACGCCGCCCGGGAGGCGCTGGAGCCGGGGGATACCCTCTTCCGGGTCATGCAGCGCCGGGACGAGCGGATCTCCTACCGCGAAGAGGTGGAGCGGCCCCTGGGCGAGATCTTCGGCGGCCAGGACCTGGCCGGCGTGCGCAAGCGCTTCGACGAGCTCCACCAGGAGACCCGCTCGTCGCGCCTGTTCGTGGCCACCCACATGCACGCCGGGGACGGCAACGTCCACACCAACATCCCGGTGAACTCCAACGACTACGACATGATGCAGGAGGCCGACAAGGTCGTGGAGCGGGTCATGGACCTGGCCCGGGAGCTGGGCGGCGTCATCTCCGGCGAGCACGGCATCGGCCTGACCAAGATGGCCTACATGGAGCCGGAGGCCGTGGCCGCCTTCGCCGACTACAAGCGCGACGTCGACCCGGCCGAGCGCTTCAACCGCGGCAAGCTCATGCCCGGCTCCGGCCTGCAGAACGCCTACACCCCCTCCCTGCGCCTGCTGGACGAGGAGGCGCTGCTGCTGGAGGCCAGCGAGCTCTCCGACCTCAACCACGAGGTCAAGGACTGCCTGCGCTGCGGCAAGTGCAAGCCGGTCTGCATGACCCACATCCCGCGGGCCAACCTGCACTACTCGCCGCGCAACAAGATCCTGGCCACCGGCCTCATCATCGAGGCCTTCCTCTACGAGGAGCAGACCCGGCGCGGGATCTCGGTGAACCACTTCGAGGAGCTCACCGACGTGGCCGACCACTGCACGGTCTGCCACAAGTGCCTCAACCCCTGCCCGGTGGACATCGACTTCGGCGACGTCTCCATCCGCATGCGCAACATCCTGCGCGAGCAGGGGCAGAAGAAGTTCAACCCGGGCGCGGCCCTCTCCATGGCCTACCTCAACGTCACCGATCCCGGGGCGGTGAAGGCCATGCGCGCCGGCGTCATCCAGCTCGGCTACCGCGCCCAGCGGATGGCCAGCAAGATCACCCGGGCGCTGACCCCGGTGGACTCCGGCAAGAACCCGCCGGGGAGCACCACCGGCCGCCCCTCGGTGACCGAGCAGGTGGTCCACTTCATGAAGAAGCCCATGCCCAACGACATGCCGGCGACCACCACCCGCCAGCAGCTGGGCCTGGAGGACGACTCCATCGTCCCCATCATCCGCAATCCGGAGACCACCGACGACGACTCCGAGGCGGTCTTCTACTTCCCCGGCTGCGGCTCCGAGCGGCTCTTCTCCCAGATCGGCCTGGCCACCATCGCCATGCTCTGGGAGGCCGGGGCCAAGACCGTGCTGCCGCCGGGCTACCTCTGCTGCGGCTATCCCCAGAGCTCCACCGGGGACGACAAGACCGGCCACGCCATCTCGGTGAACAACCAGGTGCTCTTCCACCGGGTGGCCAACACCCTGAACTACCTGGACATCAAGACGGTCATCGTCTCCTGCGGCACCTGCATGGATCAGCTGGAGAAGTACCAGTTCCAGAAGATCTTCCCGGGCTGCCGCCTGCTGGACATCCACGAGTACCTGCTGGAGAAGGGGATGAACGTCGAGGGCGTGGAGGGGGTCCAGTACCTCTACCACGACCCCTGCCACACCCCCATGAAGACCTACAGCCCTACCGACACGGCGCAGAAGCTCATGGGCCAGGAGGTCCAGCTCTCCGACCGCTGCTGCGGCGAGGCCGGCACCCTGGCCGTCTCCCGGCCGGACATCGCCACCCAGCTGCGCTACCGCAAGGAGGAGGAGATCCGCGGCGGCGTGCAGTACTACACCGGCGAGGAGAAGGCGCAGGACAACCAGGTGAAGATGCTCACCTCCTGCCCGGCCTGCCAGCAGGGCCTCTCCCGCTACGCCGACGACACCGGCGTGGAGACCGACTACATCGTCGTGGAGATGGCCAACCACCTCCTGGGCGACGGCTGGCAGAAGCAGTTCATCAACAAGGCCAAGGACCGGGGCATCGAGCGGGTGCTGCT
>JBNJED010000142.1:0-3964 GCA_051745535.1 Pseudomonadota bacterium | reverse complement strand
ATGGCCTCCAGGCAGGTGTCCACCTGGTCGTCGTCGACGACCACGTCGATCTTCACCTTGGGCAGGAAGTCCACCACGTACTCGGCGCCGCGGTAGAGCTCGGTATGGCCCTTCTGCCGGCCGAACCCCTTCACCTCGGTGGCGGTCATGCCGGCCACGCCCACATCCGAGAGCGCCTCGCGCACGTCGTCGAGCTTGAAGGGCTTGATGATGGCCTCGATCTTCTTCATGGAACGCTCCTCCCGGTCATGCCTCCGGGGCATCGTGGCGAAAGCCGGAGGTGATGGGGTAGCGCCGGTCGCGGCCGAAGGCGCGCCGGCTCACCCGGATCCCCGGCGGCGCCTGCCGCCGCTTGTACTCGTTGCGATCCACCAGCCGCGCCACGCGATGGACCGTGGCCGCATCGTAGCCCCGCTCGATGATGGTCGCCACCGGCTCGTCGGCCTCCACGTAGAGGGCGAGGATGGCGTCCAGCTCGGGATAGGGGGGCAGGGAGTCGCTGTCCTCCTGGTCCGGCGCCAGCTCGGCGGAGGGCGGCCGGTCCAGGACCCGCTGCGGGATGACCTGGCCGAGCCCGTTGCGGTAATCGGCCAGGGCGTAGACGGTGGTCTTGGGGACGTCCTTGAGCACCGCCAGGCCGCCGGCCATGTCGCCGTAGAGGGTGGCGTAGCCCACCGCCATCTCGCTCTTGTTGCCGGTGGTCAGGACCATGCGGCCGGTCTTGTTGGACAGCGCCATGAGCAGCGTCCCGCGGATCCGCGCCTGGATGTTCTCCTCGGTCACCCCCGGCTCGGTCCCGGCGAAGGGGCCGGCCAGGGTCTCCAGGAAGGCGCCCTGGATCCCCTCGATGGGGAGGGTGTGGTACTCGACGCCCAGGCTCTCGGCCTCGGCGGCGGCATCCTCCAGGCTCATGGGGCGGGTATAGGGCGAGGGCATCATCACCGCCGTCACCCGATCCGGACCCAGGGCATCCACCGCCACCGCCAGGGTCAGGGCGGAGTCGATGCCGCCGGAGAGGCCCACCACCGCGCCGGGGAAGCCGTTCTTGGCGATGTAGTCGGTCACCCCCAGGACCAGGGCGTGGTAGATAGCCGACTCGCCGGTAGCCGGCGCCGAGGCGGGACCCGACGCCGGCTGCAGGCCCTCGTCGGTGCGCGCCAGCCGGACCCGGTGGAGGCCGTTCTCGAAGGCGGGGGCGCGCTGGGTGACCCGGCCGGCGCCATCCACGGCGAAGGAGGCGCCGTCGAAGACCAGCTCGTCCTGCCCGCCCACCAGGTTGGCGTAGAGCAGCGGCACGCCGGCGATGGCGGCCCGCTCGCCGACGCTGGCCTCGCGCTCGGCGCCGCGTTCGGCGTGGAAGGGCGAGGCGTTGAGGACCAGCACCGCCTCCGCGCCGGCCTCGGCGGCCGATTCCACCGGGCCGGGGACCCAGACATCCTCGCAGACCACCAGGCCCAGCCGGCAGCCGGCCACCTCCACCACGCAGGGCCCCTCCCCCGGGCGGAAGTAGCGCTTCTCGTCGAAGACGCTGTAGTTGGGCAGCTCGCGCTTGGCGTACAGGGCCGCCACGCCGCCGTCCTGCAGATGGAGGGCGGCGTTGTGCAGCCCCCGCTCGTCCCGCCAGGGGGTCCCGAGGACGATGTCGATCTCGGCCGCCGCGGCGATGCGCTCCACGGCGGCGCGGCACTGGCGCTCCAGCTCCGGGTGGAGCAGGAGGTCGTCGGGGGGGTAGCCGGAGAGGACCAGCTCGGGGCAGAGCAGCAGATCCGCGTTCAGCTCCTCGCGCGCCCGGGCCGCGGCGGCGATAACTGCCTCGGCATTGCCGGCGACATCCCCCACCAGGGGATCGAGCTGGGCGATGGCGACGGTCAGGCCATCGCTCATGCCCCGCTCCCGGCCAGCGCCGCCTGCATGGTCTCGCCAATGGCCGCCGGGGAGCGGGTCACCCGGACGCCGGCGGCCTCCAGAGCGGTGAACTTGTCCTCGGCCCGCCCCTGGCCGCCGGCGACGATGGCGCCGGCATGGCCCATGCGCTTGCCCGGCGGCGCGGTGACCCCGGCGATGTAGGCGACCACCGGCTTGGTGACGTGGTCACGGATATAGGCCGCGGCGGCCTCCTCGGCGCCACCGCCGATCTCGCCCACCAGGACGATGCCGTCGGTCTCCGGGTCGGCCTCGAAGCGGGCGAGGCAGTCGACGAAGTCCAGGCCGTGGACCGGATCGCCGCCGATGCCGATGCAGGTGCTCTGCCCCAGCCCCGCCTCGGTGGTCTGGGCCACCGCCTCGTAGGTGAGGGTCCCGGAGCGGGAGACGATACCGACCCGCCCCGGGGTGTGGATGGAACCGGGCATGATCCCGATCTTGCAGGCGCCGGGGGTGATGACGCCGGGGCAGTTGGGGCCGATGAGGACCGAGCCGCTGCCGCGCAGGGCCGCCTTGACCCGGACCATGTCCTGGACCGGGAGCCCCTCGGTGATGCAGACGATGGTCCGGATCCCGGCATCCGCCGCCTCGATGATGGCGTCGGCCGCCCCGGGCGCGGGGACGTAGATCATGGTGGCATCGGCGCCGGTGGCGGCCACGGCCTGGCCCACGGTGTCGAAGACCGGCCGGTCCAGGTGGGTCTGTCCCCCCTTGCCGGGGGTGACGCCACCCACCAGGTTGGTGCCGTAGGCGATGGCCTGCTCGGAGTGGAAGGTCCCCTGCCGGCCGGTGAAGCCCTGACAGATGACCCGGGTGTCGGCATCCACGAGGATCGCCATCAGTCGCCCCTCCCCGCGGCCACGACGCGCGCGGCCGCCTCGTCCAGCCCGGCGGCGGTGATGAGCTCCACGCCGCTGGCCGCCAGCAGCCGGCGACCGGCCTCGGCGTTGGTCCCCTCCAGGCGGACCACGATGGGTACGTCCACGCCGGCCTCCTCCACCGCCGCCAGGATCCCCTCGGCGATGAGGTCGCAGCGGACGATGCCGCCGAAGATGTTCACCAGGATGGCGCGCACCGAATCATCGGTACGGATGAGCTTGAAGGCCTCCGCCACCCGCTCGGCGGTAGTGCCGCCGCCCACGTCCAGGAAGTTGGCCGGCTCGCCGCCGTGGAGCTTGATGAGATCCATGGTCGCCATGGCCAGGCCGGCGCCGTTGACCATGCAGCCGATGGTCCCGTCCAGGGCGACATAGTTGAGGCCAAACTCCCGGGCGCGCGCCTCCCGCGGATCGCCCTGATCGGGATCGTCCAGGCCGTGGCGCTCCGGGTGGCGGTAGGCGGCGTTGCCCTCCAGCTCCACCTTGGCGTCCATGGCCAGTAGTTCACCGGCCGGGGTCACGCCCAGGGGATTGATCTCCACCAGGGAGCAGTCGGCGGTGGTGAAGACCTCGTAGAGGCCGCTCATCACCGAGGCCAGATCGCCCCGCGGCGCCTCTTCCAGTCCCAGGGCGAAGCCCAGCTCCCGGGCGTGGTGGGGCATGAGGCCGGTGGCCGGGTCGATGTGGACGGTGTGGATCCGCGAGGGGTCCTCGGCGGCCACCGCCTCGATATCCATGCCGCCGGTGGCGGAGGCGATGAAGGCGATCCGTTCCGCCTCCCGGTCCACCAGCACGGCGAGGTAGAGCTCCTGCTCCACGGTGGAGGTGGCCTCCACCAGCACCCGCCCCACCGGCAGCCCCTCGGGGCCGGTCTGGGCGGTGACCAGTCGGCTGCCGAGGAGCTCGCCGGCGGCAGCGGCCGCCTCCTTGGCGCTCTCCACCCGGCGGACGCCGCCGGCCTGGCCGCGCCCGCCGGCGTGGACCTGTGCCTTAACCATCCACGCGCTCCCTTCCAGGTCGCGGGCGGCATCGGCGGCCTCCGTGGTGGAGGCGGCCACCAGCCCCGCGGGGACCGGGATGCCGTGGTCGGCGAGCAGGTGTTTGGCCTGGTATTCGTGGAGGTGCATGGGTGCCCTCGGGCCGTTTCCGAAGCCCGGTATTCT
>JBNJED010000141.1:0-4001 GCA_051745535.1 Pseudomonadota bacterium | reverse complement strand
GAGGAGGCCCCATGACCGACAGCTTCCAGGCCCGCGCCGAGCTCGAAGCGGGTGGCAACCGGTACCGCTATGTCCGCCTGGACGCCGTGCCCGGCAGCGAGCGCCTGCCCTACTCCCTGAAGATCCTCCTGGAGAACCTGCTCCGCCACGAGGACGGCCGTACCGTCACCGCGGAGGACATCCAGCGGCTCGCCAACTGGGACCCGCAGGCCGAGCCGGCCCACGAGATCGCCTTCCGCCCCGCGCGCGTGCTCATGCAGGACTTCACCGGCGTCCCGGCGGTGGTGGACCTGGCCGCCATGCGGGATGCCATGGCCGAACTCGGCGGCGACCCGGAGCACATCAACCCGCTGCAGCCGGCGGAGCTGGTCATCGACCACTCGGTCCAGGTGGACCACTACGGCAACGGCGAGGCCTACGGCCTCAACGAGGCGCTGGAGTATCAGCGCAACCGCGAGCGCTACACCTTCCTCAAGTGGGGCCAGGGCGCCTTCGCCAACTTCAAGGCGGTGCCGCCGGGCAAGGGCATCGTCCACCAGATCAACCTGGAGCACCTGGGCCGCGTGGTCTTCGGCGCCGAGGGCCCGGACGGCGCCCAGTGGGCCTGGCCGGACACCCTGGTGGGGACCGACTCCCACACCCCCATGATCAACGGCCTGGGCGTCCTGGGCTGGGGCGTGGGCGGCATCGAGGCGGAGGCGGCCATGCTCGGCCAGCCCATCTCCATGCTGGTCCCGCAGGTGGTGGGCTTCCGCCTCACCGGCCGCCTCCCCGAGGGGGCCACGGCCACCGACCTGGTCCTGACCATCGTCGAGCAGCTGCGCGCCCACGGCGTGGTGGGCAAGTTCGTGGAGTTCTTCGGCGACGGCCTGGACGAGCTACCCATCGCCGACCGCGCCACCATCGCCAACATGGCCCCCGAATACGGCGCCACCTGCGGGATCTTCCCGGTGGACACCGCCACCCTGGACTACCTGCGCCTCACCGGCCGCAGCGAGGACCAGGTGGAGCGCGTGGAGGCCTACGCCCGCGCCCAGGGGCTCTTCCGCGAGACCGGCGCCCCCGAGGCCGCCTACACCAGCGTCGTGGAGCTGGACCTGGCCACCATCGAGCCCAGCCTCGCCGGCCCCCGCCGCCCCCAGGACCGGATCGCCCTGTCCCAGGCACGCCGCCCCATCCGCGAGGCGCTGGACGGCATCCTCTCCGAGCGCGGCATGGTCCCGCGCGAGGATGGCGAGACCGAGCGCTTCGCCGCCGAGGGCGGCCACACCGCCCCCGGCGTGGAGCACCAGGGGGACCACCGCGGCAAGGTCCGGGTGGAGCGCAACGGCGAGAGCTTCTACCTGGATGACGGCATGGTGGTCATCGCCGCCATCACCTCCTGCACCAACACCTCCAACCCCTCGGTGATGCTCGGCGCCGGCCTGCTGGCCAGGAAGGCGCGGGAGCGCGGCCTGCAGGTCAAGCCGTGGGTGAAGACCTCCCTGGGCCCGGGCTCCCGCGTGGTCACCGACTACCTGGAGCACGCCGGCCTGCTGGACGATCTTGAGGGGCTGGGCTTCGACGTGGTGGGCTACGGCTGCACCACCTGCATCGGCAACTCCGGCCCGCTGGACGAGTCCATCAGCCACGCCATCCGCGAGGACGACCTGGTGGTCTGCTCCATCCTCTCGGGCAACCGCAACTTCGAGGGCCGCATCCACTCCGAGGTGCGGATGAACTACCTCGCCTCGCCGCCGCTGGTGGTCGCCTACGCCCTGGCCGGCCGCATGGACATCGACCCCTACAACGACCCGCTGGGCACCGACACCGATGGCCAGCCGGTCTATCTGCGGGATCTCTGGCCGGGGCAGGCGGAGATCCAGGCGCTGGTCCGCGACCACGTCCGCGCCGACGCCTTCACCGCCGCCTACGCCGACGTCTTCGCCGGCGGCGAGCGGTGGGAGGCCCTCACCGCCCCCGGCGGCCGCCTCTACGAGTGGGCCGGCGACTCCACCTACATCCGCCGGCCACCCTTCTTCGAGGGGATCCGGCCGGAACCGGAGCCGGTGGGCGACATCACCGGCGCCCGGGCCCTGGCGGTGGTGGGCGACTCGGTGACCACCGACCACATCTCCCCGGCCGGGGCCATCGCCGCCGACAGCCCCGCCGGCCACTACCTGCAGCAGAACGGCGTGGAGCCGGCGGACTTCAACTCCTACGGCGCCCGGCGCGGCAACCACGAGGTAATGATGCGCGGGACCTTCGCCAATCCGCGCTTCCGCAACCGGCTGGCGCCGAAGACCGAGGGCGGCTGGACCGCCCACCAGCCCAGCGGCGAGGTCATGCCCATCTACGACGCCGCCATGCGTTACGCCGAGACGGGCACCCCGCTGGTGGTCCTGGCCGGCAAGGAGTACGGCTCCGGCTCCTCCCGCGACTGGGCGGCCAAGGGGCCGCGCCTGCTGGGGGTGCGCGCCGTCATCGCCGAGAGCTACGAGCGCATCCACCGCTCCAACCTGGTGGGCATGGGGATCCTGCCGCTGCAGTTCCGCGACGGCGACACCGCCGATTCCCTGGGCCTGGACGGCACCGAGACCTTCACCATCACCGGCCTGGGAGACGGCTCCGCCGGCGAGGTGGCCGTTACCGCCACCGCCGGTGACGGCCGCGAGACGAGCTTCACCGCCCGGGTCCGCATCGACACCCCGCAGGAGGTGGAATACTACCGCCACGGCGGGATCCTCCCCTACGTCCTGCGCCAGCTGGCCGCCTGAGGAGGCGACATGGAACTCTCCAACCTCACCGCCATCTCCCCCATCGACGGCCGCTACGGCGGCCGGACGGAGGACCTGCGGCCGGTCTTCAGCGAGTACGGCCTCATCCGCCACCGCGTCGTGGTGGAGGTCCGCTGGCTCCAGATGCTCGCCGACCGCTCCGAGATCCCCGAGGTGCCCGCCTTCTCCGACGAGGCGCGCGGGGTGCTGGATGCCATCGTTGACGGCTTCGACGAGGCGGCCGCCGAGCGGGTCAAGGCCATCGAGGCGACCACCAACCACGACGTCAAGGCGGTGGAGTACTTCCTCAAGGAGCGCATCGCCGGCAACGCCGAGCTGGAGGCGGTGAGCGAGTTCATCCACTTCGCCTGCACCTCCGAGGACATCAACAACCTCGCCTGGGCGCTGATGCTGCGCGAGGCGCGGACCCAGGCCCTGCTACCGGCCATGGACGAGGTCATCGACCGGGTCAGCCAGCTCGCCGACGAGCTGGCCACCGTCCCCATGCTCGCGCGCACCCACGGCCAGCCGGCCTCCCCCACCACCCTGGGCAAGGAGATGGCCAACGTCGCCTTCCGCCTGCGCCGGCAGCGCGAACAGGTGGTCATGGTCCCCATCCTGGGCAAGATCAACGGCGCCGTGGGCAACTACAACGCCCACTACGCCGCCTATCCCGAGGTGGACTGGCCGGGCCTGGCGCGCAGCTTCGTCCGCGACCTGGGGCTGGACTGGAACCCCTACACCACCCAGATCGAGCCCCACGACTGGATCGCCGAGCTGTTCGACGCCACCACCCGGTTCAACACCGTCCTCACCGACCTCTGCCGGGATATCTGGGGCTACATCTCCTGGGGCTACTTCCGGCAGCGCACCGTGGCCGGCGAGGTGGGCTCGTCCACCATGCCGCACAAGGTGAACCCCATCGACTTCGAGAACGCCGAGGGCAACCTCGGCATGGCCGACGCCATCTTCGGCCACCTGGCGCGCAAGCTGCCCGTCTCCCGCTTCCAGCGCGACCTCACCGACTCCACCGCCCTGCGCAACCTGGGCACGGGCGTGGCCCACTCGGTCATCGCCTACCGCTCCGCCCTCAAGGGGCTGGGCAAGCTGGAGGCGAACCCCGAGCGGCTGGCCGAGGACCTGGACGGCAGCTGGGAGGTCCTGGCCGAGGCCATCCAGACGGTGATGCGCCGCTACGGCGTGGACCAGCCCTACGAGCGGCTCAAGGAGCTCACCCGGGGCCAC
>JBNJED010000140.1:0-4029 GCA_051745535.1 Pseudomonadota bacterium | reverse complement strand
ACGCCGCCGACCTCCCCGAGGCCCTGGCCGCCCGCCACGCCCGGGGGCCGGTGACCGCCTGGGTCTGCCGCGGCCACGAGTGCCACGCCCCCACCGACGACTTCGGCGCCTTCGAGCAGGCCCTTACCGACTGACCGGTCGGTCGTGAAAACTCTGTGCACACAATCACATATCGCTGACCAAAATATAGTCAGGATTTCCTTGCCGTGATATACACCCTTCCCCTGAAAGGCTTTTCGGCATCGCCGCGAAACCACAACAAGAAAGGGGGGAGGAATCATGTCTGCAACGACCGAGCAGGCCGATCCGGCGACCAGCCACGTCCGCAAGTACCGTGAGCGCCGCTACCGCGGCCTGGATCAGCGCATCGTCCACGGGCTGGAGGCCCGGATCATCAACGGCTACCTCGACCAGGTCTGCCGGGAGGGCGACACCGTCCTGGACATGCCCATCGGCTACGGCCGCTTCGTGGACGACCTGCGCCAGCGCGGCTGCAACGTGGTGGGCGGGGATCGCAAGCAGCCCATGCTCGACCTCTGCACCGAGACCTGGGGCGAGGAGCAGCCGCTGGTCCGCCTCAACGGCGACGCCCTGCCCTTCGCCGATGGCAGCTTCGACGGCGTCACCTGCATCCGGCTCTTCCAGCACCTCCACGACCCGGCCCTGCGCCAGGGGGTGATGAACGAGATCGGCCGGGTCACCCGCCGCTGGGCCATCGTCACCACCTACCTCGCCTCGCCCATCCATTCGGTCCTGCACCGCAGCCGCGGCCTCAAGCGGCTCTCTCGCCACGACGAGGCGGGCCTGCAGTGGATGCTCGGCCGGGCAGGGCTGCGACTGGTGGAGGGGCGGCGCAGCATGCCGGGCCTCCACGCCCAGTACATCATGCTGCTCGAGCGATCCGACCAGCTCCACTGAGGCCATTCCCGCGGCAGGCACGTGACTTCCCGGGGCCGGGCTGCATGGTAGGATGGGGTGTGTATTTGCAACCCATCCCGTAACAAGGAGCCCGACCCATGGCCAAGAAGCTCAAGGACTTCGTCTCCGAGGCGCGCAGCCAGATCGAGGAGGTCAATGCCGACGACGTCGACCGCCTGCGCAGCGAGAAGCCCGACCTGCTCATCCTCGACGTCCGCGAGCCCGGCGAGTACGAGGCCGGCCACCTGCGCGACGCCCTGAGCGTCCCGCGCGGGGTGCTCGAGCCGGCGGCCGACCCGGACTACAAGAAGCCCAACCCGACGCTGTCCACCGCCTACGAGCGGCCCATCATCGCCTACTGCGCCACCGGCGGCCGTAGTGCGCTGGCGGTGAAGACCCTCAACGAGATGGGCTTCAAGGAGGTCTACAACCTCGCCGGCGGCTACGAGAACTGGGAGGCGGACGACCGCGAGACCGTCACCGACTGAGCCGGCCCGCCCCCGGCCCCGCCTCCCCGGCGGGGCCACGCCCCACCCCGAACTACGCCTCCCACGGCGGCACCGCGAACCAGTCCACCAGGAAATCCACGAAGGCCCGCACCCGCGCGGAGAGATGGCGCGTCTGCGGATAGAGCGCCCAGGCATCCACCCGCGACCAGTCGCAGTCGGTGAGCACCGGCACCAGGGTTCCCGCCGCCAGCGCCCGGTGGACGATGAAGCGCGGCTGGAAGACGATCCCGCGCCCGGCCAGGGCCACCTCCCGCAGCAGATCGCCGTTGTTGGCGCGCAGCCGGGAGCGGACCGCCACCCGTTGCTCCCGGCCCTGGGCATCGATGCACGACCAGGTATCGCTGGCCGGGGCATTGGCGTAGGTGAGGCAGTCGTGGTCGGCCAGCTCCGCCGGCGTCTGCGGGGCCCCGTGGCGGGCCAGATAGTCGGGGCTGGCGCAGACCACGTGGTCCACCGTGGCCAGCCGGCGAGCCACCAGGCTGGAGTCGGCCAGCGGCGCGATGCGGATCCCCAGGTCGAAGTTCTCCGCCATCAGGTCCACCTGGCGGTCGTCGAGATCCAGGTCGAAGCGGACATCCGGATGCTCGGCCATGAAGGCGTCCACCGCCGGCTGCAGATGGGCGATCCCGAAGGAGAGCGGCGCGGCCACCCGGAGCTGGCCGGCCAGCCGGCCGTGGACGTCGGAGACCGCCAGCTCCGCCTCGTCCACGTCGGCGAGGATGCGCACGCAGCGCTGGTAGAAGGCGCGCCCGGCATCGGTGAGGTGCAGGGTCCGCGTGGTCCGCCGCAGCAGCTGTACCCCCAGCCGCCCCTCCAGCTCCGCCAGCCGCCGGCTCACCGCCGACTTCGCCACCTCCAGCCGTCGCGCCGCCCCGGTGAGGCTGCCCGCCTCCACCACGCGCACGAAGGTCGCCATCTCCTCCAGCCGGTCGCTCACGCGGGCCTCCACTGTTGCGAAATTATCAACACCCTTTTCGCATCGTGTGCCTTTATTTCTCTCCTGGCAACTACCATCCTTCACCCATCGGCAGCCCCGTCGTTCCGGATGGCGCACCGGCCCCAATCCGAAACGGCGGGCAAGAAGCAGGAAAGGAGCGAGCGGACATGCAGTGGCGCAATGGCAGGGACTCCTACGGCCTGGTGGCCATCACCTTCCACTGGGTCGTAGCGGCGGGGGTCATCGGCCTCTTTGCCCTGGGGCTGTGGATGGTGGAGCTCACCTACTACGACCCCTGGTACAAGACCAGCCTGGGGTGGCACAAGGCCTTCGGCGTGCTGCTGTTCGGGGTCATGCTCGGCCGGCTCATCTGGCGGCTGACCAATCCGCACCCGACTCCGCACGGCCACCGCTGGGAGCGGCGGGCGGCGGAGGCGGCCCATCTCGGCCTCTATCTGCTGATCTTCGCCGCCATGGTCGCCGGCTACCTCATCTCCACCGCCGACGGCAGCGACATCGACGTCTTCGGCCTCTTCTCCGTCCCCGCCACGCTCACCGGCAAGGGGCAGGAGGACATCGCCGGGGATATCCACGAGATCCTGGCCTGGACCATCGTCGGCCTGGCCTCCATTCATGCCCTGGCGGCGTTGAAGCACGCCGCCATCAACCGCGACGGGACCCTGCGGCGGATGCTCCGCCCCGGCCCCTGAACCACCGAGCCCGACCAACCAGGCAACCAATGCCGGGCCCGGCCCGGCACCATGACGACGACAAGGAGCACCACCATGACCACCAAGCACACCCGGACCACCCTGCTGGGCACCACCCTGGCCACCGCCGTCCTCGGCACCCTGGCGCTGACACCCGCCACGGCCCTGGCCGAGAAGGAGCAGTACGTCCTCGACACCGACGGCCAGCACGCCTTCATCCAGTGGCGGATCCAGCATCTGGGCTACAGCTGGCTCTACGGCCGGTTCAACGATTTCGGCGGCAAGTTCACCTACGACACCGAGAACCCGGACAACTCCTCCATCGAGGTGAACATCGACACCGCCTCCATCGACTCCAACCACGCCGAGCGCGACAAGCACCTGCGCGGCGACGAGTTCTTCCACGTGGACGAGTACCCCGAGGCGCGCTTCGTCAGCACCGACATCCGCGGTATGGATGACGGCGACGAGGAGTTCACCATCGTCGGCGACCTCACCCTCAAGGGCGTCACCAAGGAGGTCGAGATCGAGGCCGAAGAGGTGGGCCACGGCGAGGACCCGTGGGACGGCTACCGCCGCGGCTTCCAGGGCACCACCGAGATCCGGCTCAAGGACTTCAACATCGACTACGACCTCGGCCCGGACTCCCGCACCGCGGAGCTGGAGCTCGCCATCGAGGGGATCCGCCAGTAGGAGGCGCCATGAACCAACGACCGGTCGTCCGCCAGGTAGCGGCCCGGTCCCTGCAGGAGGGGGCCGGCGTCCGGGTGCACCGGACGCTGGGCACCCCCGAGTGCCGGAACCTGGATCCCTTCCTGATGCTGGACCGCTTCGAGAGCGATGACCCCGAGGACTACGGCGCCGGCTTCCCGGACCATCCCCATCGGGGCTTCATCACCTTCACCTACATGCTCGACGGCCACATGGCCCACGGCGACAGCATGGGCAACCGGGG
>JBNJED010000139.1:0-4068 GCA_051745535.1 Pseudomonadota bacterium | reverse complement strand
AAGGAGCGCTACGACAACGACGACGAGGTCCGCGCGGTCATCGACCTGGCGCGCTCCCTGGAGGGGCTCACCCGCAACGCCGGCAAGCACGCCGGCGGCGTGGTCATCGCCCCCACCGACCTCACCGACTTCACCCCCCTCTACCAGGAAGAGGACGCCGACTCCCCGGTGACCCAGTTCGACAAGGACGACGTGGAGGCGGTGGGCCTGGTGAAGTTCGACTTCCTCGGCCTGCGCACGCTCACCATCATCGACTGGGCCATGGAGACGGTGAACGCCCAGCGCACCGAGGCCGGCGAGGAGCCGGTGGACATCGCCCACATCCCGCTGGACGACAAGGGCGCCTTCGACCTGCTCAAGGCGTGCCGGACCACCGCCGTCTTCCAGCTGGAATCCCGCGGCATGAAGGACCTCATCCGCCGCCTGCGGCCGGACAGCTTCGAGGACGTCATCGCCCTGGTGGCCCTCTACCGCCCCGGCCCCCTGCAGTCGGGGATGGTGGACGACTTCATCAACCGCAAGCACGGCGAGGCGGCCGTCGCCTATCCCACCCGGGAGCTGCACCACGACGCCCTGGAGCCCATCCTCGGGCCCACCTACGGCGTCATCCTCTACCAGGAGCAGGTGATGCAGATCGCCCAGGAGCTGGGCGGCTACTCCCTGGGGGCGGCCGACCTGCTGCGCCGCGCCATGGGCAAGAAGAAGCCGGAGGAGATGGCCAAGCAGCGCCAGATCTTCCTGGAGGGCGCCACCGCCCGCGGCATGAGCGAGGCCCACGCCACCGGCATCTTCGACCTCATGGAGAAGTTCGCCGGCTACGGCTTCAACAAGTCCCACTCCGCCGCCTACGCCCTGCTCTCCTACCAGACCGCCTGGCTCAAGGCCCACTACCCGGCGGCCTTCATGGCGGCGGTGATGTCCTCGGACATGGACAACACCGACAAGGTGGTCCCCTTCATCGAGGAGGCGCGCTCCATCGGCCTGGCGGTGGAGCGGCCCGACGTCAACGCCTGCCACTACCGCTTCACCGCCAGCGACCGCCACACCATCCTCTACGGCCTGGGGGCGGTGAAGGGGGTGGGGCGTGCCGCCATCGACGCCATCACCGGCGAGCGCGACGCCAACGGGCCCTATACCGACCTCTTCGACTTCTGTCAGCGGGTGGACCTGCGCGCCGTGAACCGGCGGACCATCGAGGCGCTCATCCGCGCCGGCGCCCTGGACGCCCTGGGCCCCAACCGCGCCAGCCTCATGGCGACCCTGCCGGAGGCGCTCTCCCTGGCCGACCAGGCCTCGCGCAACGCCGCCGCCGGCCAGAACGACCTCTTCGGCCTGGAGCCGGCCGCCGCCGTCACCCCCGAGGCCACCGAGGTGGCCGACTACAGCGACGACGAGCGCCTGCGCGGCGAGAAGGAGACCCTGGGCCTCTACCTCACCGGCCACCCGGTGGACCGCTACGACGCCGAGCTCAACGCCCTGACCACCGCCCGCCTGGCCGACCTGGGCGGCTGCGTCGGCCAGCGGGTGGTGGTGGCCGGACTGGTCATCGGCCTCTCCACCCGCCGGCCCAAGAACGCCGACGCCGACCGCCCCGGCAAGATGGCCTTCCTCACCCTGGACGACCGCACCGGCCGGCTGGAGACCATCGTCTTCCCCGAGGCGTGGGAGCAGCACCGCCACCACGTGGGCCGGGACCAGCTCGTCGTGGCCACCGGCGCCCTGGAGGAGGACGACTACACCGGCGGCCTGCGGCTCACCGTGGACGAGCTCATGGACATCGAGCAGGCGCGGACCCGCTTTCTGCGCGGCATCGTCATCAACCTGGACGGCGAGCGCGCCGGCGAGGGGGCGGTGGAGGAGCTGCGCGAGCTGCTGACCACCTTCGGCGACGGCCCCTGCCGGGTCGCCGTGGACTACGCCAACCACCAGGCCCGGGCGCGGCTCTTCCTCGGCGGCGACTGGTCCCTGCGCCCGGCGGACGAGTGCCTCCACCGGCTGCGCCGGCTGGCGGGGGAGGAGGCCGTTGCCCTGGAATACGGCAGTCCCGCCGTGACACCCGCACCGCCGGCGGGCTAGAATCTTCGGAATATCCCGCGCGAGCATTTCCCGTATGAACCTGAACTTTCTGGATTTCGAACAGCCCATTGCGGAGCTCGAGGCCAAGATCGAGGAGCTGCGCCACGTGGGCGGCGATACCGGGGTCAACATCAACGATGAGATCGCCCGGCTGCAGGCCAAGAGCGAGTCGCTGACCCGGGAGCTCTTCTCCGACCTCAGCGCGGTCCAGGTGGCCCAGCTGGCGCGCCACCCCATGCGCCCCTACCTGCTGGACTACATCGAGCGGATCATCGACGACTTCGAGGAGCTCCACGGCGACCGCGCCTTCGCCGACGACCCCGCCATCGTCGGCGGCCTGGGCCGGCTCCAGGGCCGGCCGGTGATGGTCATCGGCCAGCAGAAGGGGCGGGACACCAAGGACAAGGTCCGGCGCAACTTCGGCATGCCGCGGCCGGAGGGCTACCGCAAGGCGCTGCGGCTGATGCAGATGGCCGAGCGCTTCCGCCTGCCGGTGCTCACCTTCATCGACACCCCCGGCGCCTATCCGGGCATCGACGCCGAGGAGCGCGGCCAGAGCGAGGCCATCGCCCGCAACCTCCAGGCCATGGCGGAGCTGAACACCCCCATCATCTGCACCATCATCGGCGAGGGCGGCTCCGGCGGGGCGCTGGCCATCGGCGTCGGCGACCGGGTGCAGATGATGCAGTACACCACCTACTCCGTGATCTCCCCCGAGGGCTGCGCCTCCATCCTCTGGAAGAGCCAGGACAAGGCCGGCGAGGCGGCGGAGGCCCTGGGTATCACCGCCCCGCGCTTGAAGGAGCTGGGCCTGGTGGACGGCATCATCGACGAGCCCCTGGGCGGCGCCCACCGGGACTACGACGCCGCCGCCCGCCGCCTGGCCGACAGCCTCACCGAGAGCCTGGACCACCTCCAGGGCATGAACCTCGACCAGCTCATCGACCGGCGCCAGGAGCGCATCGCCGGCTACGGCCGCTACCAGGAGGGCTGAGGGGGCGGTGCGGCCGCTGCGCCAGGCGCTCCCGGCCGGCCGCGGCATCGCCGTCGCCTTCAGCGGCGGCGGCGACTCCACCGCGCTCCTCCACGCCCTGGCCACGGAAGCCCCGGCGGCGCCCCTGCGGGCGCTGCACGTCCACCACGGCCTCCGGCCCGAGGCCGACGCCTGGTCCGACCACTGCCGGCGCATAGCCGCCGATCTGGGCGTCCCTTGCGAGGTGCTCACCGTGGACGCACGTCCCCGGGGCCGCGAGAGCCCCGAGGAGGCCGCCCGCCGCGCCCGCTACGATGCCCTGACCGCCGCCCTGCACCCCGGCGAGGTCCTGGCCACCGCCCACCACGCCGATGACCAGGCCGAGACCGTCCTGCTCCAGCTCCTGCGCGGTGCTGGCGCCCGCGGCCTGGCCGGCATGCCGGCGGTGCGCCCCCTGGGGGCCGGCTGGCTCGCCCGGCCGCTGCTGGAGGCCACCGCCACCGAGCTCCGGGAGCGGGTGGTCGCCGCCGGCCTGCCCTGGGTGGAGGACCCCTCCAACGCCGCCCCGGACCCGGAGCGCAATTTCCTCCGCCACGAGATCCTGCCCCGGCTCACTCAGCGCCGCCCCGGCGCCCTGCGCGCCATGGGCCGCAGCGCCCGCCTGGTGGCCGCGGCGGCCGACGCCGAGGCCGAGCGGGCCGAGGCGGACCGCCGGGCCCTGGAGACCCCGGAGGGCGGCCTGGCGGTCTCCGATCTGCTGCGTCTGCCCCGGGAGCGGGCCGGCGCGGCGCTGCACCGCGCGGCCACCGCCCGCGGCCTGCCGGTCCCGGACGCCAACCGTACCGACCGCATCCTCACCGAGGTGGCCGCCGCCCGCGCCGACGCCGACCCGCAGGTGGCCTGGCCCGGCGCCGGGGCCCGCCGCCACCGCGGCGCCATCTTCCTGCTGCCCCCGCTGCCGGAGCCGCCGCCGGAACGGCCCTGGCACCCGGGCGAACCGCTGGACTGGCCCGCCGGCC
>JBNJED010000138.1:0-4086 GCA_051745535.1 Pseudomonadota bacterium | reverse complement strand
CTGGTCGCCCCCATCCGGGATCTGGCCACCGGCACCCGGGCGGTGGCCGCCGGCGACTACACCAAGCAGCTCCCCATCCCGCGCCACGGCGACGAGATCGCCGGCCTGGTGGAGTCCTTCAACGAGATGACCACCCGGGTGGCAGAGTCCCGGGACAGCGCCCGGCGCAGCCAGCGGCGAGCGGAGACCGAGCGCGCCTACGTCGAGGCCATCCTCGGGCGGCTCTCCTCCGGCGTCGTCACCCTGGACCGGGAGGGGCGGCTGCTCACCGCCAACCGGGCCGCGGCCGGCCTGCTGGAGGCGGCGCTGCGCCCGGCCCGGGGCCAGACCCTCACCGCCATCGCCGGCCGCCACCCCCACCTGGAGCCACTGGCGGAGCGGCTGTCCACGCTGCTCAGCGAGGACCGGGAGGAGTGGTCGGATGCCGTGACCCTCTTCACCCCGCGGGGCCGGCGCATCCTCACCCTCCACGGCAGCCGGCTGCCGGCCCCCACGGAGACCCCGGGCCACATCCTGGTCTTCGACGATGTCACCGCCCTGGTCCAGGCCCAGAAGGAGGCCGCCTGGGGGGAGGTGGCCCGCCGCCTGGCCCACGAGATCAAGAATCCGCTGACCCCCATCCGCCTGGCCGCCGAGCGGCTGCGGATGAAATGCACCGACGGCCCCCACGCCGACCTGGTGGACCGCTCCGCCGGGACCATCATCCACCAGGTGGAGGGGCTGGAGGAGATGGTCCGCGCCTTCGCCGACTATGCCCGGACCCCGCCACTGGCGCCCCGCCCCCTGGACCTCAACGAGCTGGTCCGCGAGGTCCTGGAGCTCTTCCGCGACGGCGACATCCAGGTGCTGGTGAACCTCGACCCCGGCCGGCCCCGGATCCACGCCGACCCGGACCGGCTGCGGCGGGTCCTCACCAACGTCCTGGGCAACGCCCGCACGGCACTGGAGCAGGCGCAGGGCCATCGGCGGCTGTCGGTGAGCACCCGCTGCCCGGGTGAGGGCGACCGCTGCCGCGAGGTGGAATTGCGCATCCAGGACAGCGGCCCCGGGATCCCGCCGGCGGAGCGGGTCGCGGTCTTCGAGCCCTACCACACCAGCCGCGAGGGCGGCACCGGCCTGGGCCTGGCCATCGCCAAGAAACTGGTGGAGGAGAACGGCGGTCGCATCCACGTGGAGGGCTCGCCCCTGGGCGGGGCCTGCGTGGTCATCACCCTGCCGGCGGACGGCGGCATGAGCCGGACGCCGCAGGAGGACGAGGAGAGCGAGCCATGAGTGCCCCCTACATCCTGGTGGTGGACGACGAGCCCGACATCCGCGAACTCGTCCGCGACATCCTCACCGACGAGGGCTTCGAGGTGAATACCGCCGCCAGCGGCGCCGAGGCCCGGGCCAGCCGCCAGCGCCGGCGGCCGGGGCTCGTCCTGCTGGATATCTGGATGCCCGATATCGACGGCATCACCCTGCTGCGGGAGTGGGCGGCCGAGGAGACGGAGCCGCCGCCGGTGATCATGATCTCCGGCCACGCCACCGTGGAGTCGGCGGTGGAGGCGACCCGGCTGGGGGCCTGGGACTTCCTGGAGAAGCCCCTCTCCCTGGCCAAGCTGCTGCTCACCGTGCGCCGCGCCCTGGAGGCGGCCAGCCTGCGCCACGAGAACCAGCGCCTGCGCCGCTACGGCGAGCCCCTGGAGGAGCCGGCCGGCCGCGGCGCCACCGGCGAGGCCCTGCGGGAGCAGGCGCGGCGGGCGGCGGCGGTGGAGGCCCCGGTCCTGCTCACCGGCGAGCCCGGGACCGGCAAGCGGACCCTGGCGCGCTACATCCACGGCCAGGGCCCCCGGGCGGCGGGGCCCTTCGTGGAGGTCTCCGCCGCCACCGTGGGCGAGGCGGCCACCGCGGAGACCATCTTCGGCCGGGAGACCGAGGGCGGCCCCCGCTTCGGCCTGCTGGAGCGGGCCGGCGGCGGCACCCTCTTCCTGGCCCACGTGGACGAGCTCGGTGCCGAGGCCCAGTCCCAGCTCCTCTCGGCCCTGGAGACCGGCCGCTTCCGGCGGGTGGACGGCCAGGGGGAGCAGCCCCTGAACGTCCGCGTCATCGCCGCCAGCCAGCGGACCGACGGCCGGCTGGCCAGGGAGGGCGGCCTGCGTCGCGACCTCTTCGACCGCCTGGCCGAGCTGCCGCTGAACCTGCCCCCGCTGCGGGAGCGCCTGGACGACCTCGCGGACATCGTCGCCTTCTTCGCCGACCACATGGCCTCGACGGAGGGCCTCCCCTTCCGGGAGTTCGATGTCGCCGCCCTCAACCGCCTGCGCCAGCACCCCTGGCCGGGGAACCTCCGGGAGCTGCGCAACCTGGTCCAGCGCCTGGCCATCGCGGGCGGCGAGGGGCCGGTTACCGCCGCCGAGGTGGAGGCCGCCCTGGCCAGCGAGACGCCCACGCCCGCCGGCATCGACTTCGACCAGCCCCTGCGCGCGGCGCGGGAGGCCTTCGAGCGCGCCTATCTGGAGCACCACCTGACACAGCAGGAGGGCCGCGTGGGGGAGGTGGCCCGGGTGGCCGGCCTGGAGCGGACCCACCTCTACCGCAAGCTGCGCGCCCTGGGGCTGCAGAATCCGCGCAACGGTTGACCGTGGCCGCGCGGACCTTTGCAAGCCCCCGCCCCCGGCGTACCATTTGCGCACCCCTCGCAGGCGGCGGAGCACCATGAAGATCCTCATCCTGGGTGCCGGCCAGGTCGGCTCCTCCCTGGCCCAGAACCTGGCCTCCGAGGCCAACGACATCACCGTGGTGGATACCGACGACCTGGCGCTGGCCCTGCTCCAGGACCGGCTGGACATCCGCACCATCATCGGCCGCGCCTCCCATCCCGACGTGCTACGCCGCGCCGGGGCGGAGGATGCCGACATGATCATCGCCGTGACCAACTCCGACGAGACCAACATGGTCGCCTGCCAGGTGGCCTGGACCCTCTTCCGCACCCCCACCAAGATCGGCCGGGTGCGCGAGGCGGAGTACCTCGCCCACCCGCAGCTGTTCAGCAACGAGGCGCTGCCCATCGACGTCCGGATCAGCCCCGAGCAGCTGGTCACCGAGTACGTCCAGCGGCTCATCGAGCACCCCGGCGCGCTGCAGGTCCTGGACTTCGCCGGCGGCAAGGTGCAGCTGGTGGCGGTGAAGGCCTATTACGGCGGCCCCCTGGTGGGCCACGAGCTCTCCACCCTGAAGGAGCACATGCCGGGGGTGGAGACGCGGGTGGCCGCCATCTTCCGGCGCGGTCAGCCCATCATCCCCGAGGGGACCACGGTCATCGAGGCCGACGACGAGGTCTTCTTCATCGCCGCCCGCGGCGACATCCGCGCGGTGATGGGGGAGATGCGCCGGCTGGACAAGCCCAACAAGCGGGTGGTCATCGCCGGCGGCGGCAACATCGGCCGGCGGCTGGCGGGGGCGCTGGAGGGCAACTACCAGGTCAAGCTCATCGACCACAACCGCCGCCGCTCCAGCCAGCTGGCCGAGGAGCTGGGCCGCTCCATCGTGCTGCTGGGGGACGCCGCCGACGAGGAGCTGCTGCTCGAGGAGAACATCGAGTACACCGACGTCTTCTGCGCCCTGACCAACGACGACGAGGCCAACATCCTCTCGGCGATGCTCGCCAAGCGGCTGGGGGCGCGCAAGGTCATGGCCCTCATCAACCGCGCCTCCTACGTCGACCTGGTGGAGTCCGGCGAGATCGACATCGCCATTTCCCCCCAGCAGGCGACCATCGGCAGCCTCCTGGCCCACGTCCGCCGCGGCGACGTGGTGGTGGTCCACAGCCTGCGCCGCGGGGCGGCGGAGGCCATCGAGGCGGTGGCCCACGGCGACCCGCGCTCCTCCAAGGTGGTGGGCCGCCAGGTGGGCGAGCTCAAACTGCCGCCGGGGACCACCATCGGGGCCATGGTGCGCGGGGAGCAGGTCCTGGTGGCCCACCACGACACCGTCATCGAGTCCGGCGACCACGTCATCCTCTTCCTGGTGGACAAGCGCAACATCCCCGAGGTAGAGCGGATGTTCCAGGTCCCGGTCACCTTCCTCTGACGCCGCCATGCAGCT
>JBNJED010000137.1:0-4240 GCA_051745535.1 Pseudomonadota bacterium | reverse complement strand
AACGAGGTCGAGGGCGTGGCCGCCATCCGCCGGATCTTCGAGGACATGTTCGAGCAGGCCCCGGATGCTCGCTTTACCGTCCACGAGGTCGTCGGCGCCGCACCGTTGCTCTACGTCCGCTGGGGCTTCACCTTTACCCCGGGGCGGGCAAGGGAACCCTGGGCGGTGGAGGGTGTCTCCCGACTGGTAGTGGGAGATGACGGTCGCATCGTCGACCACCGCGACTACTGGGACCCCGCCGCGGGGATCTACGAGCGGCTACCGCTCATCGGATCCCTGCTGCGCTGGCTGCGGCGGCGCCTTGCGGCCCACTGACCGACCATCCGAATCCACCATCGACCGGGACGCATCCATGGCTGACGACGCCGACCTCCGGCAACCCGACCTCTACATCAACCGTGAACTCAGCCTGCTGGAGTTCAACCGGCGCGTGCTGGAGCAGGCGCGCGACCCGGAGAGCCCGCTGCTGGAGCGGCTGAAGTTCCTCTGCATCTCCTCGACCAACCTGGACGAGTTCTTCGAGGTCCGGGCGGCGGGACTGGTGCAGAAGGCGGAGCTGGGCTCCATGGCCACCGGGCCCGATAACCTGGCGCCGGCGGAGGCCCTGCGCGCCATTGCCGAGACCGCCCACGACCTGGTGGACGAGCAGTACCGGACCCTCAACGAGGAGCTGCTGCCGGCCCTGGAGGCGGAGTCCATCCGCTTCATCCGTCGCGGCGACTGGAGCCCGGAGCAGGAGCGCTGGCTGCGGGAGTACTTCGAGTCGGAGCTGGCGCCGGTGATCAGCCCCCTGGGACTGGACCCGGCCCACCCCTTCCCGCGGATCCTCAACAAGAGCCTGAACTTCCTGGTCTCCCTGGAGGGCAAGGACGCCTTCGGCCGCAGCTCCGGCGTGGCGGTGGTCCAGGCCCCCCGGGCGCTGCCGCGGCTCATCCGGCTGCCGCCGGAGACCACCGGCAGCGGCCCCCACGACTTCGTCTTCCTCTCCTCGGTGATCCACGCCTACGTCGCCGACCTCTTCCCCGGCATGCAGGTGAGCGGCTGTTACCAGTTCCGGGTTACCCGCAACTCCGATCTCTTCGTGGATACCGAGGAGGTGGACGACCTCCTGCTCGCCGTGGAGGGGGAGCTGGCCTCGCGCCGCTACGGCGACGCCGTCCGCCTGGAGGTGGCCGACAACGCCCCGTCGGAGATGGTGGCCTATCTGCGGGAGAAGTTCGGCCTGGCCGAGGACGCCGTCTACCAGGTCAACGGCCCGGTGAACCTCAACCGGCTCATGGCGATGCACGAGCTGGTGGACCGGCCGGAGCTCAAGTTCGCCCCCTTCACGCCGTCGCAGCCGCGCCATCTGCTCCAGCACGAGGACATCTTCGCCGCCCTGCGCCGGGCCGACCTGCTGCTGCACCACCCCTTCGAGTCCTTCGCCCCGGTGGTGGACTTCCTCCGCCAGGCGGCGGCGGACCCCCACGTGCTCGCCATCAAGCAGACCCTCTACCGCACCGGCCCCGACTCCGCCGTCGTGGATGCCCTGGTGGATGCCGCCCGGGCGGGGAAGGAGGTCACCGTGGTGGTGGAGCTGCGCGCCCGTTTCGACGAGGCAGAGAACATCGCTCTGGCCAACCGGCTGCAGGAGGCCGGCGCCCACGTGGTCTACGGCGTGGTGGGCTACAAGACCCACGCCAAGATGATCCTGGTGGTCCGTCGCGAGGACAATCGGCTGCGCCACTACGTCCACCTGGGCACCGGCAACTACCACGCCCGCACGGCGCGGCTGTATACCGACTACGGCCTGCTTACCTGCGACCGCGCCACCGGCGAGGATGTCCACCACCTCTTCCTGCAGCTCACCAGCCTCGGTCGGGTGCCGCAGCTCAACAAGCTCCTGCAGTCGCCCTTCACCCTCCACGCCGCGCTGCTCGAGCGCATCGAGCGCGAGGCGGAGCACGCCCGCGCCGGCCGGCCGGCGCGCATCGTCGCCAAGGTGAACTCCCTGGTGGAGCCGCGGATCATTCAGGCGCTCTACGCCGCCTCTCGGGCCGGGGTGGCCATCCGGCTGGTGGTCCGCGGCATGTGCAGCCTGCGGCCGGGGGTGGCGGGCGTCTCCGAGAATATCGAGGTCCGCTCCATCATCGGCCGCTTCCTGGAGCACACCCGCGTCTACTACTTCGAGAACGGCGGCGATCCCGAGGTCTTCGGCTCCTCCGCCGACTGGATGGAGCGCAACTTCTTCCGCCGGGTGGAGACCTGTTTCCCCTTCGAGACCCCCGCCCTGCGCCGCCGGGTCACGGCGGAGCTGGAGACCTACCTGGCCGACAACACCCAGGCCTGGATCCTCCAGCCCGATGGCACCTACCAGCGCGCCCGGCCGGCCGAGGGCGAGGAGCCCTTCGCCGCCCAGCGCAGCCTGCTGGAGTCCCTGGCGGAGAAGAGCTGAGGCCGGATACCGGGGTGCGAAGCCGGCGTCCTAGGCCGGGTCGGCGTCCCCGACGGTCTCGTACAGGTGGACGTCCCGCTGGGGGAAGGGGATGGTGATGCCGTGCTCCCGGAACAGGGCATCGATGCGGAAACGCAGGTCCGAGGGCGCCGCCAGGTAGTAGTCCAGATGAGTAAAACAACGTAGCTGGAATTCCAGGGCGCTGTCGCCGAAGTTGCGGAAGAGCACGGTCGGGGCCGGGTCGTTGGCGATCTCGGGGTGCTCGGTGGCCGCCTGCATCAGGAGTTCGTGGACACGGGCCGTGTCGGAGCCGTAGGCCACGCCGATGTCGATGATCACCCGCGCCACGTCGCTGCTGTGGCTCCAGTTGGTGACGGTGGTCGAGACCAGTTCGGAGTTGGGGACGATGAGGTCGGCGTGGTCGAAGGTCCGCACGTGGGTGGAGCGGACCTTGATCTCCTCCACCGTGGCCCAGGTCCCCTGGTAGTCGATGACATCCCCGACCTTGATCGGCCGTTCGAAGAGCAGGATCAGGCCGGAGACGAAGTTGTTCACCACGTTCTGCAGGCCGAAGCCGATGCCCACGGAGAGGGCGCCGGCGATGATGGCGAGATTGGTGAGGTCGAAGCCGGCGACCGCGATGGCCAGCAGTACCCCCAGGACCAGGACGACGTAGTAGCCCAGGGAGGCGATGCTGTTGCGCAGGCCGGCATCCTCGGTGAATCTTGGCAGCAGGCCGTCGCGCAGGCGCTGGCGTGCCCAGCGGCCGGCCTGGAAGGCGACCACAAGGACCGCCACCGCGGCGATAAGGGCCACCAGGGAGATCCGGTGGCCGCCCACCTCGAAGCCGAACAGCAGCGGGGCGATCCCCGACCAGATGGCCCCCAGGGGCGCCCCCCACAGGCCCAGCACCACCACGAAGCCGGCCAGTAGCACTGCGCCCTGGACCAGCAGAGCCAACACGTGGGAGGTCCGGCTGATGTGTCGGGCGCTCACGACCCCGGCCAGCGTCTCCGGCGGGGCGGCGGACTCCAGCCGGCGCAGGCCGCGGGCCAGGCCGGCGGCCACGGTACCCACCGCCAGGGCCAGGACCACCGTCAGCAGCAGATTCAGGAGGACGAAGGTGCTCAGGTCGTGGTAGCCGAGGCCGGCGGCCACGGCGGGGAAGAGGGCGGCTACAGCCAGCGCCCCTCGAGCGGTCGCCAGGAGCAGCCGGCGGCCCGGGGAGGCCGTCTCGCCCCCGGCGATGTGCCACCACGCCGGCCGGTTGCGCAGCCGCCAGAGGAGGGCGAGCACGGCCAGGCTGAAGAGGAACTGCCCGCCCGCACGCAGCGGCGCCTCCAGGGGGAGCTGGTCCTCCAGGCGGAAGAGGAAGCCGCCCAGCAGGGTCAGGGCCAGGAGGCCGCGGCCGGCGCGCCAGAGGTGGCGGACGGGGGGGCGCTGCAGCCGCCGCTCCAGGCCGGCCGGGTCCAGGGGGCGCCCGATGACGGGGAAGAGGCCGATGGCCAGCCGGTAGGTGGCGAAGAGCAGCAGGGCGGCCACGGCCAGCGTGCCGGCGAGGCTGCTGCGTGCGTGCAGCGCCTCCAGGGTGATGAGCAGGCTGGCGGGCACCGTGAGCGACCAGGCGCGGTTGTGCAGGGCCGTGAGGGTACCCACCGCCGGCGCCTTCCAGCGCTCCCGGAGCCGGCTGAACGCGATCCGGCCGGTGGTCCCGCGCGCCGAACGGCGCACCGCCACGCCGGCGAGCAGCCCCAGGGCGAGCCCGCCGCCCAGGAACCAGTAGGCCGCCATCTCGGTCCGCTCCCC
>JBNJED010000136.1:0-4245 GCA_051745535.1 Pseudomonadota bacterium | reverse complement strand
TCCGTCGGGGAGGGCTCGAAATCGAACTGTTCGTACCACCCTCGGGCCGAATCCCCCTTGGCGTGGACGACCAGGCAGCGGATCCCGGCGATATCGGCTGCCTGGCGGGTGCGCAGGAGCGCATCCTTCAGCAGGGCGCGACCCAGACCTTGTCCCTGGCAGGACCGGTCCACCGCCAGCCGGGCCAGGATCATGACTGGAACGGGGTGGCGAGCCATCCCTTGCCGACTTCGAGGCGTTGCCTCTTCGGGGTTTACGCTACCGACAGCCAGGCTGTAGTAGCCCACCACCCTGCTCTCCCGAGTCACCACATAGCTGGTAGCTGCATGGGCCTGCTGATTCTGCCAGGCGAAGCGATGTAGATAGTCATTCAGCGCTTCCTCGCCACAATCAAAGTCCTCGACCTTGTCATCGCGCGCCAGTCGCCGGGCCGCCCCATCCAGCTCCATCCCGCAGGGCCCTAGTCGAGAACCCCGGACTCAGTCAGGAGTCGGCGCAGGCCGGGTTTCTCCGAAACGGGCCGGTCCAGCGCCTGCTCGAAGGCCTCCCATTGCTCCTCGGATAGCTGGAAGTGTCGGCGCTCTGCCAGCGCCTGATTGGCCGCCGCGATGCCGGCATCCAGGAGGAACTCGCTGACACTCTTGTGCCCCCCTCGTGCCGCCTCGCGGAGGAGTTCCTTGACCTCGGCGCTGGTCCGGACGTCGATCCGTTCGCTTTTACCCTGTTCAGCGGTCGCCATACCCACCTCCGGATATTTTTCCAACCCCTTCCAGTCTAGCGTCCGGACCTTGTCCGGACAAGGAAGCATCATGTCGCCAGCGCCGGGATCCGACCTACTCGTAGCCCCAGATGTGCCCGAGGTGGAAGGGCAGCCGTTCCGGCGGACCCTGCAGCCCCTTGATGGCGTGGCGCTCGGTGTCGGTGGCCTTGTGCAGGGGCTCCATGTAGGACTGACCATCCGGTCCCCGGAACACCGCCACCTCCGGGCTGGAGACGTTCCCGGTGCGCCGGACGACGAGCGCCGCTTCACCGCTGGCCAGAGTGACGAAAGAACCGGGCGGGAAGAAGCCCAGCTCCTTGATGAAGATCTGGGCGAGCTCGTTGTCGATGGCGCCACCATCCTCCATGAAGAGCTTTTTCAGGGCCGAGCGCGGCATCAGGCCCTGGCGATACTCACGACCGGACACCATGGCGTGATAGCGGTCGGCGATGGCGACAATGCGCGCCTCCAGCAGAAAGTCATCGCCCCCGATCCCGCGTGGATAGCCCTTACCGTCCAGCCGTTCGTGATGCTGGAGGACGATCTCCAGCCACGGATCGCTGGTCACTCCCGATTTCCGGAGGATCTCGGCACTGGCCAACGGATGGTCGTGGATGGCCTGGCGCTGGTCGTTGCTCAGCGCCTTCGCCTGGCTTACCAGCTGCTGCTGGAGCCGGTGCATACCGCTATTGGCCGTTAGCGCCGCTGCCACCATGATATCCCGCCGTTCGCTGTCGAGCCCCAGGCGCAGCCCCACCAGATCGGCCAGCAACGCCGAATAGAAGGCGTGGGTATAGACGTAGTGATAGTCGCGGTCGAGGTGGCTGGCGCCGAGGGCGGCGTCCGCGTCCCGATCAATGAGATCGCGCAAAGCAGCGGCCAGACGGAGACCGCGCACCTCGGCATCGCTAACCTCACCACTGGCCAGCCGATTCAGAAACCCGTGGAGCCGCTGCATCAGTTCGGAAACCCGCCCGAAGGGATTGCTCGCCATCCCGGTAATGGGATCCCGGCCAGCGGTGGCCACGCTTTCCCGGCTCGTAGATCGTAGCCGCCGGTACATGCCATCGGCGACGAGGCGATCGAGCTGCTTGTCGGAGCTGACGACACTCCCCTCGCTCATGAGGAGATTCTTGTTGCCGTCAAAGACGTCCCAGGGAAGCGCCTCGCCGACCAGCACCTCCCCCTCGCGCACCTTGATGTACCGCTCGACTTCCCCGGCGATGTCGCCGATGCTCTGCGCGGCCATGGTTCAACCCCCGACCGCGGTGCGGTGCAGCTCCTCGGTGGCAGCGCGATCGACCAATCCCCCAGTGGGCGGTGCACCTGCCAGGGTAATGGCGGGGCGATGCGGCTCCCCCAGGCTGTCGAGAATGCTTATCGCCCCGGTGAAGTCGTGGTCCCGCGTATAGTCGTTGACCGTGACGACGGGCGGCACCCCCGCCTCCCGTGCTGAACGGACGCCGTTGGCCGAATCCTCAAAGGCCAGCGCCTCCTCGGGGGCGAGATCCATCTTCTCCAGGGCGTAGTGGTAGATGTCGGGGGCCGGCTTCTTGGCCGGGACGATGTCACCGGCGGCGATGACCTCGAACCAGTCCAACGACTCCGGCCCCAGGGTGGACTCCAGCAACGCCGTGACATTGGCGGGGGTCGTAGTCGTCGCGATGCCCAGGCGCAGCCCGGCACCCCGGGCCTCGCGCAGGAGCCGCTCGACACCCGGGCGCAAAGGAATGGCGCCGGTCGCGAGCAGTTCGGTGTAGTGGCGGGTCTTGGCCGCGTGCAGGTCGGCGATGAGGGCGTCGAGATCCGCCGGCAGATCCTCGTCCGGGCGGTGCAGGGCAAGATAGTGGCGGATCCGCTCCTTGCCCCCGGTAATGGCCAGGAGTTCGCCGTAGAGGGGCTCATCCCAGTGCCAGTCGAGCCCCGCGTCGGCGAAGGCCCGATTGAAGGCGATCCGGTGGCCGTCCCGTTCGGTATCGGCCAGCGTCCCGTCCACGTCGAAGAGTAGCGCCTTGAGTCGTGCCATCAATGCGTCCTTGATACAGGAGGCGATAGCATAGCGTGCACGACACCTCGTTGGACACTTTTTCGCAATCGTGTCATCGCCAGGCGCTCAGCCGCGCTGGCGCTCCCGGATCTCGTCCAGGGTCTTGCAGTCGATGCACAGCGTCGCGGTGGGCCGCGCCTCCAGCCGGCGGATCCCGATCTCGACCCCGCAGGCCTCGCAGAAGCCGTATTCGCCCTCGTCGATGGCGGTCAGCGCCTCGTCGATCTTCTTGAGCAGCTTGCGCTCCCGGTCCCGGGTGCGCAGCTCCATGGTGAACTCCGACTCCTGACTGGCGCGGTCGTTGGGGTCGGGGAAGTTGGCCGCCTCGTCCTGCATGTGATGGACGGTCCGGTCCACCTCCTCCATGAGCTCCTGGCGCCAGGCGCGCAGGATCCGGCGGAAGTGTTCTTCCTGCTCCGGATTCATGTACTCCTCGCCTTCCGATGGCTGATAGGGCTCGATCCCCTGGTGGTCGGCGACGGTGGTCTTCTTCTCGGTTTCCGGCATGAGTCCCCTCCCTGATGGGACGCAGTTTGCAAAGCCGGCATGTAATACCAGAAGCGACGTTACAGGCGCAACCGAAACCTTCACAGAATCGCCACGAAGGGGAAGCCGCGCGGTACAATGACGCCATGCTGGATGACCTGTATCGGGGTCGTTTTGCCCCCTCGCCCAGCGGGCCGCTGCACTTCGGATCCCTGGTCGCGGCCGTCGGCAGCTACCTGCGCGCCCGCACCGCCGGGGGCGAGTGGCTGCTGCGCATGGACGACATCGACACCCCGCGCAACGTCCCCGGCGCCGCCGACGGGATCCGCCGCGATCTGGAGGCGCTCGGCCTCACCTGGGACGGGCCGGTGGTCCACCAGAGCGACTGCCTCGAGGCCTACGCCGACGCCCTGGACGAGCTGCGCTCGGCCGGACTCGCCTACCCCTGCGCCTGCTCCCGGGCGGAGGTCCGCGCCGCCTCGGCGGCCGCCGGCCTGCCCGCCGGCCTCTACCCAGGCACGTGCCGCGCCGGCACCGGGGACCGGCCGGAACGCTCGGTCCGCCTGGACACCCGCGGCGCCCGGATCGCCTTTGCCGACGGCCTACTGAGCCTGCACGAACAGGATCTGGAGGCCGAGGTCGGCGACTTCGTCATCCGCCGGGCCGACGGGCTGTTCGCCTACCAGCTCGCCGTGGTGGTGGACGACGCCGCCGCCGGGATCACCGAGGTGGTCCGCGGCAGCGATCTCCTGGACTCCACACCCCGCCAGATCCACCTCTTCCGCCAGCTCGGCCTGCCGGAGCCGGCCTGGTTCCACCTCCCCATCGCGGTGACCGCGACCGGCGACAAGCTCAGCAAGCAGACCGGGGCCACCCCCATCGGCGGCGCGGCCGGGCCGCAGGCCCTGTGGCAGGCGCTGGCCTTCCTGGGCCAGGCGCCGCCGGCGGAGCT
>JBNJED010000135.1:0-4335 GCA_051745535.1 Pseudomonadota bacterium | reverse complement strand
CCGCTGTCCTTGCCGCTCTCGCTGCCCTCGTCGGCGGCGGCATCCTCCCCGCCCTTGCCCTTCTTCTCCTTGGCACGCTGGCGCCGGACCTCCTTGGGATCTGCGATGAGGGGGCGATAGACCTCCACCCGGTCGCCGTCGCGCAGTGGCTGGTCCGGCTTGACCAGCTTGCCGAACACACCCAGCTTGTTCTCCCCCATCACGTCGATATCGGGAAACTTCTCCAGGATCCCCGAGCGCTCCACCGCCTGCCGGGCCGTGATCCCCTCCTCCGCCTCCAGGCTCAGCAGAACCTGGCTCTCCGGTCGGGCGTGGGCGACCTCCACTTTGATGAGGTCGCCCGGCTCCGTGGTCGTCTGCTCATCCGCCATGGACCGCCTCCGCCCGCTTGCTGAAGGCATCCACCAGACTGTTGGCCACCTGGGTGAAGACCGGCCCCATGGCCATGCCGACGATGCGGCTGCTGAACTCGAAGGTGAGATCCAGGGAGACCCGGCAGCCATCCTCGCCCAGGGGCTCGAAGCGCCAGAACCCCTCCAGGTGGTGGAAGGGGCCGTCCACCAGGTGGACCTCGATGAGGCTGGGCCAGTGGTTGTAATTGCGGGTGGTAAAGGACTTGTGGATGGAGCCGTAGGCCAGCTCCAGGGTCGCCTTCACCGAGTCCTCGTCGCGCTCCAGCTCCTGGGCCGAGCGGCACCAGGGCAGGAATTCCGGGTAGCGCGGGATGTCGTCCACCAGCCGGAACACCTGTTCCGCGGACTGGGGGAGCAGCGCCTGACGATGGATGGTGGTCATCCTACCCTCCGATGAGGCCGATGGCGTGGAGGAAGATGATCCCCACCCCCACCGGCGTGATGTAACGGACCAGGCCGTACCAGACCCGGAACAGGAGACCGGTCAGCCCCACCTCCTCCATGACGGCCGACCGCGGCATGACCCAGCCGGCGAAGACGGCGATGAGCAGCCCGCCCAGCGGCAGCATGATATTGGCGGTGAGGTAGTCTGCGAAGCCGAACCAGGTCAGCCCGAAGAAGATGTCGAAACCGGAGGCCACGTTCAGGGAGACCACCGACCCGAGCCCCACGACCCAGGCCGCCCCGCCACTGGCTACGGCCGCCGGCACCCGGCCCCAGTCCCGGTTCTCCACCAGGTAGGCGACCATGGGCTCGATGAGAGAGATGGCCGAGGTCCAGGCGGCGAAGACCAGCAGCAGGAAGAAGAGCGTGCCGAAGAAGACCCCGCCGGGCATGGCACCGAAGGCCAGGGGCAGGGTCTCGAAGATGAGGCCGGGGCCGCTGGCCGGGCTCAGGCCGTGGGTGAAGACCAGCGGGAAGATGGCGATACCGGCCAGCAGGGCGACGGTGGTATCCATCACGGCGATGGTGGCGGCCGTCCGCGGGATGGAGGCATCCCCCGGCAGGTAGGAGCCATAGACCATGATGGCCCCCATCCCCAGGCTCAGGGTAAAGAAGGCCTGCCCCATGGCCGCCAGGATGCCGTTGGCGGAGAGCGCCCCGAAATCGGGCCGCAGCAGGAAGGCCAGCCCCTCGTCGAAGCCGCTGCTCTGCATGGCGTAGCCGGTGAGCACCACCAGCAGCAGGAAGAGCGCCGGCATGAGATAGCGTACCGCCTGCTCCAGGCCGCTCTGGACCCCCCGGGCGACCACGCCGATGGTCAGCGCCATGAAGAGGGTGTGCCAGAAGAGCAGCCGCCACGGATCGGCCTTGAGGTCGCTGAACAGGGTCTTGACGGTGGCCGAGTCGGCGCCGACGAAGGCGCCGGAGGCGGCCTCGCCCACGTAGCTCAGCGACCAGCCGGCCACCACGCTGTAGAAGGAGAGGATGATGAAGCCGGCCAGCACCCCCAGCCAGCCCACGAAGCGCCAGCCCGCCCAGTGGGCACCGTCGGCCACCAGGGCCCGCATGGTATTGATGGGGCTCTGCCGCCCCCGCCGACCGATGAGGATCTCGCCGATCATCACCGGCAGCCCGATGATGGCGATGCAGGCGAGATAGACCAGGACGAAGGCACCGCCCCCGTTCTCCCCCGCCATATAGGGGAACTTCCAGATGTTCCCGAGCCCCACCGCGGAGCCCGTGGCGGCCATGATGAAGATCCAGCGCGAGGACCACTGGCCGTGATACGAGGTGCGTTGAGCGGACATACCTGCCTCTCGGGCTGCCGGAACCGCAAGGCGGTATTGTGGTGGAAAGCCCCCACCCCCTCAAGACGGCAACCGGTCGGGCGGTATCAGCGGGGGTGCCGGCGGCGTTATACTGGGCGCATGGCAAAGGGGACCAAAAAGGGCAAGCTCGGCGAGAATGTCATCGCCGTCAATCGCAAGGCCCGCCACGACTTCACCATCGAGGAGACCTTCGAGGCCGGCCTGGCGCTGGAGGGCTGGGAGGTCAAGGCGCTGCGGGCCGGGCGCGCCCAGATCCAGGAGGCCTACGTCCTCGTCCACCACGGCGAGGCCTACCTGCTGGGCGGACTCATCAATCCCCTGCCCACCGCTTCCACCCACGTCGTGGCCGACCCCCAGCGCACCCGCAAGCTGCTGCTCCACAAGGACGAGCTCAAGAAGCTCATCGGCGCCACCGAGCAGAAGGGATACACCGTGGTCCCCCTCCAGCTCCACTGGAAGCGCGGCAAGGCCAAGCTGGACATCGGCCTGGCCAAGGGCAAGAAGAAGCACGACAAGCGCGCCGACATCAAGGAGCGCGACTGGGAGCGCGAGCGTGCCCGCCTGCTCAAGGAAAAGAATCGCTGATCACCCTTGGAAGGGAACCACCCCGCCCCTATACTGTCCTATGTAGCAAAGGGGGCGACCTGGGTTCGACGTGGAATGGGAAGCCCGAGGTGCATGCCGAGGATGCAGAGTCCCTCGTAAATCCCTCTGCAAAAAAGATAGTTGCCAACGACGACAACTACGCCCTAGCCGCTTAAAGTCGGCTAGCCTCCGCCCCGAGGTGTGCCTGTTCACACGGGTAGCGGGGGTCGCCAAGAACAGGATCGCGGGAAGGCTCGTCCGGGGCCGACCCGTTAAAACCCAACCGGGCTAGTTGGCCGTGCTCCCTGTCCGTCGGGTAGCGGTCGGCGAATGAAATGGACGGACTAAGCATGTAGAGCCGACGGTAGACTGTCCGCGGACGCGGGTTCGATTCCCGCCGCCTCCACCATTCAATTACAGCAAAAACAGGCACTTACGCTTTCACGATATGACAATGTTGGCGTGATTTGGCCTGGTTTTGCCGCCGTTTCGACAGCATTTTGACAACATGGATCGGGGCCTTCTGGCCCCTATCTCCCCCTCTACCGGCCATCTTCCATGCCTCCCGCTCGTCCGCCTGCGGTGGTACGGTGCGCCTGCACCGACACGCAAGGAGAGCACCATGCTACGAGCAGCAGCCGCCGTCATCGCCCTGCTTCCGGCCGCCGCCCTGGCGGATGGATACTTCGGCGCCCAGTACGCCCGCGGGTCCTACACCGAGGATGGGATCGATGCCACGGCGAACCCCGGGGTCGGCGTCATCCGTGGGGGCGGGTTCGTCAACGAGAACCTTTCCATCGAGGGGCGCGTCGGGTTCGGGGTGGCGGACTCCACGGTAACCGTTGGCAGCGTGGACGCCACCGTCAGCGTCGACCGCACGATCTCCGGCTTCCTCCGGGGGCACGCCCCGCTCGGGGGCAGCGGGAGTCTCTACGGCGCCATCGGGTACACCGAGGGCAAGATGGAGGTGAGCGCGCCCGGGTACTACTCCAGCGAGAGCGATTCCGGGATGTCCTACGGGGTCGGCATTGAGACCGACTTCGGTGGCGGGGCCGGGATCGGCGTGGAGTGGATGTCCTACCTGGACGGGACCAAGAACGGGATCGGGTATGAATACACGGCCCTCTCCCTGGGGTTCTACTCCACCTTCTAAACGGGCCCCATTCCGGCTTTTGCGGCCCCTCCCCGGGGCTGCTAGTCTCCGACCATGCCCCGCCTGAACGTCCAAGCCGTCATCGGCCTCGTCATCTTCGTCGGGATCCCGTCCTACGCGGTCGTCAGCGCCGTCGATGCCGCCCGGTACTTTGCCCCTGAGCAGCACTGGCAGGAGCAGGTGGAGAAGGCGCGGCGGGCGGTCGAGTGGTCCGCCAACCGCGTGCGGGCCCGGGAGGTGGAGCTGGAGCGCGTGGAGGCCACGCATGACTCCCGGCTCCAGGAGGAAAGGGCCGACATGGCGGCTATCCTGCCGGATGATGAGGCGGGGCCGGCGGCACGGGAGAACGTCCGCCTGCGCCTGGAGCTTGTGCGCGGCCTGCTGGCCGACAACCGGGCAGCCCTGCACGAGG
>JBNJED010000134.1:0-4401 GCA_051745535.1 Pseudomonadota bacterium | reverse complement strand
AAGTCTTTCAAGCGCGGGAGTATAGCCGCAACCGGTGCGCGAGAAAACACATCGCCCCAGCACCACCCTGTGCACCTGTGGACGAACGCCGCCGTGCCCGCTATCCTGTGCAACTTCTCAGCGCCCGTAGCTCAGCTGGATAGAGCGCCACCCTCCGGAGGTGGAAGTCAGAGGTTCGAATCCTCTCGGGCGCACCATCTTCCGGGCGGCCGGCCCCTCCTCGCCGGCCGCCGCTCCTGCAGCATCCCCGAATCCTGAAAGCCCCTCCGAACGGGGCATTGCGATTCGCCCCGGTGCGTTTCCTTGGACGTGTCCGTTACATTTCGGCCACACGCCGAGCCCCACGCAAAGAGGGGCCACCCCTGCCGGGACGGCCCCTCTGCGTTCGGCCTTGTCGAATGGTTCTGACGAGGTCGACTAGAAGTTCACGCCCACCTTCGCCATAACCCGGGTGTTGCTCAGGTCTTCCTCGACATCGTTGCCGAAGTCCGCCTCGGTGGTCCACTGGTAGCGGGCCTCCGCGCCGACGAAGGCGGGGCCGAAGTCGTAGTTCACGCTGGCGCCGGCCTGGAGCGCAAAGGCATCTGCATCGCCGCCATTCTCCAGGTCGCCCTGGACCCAGCCGAGGCCCGGGCCGGCTCCCACGGTGAGATTACCGTCGTCGACGAAGAGGTAGTGGGGATTGAGCTCCAGGTGGGTGGTCTCCAGCCCGTCCTCGTCGTACTGCGTGAGACTGATCTGCTGCCGGATCCGGCCCTCCTCCGGGGCGAAGAGGCCGCAGTTCATGGCCAGTTCCACTCCGGCGACCGTGCCACTGTCGGCCTCGTCCCAGTCAAAGGACTGATTGCCGCCCATCACGGCCACCGAGGGCTGGGCGCTGAAACCCTCATCGGCGATGGGGAACCAGTCGGCGGCGGAGGCCGTGCCGGCGGACAGGGTCAGGCCGGCGGCGGTTGCGGTGGCGATCAGCGTACGCTGCATGGGTCGCTCCTTGTCACGGTTTGGATGGATTCCATCTATCAGCATGTGCTGATATTAGGACGCCACCCCCGGAATGCAACCCCCTTGGAAGTCAGTTACCCCGCCAGGAGCACCACGGCAACCAGGGCGGCCGTCTCGCCCAGCTCCACCCCGGCCCCCACGGTATCCCCGGTGGTCCCGCCCAGCCGTCGCATGAGAAAGGCGCGCAGCAACCCGGCGGCGACGACCACCGCCGCCAGCCCTACCACCGCCGCCAGGGGGTCGATGACCAGCAGCACCAGCACCGTGGCCGCCAGCCCGCCCAGGGTCCGCTGGCGCGGGGCCGCCGCCAGGGCCTCGCCGAGGCCGCCGGGGCGCAGGTAGGGGGTCGTGAGCAGCAGGCCGGCGGGGACCAGCCGCGCCAGGACCACCGCCACCAGCAGGCCCGCGGCCCCGGCCTGGGCGGCGGCGGCGACCTTCACCAACAACAGCGCGGCGATGGCGGCGGTCCCCACCGGCCCGATGGCCGTATCCTTGAGGATGGCCAGGGTCCGTTCCGGATCACCGCCGCCCCCCACCCAGGCATCGGCGGTGTCGGCCACGCCGTCCAGGTGGAGCGCGCCGGTCACCAGCACCAGCGTTGCCACCGCCAGCGCCGCCGCCAGGAGTTCGCCGCCCACCGGCGCCACCCCGGCCGAGACGGCGGCCACCGGCAGGGCGACCACCAGACCGGCCACCGGGTACCAGGCCAGGGAGGCGCCGATGGCGCGCGCGTCCATGCTCGCCGGCTCCGGCGTGGGCAGCCGGGTCAGGAAGCGCAGGGCGAGCCAGAGGCCGTCCGGGCTCCCGGGAAGGTTCACGGATCCGCCTCCGGTAGCGGCGCGGCGTGGGTGACGATCTGGGGCCAGAAGGAGCCATCCAGCTCGTGGACCGCCAGCCGGGTGAGGCTGGCGTAGCCCACGCTCACGCGGAAGAGGGCGTGGTCCGGCGCCTCCATGAGGGCGGCCACCAGCCCCCGGATCACCCCGGCGTGCGCCACCAGGAGGACGTGACCATCCCCCTCGGTGGCCAGGAGCCGCGCCCACGCGCCCGCCAGCCGGGTGCGGAACGCGCTCACCGGCTCCGCCCCGGGGGGGCGGTGGGCGGCAGGGTCCGCGCGGAAGGCCTGCAGGGCGTCCGGCTCGGCCGCCTCCACCTCGGCGTGGCTGCGGCCCTCCCACTCGCCGAAGCCGATCTCGCGAAAGTCCGGCTCCACCCGCAGGGGCAGGCCCCGCTCCTCGGCCAGCGCCTCGGCGAAGGCGCGACAGCGGGTCAGCGGCGAGGTCACCACGGCGGTCCAGGGCGTCGCCCCGGCCACGGCGGCGCGCATCTGCGCCCAGCCGATCTCGCTCAGGGGGTCGTCCGACTGGCCGCGGAAGCGCTTGCCGCCCACCGGCTCGCCGTGGCGGATGAGGTCGACGGTGGTATGGTGCTCGCCGATCACGTCAGCCCCGCCTCGGCGAAGGTGGCCATCTCGCGATGGATGGCGGCGGCGGAGCGCAGCAGCGGCACCGCCGCCGCGGCCCCGCTCCCCTCGCCCAGGCGCAGCCCCAGGTCCAGCAGGGGGGTGTCGTCCAGGGCGGCGACCAGGCGGCGGTGGCCCGGCTCGGCGGAGACGTGGCCCAGGAAGAGCCAGTCGGCCACGGCGGGGTTGGCGCGGACAGCCACCAGGGCAGCGGCGGTGGCGATGAAGCCGTCCACCACCGCCGGGATGCCATCATCGGCGGCGGCGATGTAGGCGCCGGCGATAGCGGCGATCTCGAAGCCGCCCAGGCAGCGCAGCGCCTCCAGCGGGTCCTCGGCGGCCTCGGCGTGGAGCGCCAGGGCGCGCCGGATCACCTCGGCCTTGTGGGAGACCCCGGCCTCGTCCAGGCCGGTGCCGGGGCCGGCCAGCTCCACCGGGTCCAGCCGCAGCAGGGCCGACGCCAGCGCCGTGGCCGAGGTGGTATTGCCGATACCCATCTCGCCGGCGACGAAGAGCCGGGTACCGGCGCTCCGGGCCCGGTCCACCGCCGCCCGGCCCACGTCCAGGGCCGCCACGCACTCGTCGGTGTTCATGGCCGGCTCCTCCGCGAAGTTGGCCGTCCCCGGCCCCACGCGCTGGGAGATCACCCCGCCGAGCCGCCCCGGATCGGCGACCACGCCGGCATCCACCACCTCCAGCTCCGCCCCCGCGGCCCGGGCCAGGGCGTTGATGGCGGCCCCGCCGGCGGCGAAGTTCTGCACCATGGCCAGGGTCACCTCGGCGGGGAAGGCGGAGATCCCCTCGGCGGTCACGCCGTGGTCGGCGGCGAAGACCACCACCCGGACCGGGTCCACCCGCGGCGCCTGGGTCCCCTGGAGGGCGGCCAGCCGGATGGCGACCTCCTCCAGCTGGCCGAGGGAGCCGGGGGGCTTGGTCAGTTCCTGCTGACGGCGCCGGGCCGCCTCCCGGACGGCGGGGTCGGGACCGGCGGGGGGTTTGCTCACCCAGGCGGGAAAATCGTTCATGCGGTCTCCTTCAGGGTCCAGGGCAGGCCGGCGACCACCAGGACGACGCGACGGGCACGCGCCGCCACCGCCTGGTTCAGCCGACCCGCCTCGTCGGCGTAGCGGCGCGTCTCCGCCCCCAGGGGGACGATCCCGCTGCCCACCTCGTTGCTCACCAGGACCACCGGCCCCGCCGCGGCCTCCAGGGCCTGCAGCAGTTCCTCGCGCTCGGCGGCAAAGCGCTCCTCCCCGGCGGCCAGGGCATTGGCCAGCCACAGGGTGAGGCAGTCCACCAGGACCACCCCCTCCGGCGTGGCCGTGGTTCGCAGGGCCCGCCCCAGGGCCAGGGGCTCCTCCACCAGCCCCCAGTCGGCGGGGCGCTGCGCCCGATGGGTGGCAATGCGCTCGGCCATCTCGCCATCCCCGGCGGTGGCGGTGGCCAGGTAGGTGACCGGGCCGCCGAGGGCGACGGCGCGCTCCTCGGCCAGCCGGCTCTTGCCGCTGCGGGCACCCCCCAGGAAGAGTTCGTTCATGGCGTCAGCCGAGCCACCCCGACAGGGTCATGAGCGCCAGCACCGCCAGCCAGATCACCAGGGTCCGGCGGACCAGGGCGAAGGCCTCGGCCACCGGCTTGTCGGCCTCGCGCTGGGCATCGGGGCCGGGCAGGCGCTCCGGGTCCATGTCCAGCGCCCCCTGGCCCACGGCCCGCAGCAGCTCCCCGGCGTCGCCGTCCAGCCGGAGCAGGCGCCGCTGCAGGGCGGCGGCGGCCCTGGCGAAGTGGCCGGAGAGGGCGTAGCCGGCGGCCAGGAGGCGCACGGAGGGCCAGGCGAGGATGGCGTGGAGGAGTTCGGCGCTGCGGGCGAAACCGCTCTCTCCACCGCCCTGCCGGGCCTGGCCGCGCAGCACCACGCTGAGGCGGTGGAGCACCGCCCC
>JBNJED010000133.1:0-4408 GCA_051745535.1 Pseudomonadota bacterium | reverse complement strand
CGGCTGGAGGGCTCCACCTACAAGATCGCCACGCCCCTGTCCGAGCACGCCATCTACCTGACCATCAACGATATCGTGCTTAACGAGGGGACCCGCCACGAGCACCGGCGGCCCTTCGAGATCTTCGTCAACTCCAAGAACATGGACCACTTCCAGTGGATCGTGGCGCTCACGCGGATCATCTCCGCCGTCTTCCGCAAGGGCGGCGACGTCACCTTCCTGGTGGAGGAACTCCACTCCGTCTTCGACCCCCGCGGCGGCTACTTCAAGAAGGGCGGCAAGTACATGCCCTCCCTGGTGGCGGAGATCGGCGAGGTCATCGACCAGCACCTGCGCAAGATCGGCATGATCCAGGAGGCCGGGCTGGACGAGCACCAGCAGGCCCTGGTGGCGGCCAAGCGCGCCGAGTACGAGCAGCGCACCGGCAGCGGGGATGCCGCAGAGGACGACGAGGAGGGTGACTATCCCCCCGGCGCCGAGCTGTGCAACAAGTGCCACACCAAGGCCATGGTCCTCATGGACGGCTGCATGACCTGCCTGGCCTGCGGCGAGAGCAAGTGCGGCTGAGGCCGCGTCGCTGAACACCGGCGGAACGGAGACGACCGAGGAGGGAGCCATGCCCGCCCACGAACCCAAGAACTGCCCCCGCTGCGGCACCGCCTTCGAGTGCCGGGTGGGCAACATCACCCGCTGCCAGTGCCAGGTGGTCACCATCCCCGAGGAGGTCGCCGATGAACTGCAGACGGAGTACGGCGACTGCCTCTGCGCGGATTGCCTGAAGGAGCTGGTCAGCGAGACCACCGAGGCCTGACCGGCCGGTTATCGTTGCGTGTTCCGCAACTGTCCATGCCGTGCACGACCCCTGGTGGGGCCGTCCGTGCGTGCTAGCCTTCGAGTTCTACCGGAACGCACGAGAAGGAGGCAGCAATGGCGCGAGTACTGGTGCTCTACTACAGCATGCACGGCCACGTGGAGACCATGGCCAACGCCGTGGCCGAGGGGGTTGGCGAGGTCGAGGGGGCCGAGGTGACGGTCAAGCGCGTCCCCGAGACCATGCCGGAGGAGGTGGCCCGCCAGGCCGGGGCCAAGCTCGACCAGGCCGCCCCGGTGGCCACCGTGGAGGAGCTGCCGGAGTACGATGCCATCATCTTCGGCACCCCCACCCGCTTCGGCAATATGTGCGGGCAGATGCGCAACTTCCTGGACCAGACCGGCGGCCACTGGTTCAACGGCCGCCTGGTGGGCAAGGTGGGCAGCGTCTTCGCCTCCACCGCTACCCAGCACGGCGGTCAGGAGACGACCCTGACCTCCTTCCACACCACCCTCTTCCACCAGGGCATGGTGGTGGTGGGCGTCCCCTACGCCTGCCAGGAGCTGCTCAACATGGCCGAGATCAGCGGCGGCACCCCCTACGGTGCGACTACCCTCTCGGATGGTGATGGCAGCCGTCAGCCCTCGGCGAACGAGCTGACCATCGCCCGCTTCCAGGGCGCCCACGTCGCCCGCGTGGCGGCGAAGCTCGCCGACTGAGTTCGCCTCGATCCGCTGGTCCCGCGGGTGTACCTTTGCGGGGACCAGTGAAGAGTGTGGAGGTGAACATGGACCCGTTACGCAAGGGCTATCTCTGGCTGGGCACCTTCCTCTCCCTGGTGGCCGCCGTGGTGGCGGTGCTCTATCCGGCATTGGTAGTCGCCTTCCTGGAGAACCCCGTCTTCAACGGGGTCATCCTGGGGGTGCTTCTGGTCGGGATCGGGGTCAATGTACGCCAGATCCAGGTGCTGCGCCCCGACCGGGACTGGCTCCGGGCCTACCGCCAGGACGGCCCCGTGCCGAACCCGATCTCGCCGCGCCTGCTGGCGCCCCTGGCCAAGGTCGTCGCGCCCAGGGAGGGAGCGCCCGTGCGGCTCTCGGCTCCGGCCATGCGGGCGTTGCTGGACGGGATCCGTTCCCGCCTGGATGAGGGGCGCGAGGTCGCCCACTACCTCACCGGGCTGCTGGTATTTCTGGGCCTGCTGGGTACCTTCTGGGGGCTGCTGCAGACGGTGTCGGCGGTGAGTGAGGTCATCGCAGGCCTCCCCGCCGGCGGTGATACCCCCGCCGGTGCCCTCTTTGAACGGTTACGGTCCGATCTCCAGGCGCCCCTTTCCGGCATGGGAACCGCCTTCAGCTCCTCCCTGTTCGGGCTGGCGGGGGCGCTGGTCCTCGGCTTCGTCGACCTCCAGGCCGGCCATGTCCAGAACCGTCTGTTCAACGAACTGGAGGAGGCGCTGGCCGAGCGGGCCCACTCACTGCCGGAGGTCGAGGGGGGCGGGAATACCGAATGGACCGCGGCCCTGCTGGAACGGGCCGCGGAGGGGCTGGAGGAGGTCCAGCGGACCCTGACCCGCGCCGAGGAGGAGCGACGGGCCACGGATGGTCGGCTCTCCCTGCTCGCCGAGCGGCTCGGGGACCTCTCCGACGGACTCAAGGCCGGCCAACAGGGGCTCGCCGACCTTGGCCGTAGCCAGGAGGCGTTCCGGGCGGGCATCGAGCGCCTCAATGACAACGCCGCCAATCGCGACACCGCCCTGGAGACCCGGCTGCGCCAGATCGATGACCACCTGGCCCGACTGGTCGAGGAGACCCGGGAGGCGCGCCGGGAGACCGTGGATACCCTGCGCAGCGAGGTCCGGATCCTCGGTCGGGCCCTGGGGCGGGGCGAGGAGTAGGGGCCGTATGCGCCGCGGCCGTCGCCAGCTCGATATCTGGCCGGGCTTCGTCGACGCCCTGGCCGCCCTGCTGCTCGTCTTCCTCTTCGTCCTGCTGATCTTCGCCCTGTCGCAGTACTTCCTCACCGACAGGCTCGCCGACCGCGATCAGACCGTGGCGGAACTGGAGGAGAGAGTGGCGGCCCTCAGCGACCGTCTGGCTCACGCACGCACAGCCCGGGAACGGACCGCCGCCGAGCTGCTGGCTACCCATGCGGCCCGGGCGGATCGTCGGGCCGAACGGGACGCCGCCCGGGAACGAGCCGGGGAGCTGGCCGCGGCACGAGACGAGGCGCAGGCGGAGGCCGCGGACCAGCGGCGGCGCGCCCGGGCGCTGGAACGTCAGGCGGAGCGTCTGGCCGAGCAGGTCCGGACGGGGGAGCAGGCGCTGTCGGAGGCGCAGGACCGGACCCGGCGCCTGGAGGGCGAGGTGGCGGAGCGGGACCTTCTGGTCCGGGCCGAGCGTGAGGAGGTCCGCCGGCTCAATGCCCGCGTGGAGTCTCTCAACCGGCAGTTGGATCGCCTCAATGCCGCCCTGGCGGCGGAGCGCGATCGGGCGGCGGCCCAGCGCCTGCAGCTCGAGGAGATGGGCCGGGAGCTGAACCGGGCCCTCACCCGGCGGGTGGAGGAGCTGGAGCGCTACCGCTCGGAGTTCTTCGGCCGTCTGCGCGATGTCCTCGACGACAATCCCGACATCCGCGTGGTGGGTGACCGCTTCGTCTTCCAGTCCCGGATCTTCTTCGAGACGGGGTCGGCCAAGCTGGGCGATGAGGGTCGGGGGCAGCTCCAGCGCCTGGCCGATACGCTGGATGAAGTCGCCGAGGGGATCCCCGACGAGATGGACTGGGTCCTGCGCGTGGACGGCCACGCGGACCGCCGCCCCATCCAGAGCGGCCGCTTTGTCTCCAATCGTGAACTCTCGTCGGCACGCGCCCTCGCCATCGTCCGCTACCTGGAGGGCGAGGGGATCCCCCCGGAGCGCCTGGTCGCCGCCGGCTTCGGCAGCCACCACCCCCTGGTGGAGGGGGCGGGGCCGGAGGTCTGGGCCAGGAACCGCCGCATCGAGTTCAAGTTGACGCGGCCGTGACCGCTCAGGGATAGAGCCGCTCCACGGCCCAGCCCTCGCCCTCGCGGGTGTAGAGGAAGCGGTCGTGGAGGCGGAAGGCGCGGTCGGTCCAGAACTCGATCCGCTCCGGGAGGACCCGATAGCCGGACCAGTAGGGGGGGCGCGGGATGGCGCCCACGCCGAAGCGGAAGCCGTAGTGGGCCACCGCCCGCTTGAGGGTGCGGCGGTCGGCCAGGGGCCGGGACTGCTGCGAGGCCCAGGCGCCGATGCGGCTGCCCCGCGCGCGGCTGGCGAAGTAGGCGTCCGCCTCCGCCTCGCTCACCGGCTCCACCGGCCCTTCCACCCGGACCTGGCGGTCCAGGGACTTCCAGTGGAAGCACAGCGCCGCGTGGGGGTTGGCCGCCAGGTCCCGGCCCTTGTGGCTCTCCGTATTGGTATAGAAGACGAAGCCGCCCCCCTCGGTCCCCTTGAGCAGCACCATGCGGCACGAGGGCCGACCCTCGGCGTCCGCCGTGGCCAGGCTCATGGCGGTGGGATTGCTGGGCTCCGAGGCCTGCGCCTCGGCCAGCCAGGCGTGGAACTGCTCGAAGGGTTC
>JBNJED010000132.1:0-4528 GCA_051745535.1 Pseudomonadota bacterium | reverse complement strand
AGGGCCTGACCCTCCTCGGCGGAGAGTTCGGTCAGCGCCTCGGCCCCCTCCTTGCCGATCCCGAACAGCGCCTTGAGCAGGTCGGTATCGGCGTCGGCAAAGGGATTGCCGTCCTCCGGCAGTTCGGAGCCGTCCGCCGGCAATCCCTTGCCGCTTCCCTCGGTCCCACGCAGAGCCTGCAGCAGTTTCGAGAATCCGTCCCCCCCACCGTCCGAGCCCCCCTGTGTGGCGGCTGGACGTCCCGTTCCCTGGGCAGCGATGGTGTTCTGCGCCGCGATGGCTGACATGGTTGTTGTGTCCTCGCTGATGTGCCCGCGAGTAGCTTTGCAACGGTTGTGCCAGATAGGCACGGCCGGCTAGCGAGCGGGACCGCCCCGCGGCCGACCAGCGCGCTCGTCGGTCTCCTTCTGCTCCTGGCGCTGCTCGCGCTGGACCTCTTCCTCGGCATACCAGGACTGGAGGGTCTCGATACGGCGGGTCTCGGTGCGCGCAGCCAGCCAGTTCCGGCGCGCCTGTTCCACCTCCGCCTCGGCCCGCTCCACCACCTGCTTCTGGCCGGCGATGGCCTGGTCGACCTGGATGAGAAAGCGGTGGAAATCACGGACCTGCTGGCCGCGCAGCCCCTGCCGGCCGGCGGTCTGCAGGGCCTGTTCGTATTCCTGCTTGTAGCCGTGGAGGTTGGTGAGCTGCTGGTGCTGCTGCTCCAGCCGCTGCTGCGCCTCGGCCAGCTCCTTGGCGGCACGGGACTCCCGGTTGTCGGCCAGCCGGGCCACCGGCTGGATGCGTTCGCTGCGGTCCGCCATATCGGGCTATCAGCCTCCCTGGGCCGGCAGGGTCTGGTGCAGGGCCTGGACGCTCTCTTCCAGCGTCTCGCCGTGGCGCATGTCCTGCTGCAGGAACTGCATCAACCGCGGCTGCCACTCGATGGCCTGGTCGATGGCCGGGTCGGAGCCGCGGGTGTAGGCGCCGATGCTGATGAGGTCCCGATTCTGCTCGTAGGTGGACCAGATCTGCTTGAAGCGGCGCGCCGACTGCTGGTGCTCCGCGCTGGTGATATCCGGCATCACCCGGCTGATGGAGGCCTCGATGTCGATGGCCGGGTAGTGGCCGCTCTCGGCCAGCCGACGGGAGAGGACCACGTGGCCGTCCAGGATGGCGCGGGCGGCATCGGCGATGGGGTCCTGCTGGTCGTCGCCCTCGGTAAGGACAGTATAGAAGGCGGTGATGGTGCCGCTGCCCGGCGGCCCGTTGCCGGCCCGCTCCACCAGGGCGGGGAGCTTGGCGAAGACCGAAGGCGGGTAGCCCTTGGTCGCCGGCGGCTCCCCCACCGCCAGGGCGATCTCGCGCTGGGCCTGGGCGTAGCGGGTGATGGAGTCCATGAGCAGGAGGACGTCCCGGCCTTGGTCGCGGAAGTACTCGGCGATGGCGTGGGCCTCGGCGGCGCCGTGCAGCCGCATCACCGGGGTGGTATCCGCCGGGGCGGCGACCACCACGGCCCGCTCCAGCCCCTCCTCGCCGAGGATATTGTCGATGAAGTCCTTGACCTCACGTCCGCGCTCGCCGATGAGCCCCACCACCACCACGTCGGCACTGGTAAAGCGGGTCATCATCCCCAGCAGCACGCTCTTGCCGACGCCGGAGCCGGCGAAGAGCCCCATGCGCTGGCCGCGGCCCACGGTGAGCATGGAATTGATGGCCCGGACCCCGGTATCCAGGGGATCGCGCACCGGCGCCCGGGCCATGGGATTGACGCCCCGGCTGGTCAGCGGCACCCGGTCGTGGACCTCCAGGCGGCCGCGCCCGTCCAGCGGCTGACCGCCGCCGTCCACCACGCGGCCGAGCATGCCCTCCCCCACCGGCGCCTCCTGGACACGGCCGGTGGGAACCACCCGGGCGTTGGGGACCACGGCCCCCAGCTCCGTGGTGGGCATGAGGTAGAGGCGATCGCCGTGGAAGCCGACCACCTCGGCCTCCACCTCGGTGCCGTCGGGGTTCTCGATGAGGCAGCGGGCGCCGGTGGGGGCCTGCAGGCCCACGGCCTCCAGGGTGAGGCCGACCATGCGGGTGAGCGTACCGGCCACCCGCGGCCGCAGGGGGGTGGCCTCCAGCCGTTCGGTGGCGCGCTGCAGCCGGTCCTTGAGGACCTCGCGGCGGTCAGCCGTCGGCGCGTTGTTCGTCATCGCCCCGCTCCCCGCCCAGCAGGCGCGCCGAGAGCGCCGCCAGGCGCCGTTCCAGGGTGGCATCCACGCGGGTGTACTCGCTCTCCACGCGACAGCCACCGCGGGTCAGCCCCGGGTCCTCCACCAGCTCCCACTGGCGGTCGGCATCGCCCTCTTGGACCCCCAGCGCATCACGCACCAGGGTCGCATCCTCGGGGTGGAGGTGGAGTTCGTAGGCCTGCGCCTGGGCGGGCAGTTCGGCCAGGGCCTCGCGGACCACGGCCACCACCTCGTCCGGGTGGTGCCGGAGTTCGCGCCGGACCAGCTGGCGCGCGGCCGCGTTCACCACCGCCAGGAGCTGCTCCTCCACGGACTCGTCCAGCTGCTCCAGGGGGCGGGCGAAGGCGGCGGTGACCGCCTCGAGATGGGCCGCGGCGTCCGCGTACTGCTGGCGCTCCGCCTCGGCGGCCTCGCGGCCCTCAGCCAGCCCCGCCTCGTAGCCGGCGGCATGGCCCTCCTGGTGGCCGGCCTCCCTCCCCGCAGCCGTACCGGCCTCCTCGCCCGCGGCGTGGCCGGCCTCGTAGCCCGCGTTATAGCCCTGGGTGCGCGCCTCCTCGCGGATGGCGGCCAGCTCTTCCTCGGTGGGCCAGGGATCGGCCTCCGGCTCCTCCTCGGCGGCCTCTTCCGCCTCCGCAGTGGCCTCGGCCTCCTGCCGACGGCGGCCCTCCGGATCGTCCATGTCCGGCGCATACCAGCGCGATGCGGCCTCCGCCTCGGCGGCCGGGATCACGCTAGACATACTGATCGCCCTTGCCGCCCAGGGTTATGTCGCCGGCCTCGGCCATGCGCCGAGCGATGCCGAGGATCTCCTTCTGCGCCTCCTCCACGTCGGAGAGGCGAACCGGCCCCTTGGCCTCCAGGTCGTCCTTGAGCATCTCGCCGGCGCGCTTGGACATGTTCTTGAAGACCTTGTCCTTGACCGCATCCTCCGACCCCTTGAGGGCGGTGATGAGGGTATCCGAGGGGACCTCGCGCAGCAGCGTCTGGACCGAGCGGTCGTCGATGTCGGCGAGATTGTCGAAGACGAACATCAAGTCCTGGATGTTCTGGGAGAGTTCCGGGTCGACGTCGTTGATGTTGTCGAGCACCCCGGTCTCCACGTTGGAGTCCACGAAGTTGAGGATGTCCGCGGCCTTCTTGATCCCGCCCAGGTTGGCCGACTTCAGGTTGGAGGTGTTACCGCCGGCGAACTGGCGCTCGAAGATCTCGTCGAGCTCGTGCAGGGCATTGGGCTGGATGCCGTCCAGGGTGGCAATGCGAAGGGTGACGTCGGTACGGACCTGGTCAGGCAGCATGGACAAGACCTCCGCCGACTGGTCCGCCTCAAGGAAGGAGAGGACGATGGCGATGATCTGCGGGTGCTCCACCCGGATCATCTCGGCCACGGCGCGCGGCTCCATCCAGCGCAGCGACTCCAGGCCCTTGGACCCCTTGCCCAGCAGGATGCGGTCGACCAAGCTGTCGGCCTTGTCCTCCCCCAGCGCCTTGGTCAGGACGTTGCGGATGTATTCGTCCGCCTCCACGCCCAGGGCGGTCTGGCTGTCCACGGTATCGCAGAACTCCGAGAGGACATCGCTGACCTGCTCCCGGGTTATACCGCCAAGCTGGGCCATGGTTTGCCCCAGCCCCTGGACCTCCTTGGGACCGAGGTGCTTCATGACCTCCGCGGCGTCCTGCTCCCCCAGGGAGAGCAAGAGGACGGCAGCCCGCTCGACCCCCGAGAGCGCCTTCTTCTTGTTGGGGAGTTCGGTCTTGACCTCTTGTTGCTGGTCCGCTGCCGCCTCTGCCATGTTCCACCTCCGCGGGCGTTATTCCTCGGATCCGATCCAGGACCGTACCACCTGGGCCACCCGCTTGGGATCCTGGCGCGCCAGGGTCTTGGCGGTCTGCAGGTTGGTCTCGTAGTCGGCCACCTGGATCTCGCGCTCGAGTTCCTCCTGCATCTGCGCCTTCTGGCGCTCGAGCTCGGCCATGGCCTCGTCCTCTTCCTCCTCGCTGGGCTCGTGGCTCGGGGGCTGCGCCAGGTTGCGCAGCACCGGCCGCAGCACGCCGAGGATGAGGAAGATGACCAGCGCCGCGCCGACGACCTGCTTGGCGATATCCCAGATCCAGGGCTCCTCCCACCAGGGAACTTCGGTGGGATCGTCGCCCGGGGCGAAGGAGGCACTGACCACGTTGACGCTATCGCCGCGCCCCGAATCGAAGCCCACGGCATCCCGCACCAGCGACTCGATGCGCTCGACCTCCTCGTCGTCACGGGGAACGGTCACCTCCTCGCCGGACTCGTTGGTGGTCTGTTCGTGGTCGAC
>JBNJED010000131.1:0-4549 GCA_051745535.1 Pseudomonadota bacterium | reverse complement strand
CACGGCGTCCTCTTCCGGCTCGACGCCGGGGAGCTGCCCCTGCTGGATGCCGCCGAGGGGCTGGGCCACGGCTACGACCGCGAGACGGTGACAGTCACCACGCCGGACGGCGAGGCCGTAGCCGCCCTCGCCTATCGTGCCCTGGTCCACGACCCACAACGGTTGCCCTACGACTGGTACCGGGGCTTCGTGGTCGCCGGCGCCCGAGAGCACGGCCTGCCCGACGACTACGTGGCCGGGCTCGAGGCCGTACCGGCCACCCCCGACCCCGACCGGGAGCGGGCAACCGCCAATTTCGCCCTGCAGGACGACCCGTCCCCCGCATAGGGCACCCCGCCCTCGCCGTGCCATACTGGGAGGCCAGCGAGACGGCCGCGACCACCGGAAGCGGCACCGGAAAATCAGGGGATACGCGCATGTCCGTACGCGAGGCCATCCACACCGTTCGCGACCACCTCAAGCAGGACGTCATCGGCCAGGAAGAGCTAGTCAACCGGCTGCTCATCGCCCTGCTCGCCGATGGCCACCTCCTGGTGGAGGGAGCGCCCGGCCTGGCCAAGACGCGGGCGGTGAAGGCCCTGGGGGACCTGGTGGAGGGGGACTTCCACCGGATCCAGTTCACCCCCGACCTCCTGCCCGCCGATCTCACCGGCACCGAGGTCTTCCATCCGGACAGCGGCACCTTCGCCTTCCAGTACGGCCCCATCTTCCACAACCTGCTGCTGGCCGACGAGGTGAACCGCGCCCCGGCCAAGGTCCAGTCGGCGCTGCTGGAGGCCATGGCCGAGCACCAGGTGACCATCGGCCACCAGACCTATCCCCTGCCCGATCTCTTCCTGGTCATGGCCACCCAGAACCCGGTGGAGACCGAGGGGACCTACGCCCTGCCCGAGGCGCAGCTGGACCGCTTCCTCATGCACGTGCGCATCGACTTCCCCGGCAAGGGGGCGGAGCAGCGGATCCTGGAGCTGGCCCGCCAGGAGGCGCGCCGCAATGCCGAACACACCGAGGCCACGCCGCCGCCAACCATCAGCCAGGAGACCGTCTTCGCCGCCCGGGCCGAGGTCCTCTCCCTCTACATGAGCCCGGAGGTGGAGGACTACCTCCTGCGCCTGATGATGGCGACCCGCCAGCCCGGCGAGCTGGGTGAAGAGCTGGGCCACTGGGTCCGCTTCGGCGCCAGCCCCCGGGGCACCATCGCCCTGGACCGCTGCGCCCGGGCCCACGCCTGGCTGGCCGGCCGTGAGCACGTCACCCCCACCGATATCCAGCGGGTGGCCCACGACGTCCTGCGCCACCGCCTGGTCCTCTCCTTCGAGGCGGAGGCCTCGGGGATCGACAGCGACCGGGTGATCGACGAGCTCATCCGCCGCGTCCGCGCGACCTGAGGCCCCATGTCCTGGCTGGCCGCCCTGCGCCGCAGACTCCCGCGACGGCAGCCCCCCGCCGGGCCGGAGGAGCCCTCGCCGGTCCACGTCCGGCGCGCCGACCTACTGGCCCTGCAGCCCCTGGCCGCCCGCCTGGCCCTGGGCCAGCGCCGGCCGCCGGGGCGGACCCGGGTGGGGCTCCACACCGCCCGGGTCCGCGGCCGCGGCCTGGACTTCGAAGAGGTCCGCCCCTACCAGACCGGGGATGACCTGCGGCTGGTGGAGTGGAAGGTCACCGCCCGCACCGGCCGCCCCTACACCAAGGTCTTCCGGGAGGAGCGCGAGCGGCCGCTGCACCTGGTGGTGGACTTCCGCCGCTCCATGCGCTTCGGCACCCGTTCGGTCTTCAAGTCGGTCCTGGCGGCCCGGGTCGCCACCCTGCTCGCCTGGGCCGCCATCCACGACGGCGACCGCGTGGCCCTGACCATCGCCACCGACGGCGGCCATGTGGAACTGCCACCGGTGGGGGGCAAGCGGGGCATGCTGCGCCTGATCCGGGTCCTGGCCGAGGCCCACGCCACCGAACCGGACCCGGAGATGGAGCCGCCGGGCATGGCGCCGCTGTTCGAGCACCTGCTCCGCCGGGTTTCCACCGGCACCGCCCTGGTGCCCATCAGCGATTTCCACGGCCTGGACGAACACGCCCAGCGCCTGCTCGGGCTGCTGGCCCGGCGTACCGACCTCTTCGGCGTCTTCGTCTACGACCCGCTGGAGACCGAGGCGCCCCCGGCGGCCCGCTACCCGGTCACCGACGGCGTCCGCCGCGGCACCCTGGACTTCACCGACCCCGCCTACCGCCGCCACCACCACGCCGCCTTCGAGGCGCGCGCGGCCGCGGTACGTACCGCCTTCGTCGACCGCGGCGCCCATCTGCTGCGGCTGTCCACCGAGCACGACCTGGGGGACAGCGTCCGCCGCCTGCTCCACGCCCGGGGCATGGGGGGCCGCGCATGACGGCCGCGGAGCTGCTCGAGCGCCTGCGCGATGTCCACGCCCCGCCCCCGGTGGGCTGGTGGCCCCCCGCGCCGGGCTGGTGGTGGCTGGCCGGCGGCCTCCTCCTCGCCCTGGTCCTGCTGGTGCTGGCGGCCGCCCTCTGGCGCCGCGGCCGCGCGCGGCGGGCCTGCCTGCGAGAGCTGGCCCGGCTTCGCCGCCAGGCCCCCGCCGACGACGCCGATCGGGCCCGGGAGCTGGCGATGATGAACGCCCTGCTGCGCCGCCGCGCCCTGAACCTGGCTCCCGCCGACGAGGTGGCCGGGCTGACCGGACTGGCGTGGCTCCACTTCCTGGACAATACCCTGGAGGCGCGGGCCTTCAGCGAGGGGCCTGGCCGGATCCTGCTGGACGCCCCTTACCGCCCCGCCGTGGGGGAAGGGGAGTACGACCGCCAGGCGCTCTTCCGGCTGGCGGAGCGCTGGCTGCGCCACGCGCGCCGGAGGCGGCGGCGATGACCGGACTCCTCGAGACCCTCCAGCTGGGGCCGGTGGGCCTGGAGGCGCCCTGGGCCCTGCTCCTGCTGCCGCTGCCGTGGCTGGTCCGCCGGTGGCTGCCGCCGGCCGCCCCGGCCGGTACGGCGGTCTGGGTCCCGTTCTTCGACGAGGCGCGCCACCCGCCCCGGCGCGGCGGCGGCGCAAGGCGGCGGCTGGCGGCCGGCACCCTGTGGCTCCTGCTGATCCTGGCGGCGGCCCAGCCGGTCGCCGTCGAGCGCACCGCCACCGAGGTCGAGGGGTCGGCCCGCAACCTCGTCATCGGCCTGGATATCTCGGTGAGCATGCTGACCCGGGACATGGGCGGCGGCGAGCGCGGCCCCACCCGGCTCACCATCGCCCGGGACCGGCTCGCCGAATTCATCGCCGGCCGGGAGGGGGATCGGCTGAGTCTCATCGTCTTCGGCGGTCGCGCCTACCCCCTGGTGCCTCTCACCCACGACCACGCCGGCCTGGCGGCCATGCTCGACGGCCTGGACGTCGGCCTGGCGGGCACCACCACCAACATCGGCGCCACCATCGCCCTGGCCGCCGCCCGTACCGACACGGCCAGCGGCGCCGACCGGGTCCTGCTCCTGCTCACCGACGGCGCCCACACCGCGCCGGGGATCCCCGTAGATACGGCCCTGGAACGCGCCGTGGAGAAGGGGCTGCGGATCCACACCGTCGGCATCGGGGCCAGCGAGGAGGGCGCCGCGCCCATCGATCCCATGCGCGACCTAGACGAGCCGCTGCTGCGGCGCATCGCCGAGCGGACCGGGGGGCGCTACTTCCCCGCCGCGGATCCCGCTGCGCTGACCGAACTCCTGGCCACGGTGGACGAGCTGGAGCCGGTGGCCGATCGCCGCCAGCTGGTCCAACTGACCCCGCTCTACCCCCTTCCCCTGGGCCTGGCGCTGGCCGGCTCCGCCCTCTGGGCCGCCCTGGCCCTCCGCCGCCGACCTTCGGTGGAGGAGTCCGACGAGACCGAGGAGGGCCCGTGATGGAATGGCTCCACCCGGAACACTGGACCCTGGCCCGCCCCCACTGGCTCTGGCTACTGCTCCCGCTGACCGGCCTCTGGGCGGCGTGGCTCCTGCGCGGCGGCAGCGACTCCCCCTGGCACGGCGTCATCGAGCCCCGGCTGCTGGCCTACCTCACCGGCGGCGAGGGCCGCGACCGGCGCCGGCTGGCCGCCGGCCTGCTGGCCCTGGGCTGGTTCCTGGCCGTCATCGCCCTGGCGGGGCCCCGTCTGGAGGGCGGGACCAGCCCCCTCTACCAGCGCACCTCCGCCGCCCTGGTGGTCCTGGACCTCTCCGCCGACGGCACCCCGTCGGAGGAGGCCCGGGCCGCTCTGCGCGACTGGCTGCGCACCGGGCCGCCGCCCCAGGTCGGGCTGCTGGCCGCCGCCGGCAGCGCCCACGAGGTGGTCCCGCCGACCCCCGACGCCGGCCTGGTACGACGCCAGCTCCGCTGGCTGGGCCCCGAGACCATGCCCCGGGAGGGGCGCGACCTGGCCGCCGCCCTGGAGCGGGCCGGCGCCATCCTCGAGCGCACCGGCATCGACAACGGTGCGGTGGTCCTGGTCTCCGCCGCGGTGCCGGATGCCGCCGCGACGGCCGCGGCCGGCCGGCTGGTGCAGCGGGGGGTCGCCGTCCA
>JBNJED010000130.1:0-4563 GCA_051745535.1 Pseudomonadota bacterium | reverse complement strand
CCCGCCCATCGCGAGGCGGACGGCGAGGCCGCCGCCGACGAGGCCCTGGCCCATCTGGGCCTGGGCCCGGCCGAGCCCCGGGCGCGTCCGGCCCGCTCCGGCGCGGCCGAGTCCCATCCCTGGCCGGTCTTCCCCCACCCGCGGGGGCGCGACTTCATCGACTTCGACGAGGATGTCCAGGTCAAGGACCTCAAGGGGGCGGTGGCCCAGGGCTTCGACAACATCGAGCTCATGAAGCGCTTCACCACCGTCGGCATGGGGCCGAGCCAGGGCAAGCACAGCAACATGACGGCGGTCCGGCTGCTGGCCCGGGAGCGAGACCAGGCCATCGACGCCACCGGCACCACCACCGCCCGGCCCCTCTTCCACCCCGTCCCCATGGGGATGCTGGCCGGGACCCGCCGGCGGCCGCAGCGGCGCTCCCCGGTCCACGGCCGCCACGAGGCCGCAGGGGCGCACCTCATGCCCTCCGGTGCGTGGCAGCGGCCGGCCTGGTACGGCCCCGACCCGGCCACGGCGGTGGCCGCCGAGTACCGCGCCGTACGCGAGGCGGCGGGGCTCATGGATGTCTCCACCCTGGGCAAGCTGGAGGTCTTCGGCCCGGATGCGGCCACGCTGCTGGAGCGCTTCTGCATCAACGGCTTCGCCCGGCTGAAGGTGGGCCGCAGCCGGTACGCCGTCATGGTGGACGAGGCCGGCGTCATCCGCGACGACGGTGTGGCCGCCCGGCTGGGTCGGGAGCACTTCTACCTCACCACCACCACCGGTGGCGCCGACGCCAGCTACCGGGAGCTGCTGCGTACCGCCATCGAGCGGGGCCTGGATGCCACCGTGATCAACCGGACCGGCCAGGTGGCGGCCCTCAACCTGGCCGGTCCGCAGGCCACCACCGTACTCGCCGGCGTCACCGCCGAGGCCGGGTCCATCGAGGCCCTGCCCGCCGGCGGCGTGGGCACCTTCGACATCGGCGGGGTCCGGGCACGGGTCCTGCGCACCGCCTTTACCGGCCGCGAGGCCTTCGAGATCCACCTCCCCGCGGACCGCGCCCGCCACCTCTGGGACAGCCTGACCGCCCTCGGCGCGGCCCACGGTCTGCGCCCCTTCGGCGTGGAGGCGCAGCGGCTGCTCCGGCTGGAGATGGGCCACCTCATCCTGGGGCAGGACACCGACGCCACCGCCACCCCCCTGGAGGCGGGACTCGAAGGGCTCATCCGCTGGGACAAGGGCGACTTCATCGGCCGTCGCAGCCTGGAGATCCTCGCCCGGCGCGGACCGAAGGAGCGTCTCACCGGGCTGCGCCTGGACCCCGGCCAGCAGAGCGCCGGACTGGAGCCGGGCTGTCTGGTCCTGGAGGGGGAGGCCATCGCCGGCCGCCTCACCAGCATCGGCGAAAGCCCCAGTTTCGGGATCATCGGCCTGGCCAGTGTGTCCGCGGAACGGGCCACGCCCGGCCAGCCGCTCATCCTCAAGGCGGTGGACGGCCGCCGCTGCCGGGCCACCACCTGCGCCACCCCCTTCACCAGTCCGGAGGAGACGGCATGAACGCCCCGCGTACCGCCCCCGCTGCCGATCGCTACACCGACACGGTCATCCACCACGCCATGGCGACACCGGCGCCCCGCGGGGAGCTCCCCGCCACCTGGCTGGCCGATCTGGCCTGCCTCCCGCGCCTGCTCCTGCGCGGCCCCGGCGGCGCCGAATGGCTGGCGGACCACGGACTGGAGGCCCCGGCGTCCGTGTTCGCCGCCGTGGAACGGCCCGGCGGCGGCCTCATCGCCCGGGCGGGCGAGGCCGAGTGGCTGGTGGTGGGCGGCCGCGACGAGACCGCATTCCAATACCCCGGCGGCGACGAACCGCCGGTCTTCACGCGCAGCGACTTCGACTATGTCGTCGGCGGCGAGGCGGCAGGAGCCGTCTTCGCCGAACTCTGCGTGCTGCCCCCGCCAACGGACCCGCTGCGGTTCACCTTCACCCGCATGGCGGGGGTGAATGTCTGGCTGAAGGCGATGAGAGGCCCGGACGGGCCGGCGTGGCGCGTCGGCGGCGATCCGGGTGCTGGCGCGTATCTGTTCGAGCAGCTCCACACCGGCGTCACCGCCGCCGGCGGCGATCTCGTCGGTGTGGACGACCTTTTCCCGGATCCCGGAGAGCAGCGCCATGACCCCTGAAGAAGCCAAGCAGTTCCTCGCGGACAACGACGTCCGCTACATCCTGGCCCAGTTCGTGGACATCCACGGCGTGGCCAAGACCAAGGCGGTCCCCGCCGAGCACCTGGACAACGTCCTCACCGACGGCGCCGGCTTCGCCGGCTTCGCGGTCTGGGGCCTGCGCATCGGCCCCCACGAGGACGACTACATGGCCCGCGGCGACCTAGACACCCTCTCCCTGGTGCCGTGGCAGCCCGGCTACGCCCGCATCGTCTGCGACGGCTACGTGGGCGGCGAACCCCATCCCCTGGATACGCGCAACATCCTGTGGCGCCAGATCCAGCGCCTGGAGGAGCGCGGCTGGCGGCTCTACACCGGCCTGGAGCCGGAATTCAGCCTGCTGCGCCGGACCGGGGACGGCGACATCGCCCCCGCCGACGAGAGCGACCAGCTGGAGAAGCCGTGCTACGACTACAAGGGCCTCTCCCGCAACCGCGCCTACCTGGAACGGCTGGTGGAGTCCCTGCGCCCGGTGGGCTTCGACATCTACCAGATCGACCACGAGGACGCCAACGGCCAGTTCGAGGTCAACTACACCTACAGCGACGCCATGACCTCGGCGGACCGCTACATCCTCTTCCGCATGGGGGCGGCGGAGATCGCCCACGACATGGGGCTCATCTGCTCCTTCATGCCCAAGCCCTTCTCCAACCGCGCCGGCAACGGCATGCACATGCACGCCTCCGTCGCCGACGCCGACGGCCACAACCTCTTCGCCGCCGACGACGATCCCCGGGGGCTGGGGCTGTCGCGCCTGGGCTACCAGTTCCTGGCCGGACTCCTGGCCCACGCCCCGGCGCTCACCGCCCTGCTTGCGCCCTCGGTGAACTCCTACAAGCGGCTGGTGGTGGGCAATTCCCTCTCCGGCGCCACCTGGGCGCCCGCCTTCATCTCCTACGGCGACAACAACCGGACCTCCATGGTCCGGGTCCCGGGGGGGCGGCTGGAGATGCGGCTGGGGGACGGGGCCTGCAACCCCTATACCGCCGCCGCCGGCGTCATCGCCGCCGGGCTGGACGGCATCGACCGGGAACTCGACCCCGGCGAGCCGCAGAACTTCAACTTCTACGCCCACAGCCCCGAGGAGCTGGCCGATCACGGCATCCCGACCCTGCCCCAGAGCCTGCACGAGGCGGTGGAGGCCCTGGAGGCCGACACCCTGTTCGCCGAGGCCCTGGGCACCGACTTCGTGGCGGAGTTCACCCGCATCAAGCGCATGGAGTGGGTGGAGTACTCCCGCCACGTCTCGGCGTGGGAAGTGGATCGCTATCTGGAATTCTACTGAGACAGGAGCCCGACCATGTGCGGCATCACCGGACTACTCATCAAGGATCCGGCGCGGACCGACCGGCTCGGCGCATGGAGCACGCCCATGCTCACCAGCATGGCGGAGCGGGGGCCCGACTCGGCCGGCCTGGCGGTCTTCGCCGACCGCGCCGGCCCCACCCGCTTCAGCCTCTACGCCGGTAGCGACGATTTCGACTGGCACGGCCTGGCGGCGGCCCTGGACGAGACCCTCGCGGGCCCCCATCGGGTGGAGCCCAACGGCCGCTACGCCCGGCTCTGGGTGGAGACGGAGACCGCCCTGCTGACGGAATGGCTGACCGAACACTTCCCCGCCGTCCACCTGCTCGCCACCGGCAACCGCATGGACCTGTACAAGGATGCCGGCCACCCCGCCGCCGTGGCCGAGCGCTACGGCTTCCCCGGTCTGGTCGGGAGCCACGCCGTGGGCCACACCCGGATGGCCACGGAGTCGGCGGTGACCCCGGCCCACGCCCACCCCTTCAGCGCCGGGCGGGACTTCTGCCTGGTCCACAACGGCTCCCTCTCCAACCCGCACGGCCTGCGCCGGCGGCTGGAGCGGCGCGGGATCGCCTTCGAGACCGACAACGATACCGAGGCGGCCTGCCGTTACCTCCAGTGGCGCCGGGCCGAGGGGGATGACCTGGAGACCTCCCTGGAGCGCGGCTTCACCGAACTGGACGGCTTCTACACCCTGCTGCTCGGCACCGACGAGGGGCTGGCGCTGGTCCGCGACCCCTTCGCCTGCAAGCCGGCGGTGGTGGCCGAGACCGACACCTACGTGGCCATCGGTTCGGAGTTCCGCGCCCTGGCCCACCTCCCCGACATCGACCACGCCGAGCTCTACGAACCCCGGCCGGAGGCCATCTACACATGGAGAACGTAACCAGTGCGGTCCGCTCCTTCGACCTGGCCACCTCGTCGGTGCGCGACCTCAACACCTTCCTCCACGGCGACCTCGCCGGGATCGAGCAGGTCGAGGTGGCCCACCCCGCCGGCAACCACAACCTCGCCGTGGGGGTGAACGCCCCGGTGGCGGTCACCATCCACG
>JBNJED010000129.1:0-4581 GCA_051745535.1 Pseudomonadota bacterium | reverse complement strand
AAGGAGTCGTAGTTGTCGATCATCGCCAGCATGGCCTACTCCTCCCGCCGCCGCGGGTCGGTGAAGCCGGACTCGGCCATGGCCACCGCCCGGAAGAGGGCGCGCCCCTTGTTCATGGTCTCCTCCCACTCCCGCTCGGGCACGGAGTCGGCGACGATGCCGGCCCCGGCCTGGACGTGGAGCTGGCCGTCGCGGATCACCGCCGTGCGGATGGCGATGGCGGTATCCATGTTCCCCGCCCAGCCGATGTAGCCCACCGCGCCGGCGTAGAGGCCGCGCTTCACCGGCTCCAGCTCGTCGATGATCTCCATGGCCCGGATCTTGGGCGCCCCGCTCACCGTCCCCGCCGGGAAGGTGGCCTTGAGGACGTCCATGGGCCCCAGCCCCGGCCGCAGCCGGCCGGTGACGTTGGAGACGATGTGCATGACGTGGCTGTAGCGCTCGATGGCCATGGACTCGGTGACCCGCACCGAGCCGGTCTCGCTGATCCGGCCCACGTCGTTGCGCCCCAGATCCATGAGCATGATGTGCTCGGCGCGTTCCTTGGGGTCGGCCAGCAGCTCCTCGGCCAGGGCCGCATCCTCCGCCTCGTCGGCGCCGCGGTGGCGGGTGCCGGCGATGGGGCGCACGGTGACCGTGTCGTCCTCCAGGCGCGCCAGGATCTCCGGCGAGGAGCCCACCACCTGCGTCTCCCCCAGATTCAGGAGGTACATGTAGGGGGAGGGATTGAGGGTGCGCAGGGCGCGGTAGAGGTCCAGGGGCTCGGCCGCGTAGGGGATGGAGAGCCGCTGGGAGAGGACCACCTGCATGATGTCGCCGTCGACGATGTACTGCCGCGCCCGCTCCACCGCCGCCTCGAAGCCCTCCCGGGAGAAGCCGGAGACGAAGTCGGTCTCCTCCACCCGGGCGCGGCCCGGCGCGGCCTCCGGCGGCGTCAGCGGCCGGGTGAGCTGCTCGGCCAGCTCGTCCAGCCGCGCCTCGCCGGCCTCGTGCGCCCCTGCCTCGGCCGGGTCCACATGGACCACGAGGTAGAGCTTGCCCCGGAGGTTGTCGAAGACGACCACCTCCTCGGAGCGCATGAGCAGGATGTCCGGGTTGCCGATGGGGTCGTCCTTCTCCACCCCGGCGAGGCGCGGCTCGGCGTAGCGCACGGTGTCGTAGCCGAAGGAGCCCACCAGGCCGCCGAAGAAGCGCGGCAGCCCCGGCGCCTCCGCTACCCGGTAGCGGGTGCGGTAGGCCTCGATCCAGGCCAGGGGGTCGGCGACCTCGGCGCGCTCGACGACCTCGCCGCCCTCCTCCACCTCCACGGTATGGCCGGTGACGCGGATCACGGCCTGGGCCGGCAGGCCGATGATGGAGTAGCGCCCCCACTTCTCGCCCCCCTGGACCGACTCGAAGAGGTAGGTCCACGGCGCGTCGGCCAGCTTCAGGTAGGTCGAGACGGGGGTCTCGAGGTCGGCGAGGACCTCGCGGACGAGGGGGATCCGGTTGTAGCCCTCACGGGCGAGGCGATCAAACGCTTGCGGGTTCATGCGGGATCTCCGATGGACGGACACGACAACGGCTGGGGGTCGTTACCGGCCCCGCCATCGCCGTACTGTCTGCCCCCCGAAGGGCTGGATCCCGAATGCGTACCTCATGAGAACCGGAGTCTGCCGGAATCCAGCAGCGCGGGCAATTCGTCCAGCCGGTCCATGACCGCGTCCGGCTCCATCTCCCGGATGTCCCGGCCGTGGTTGTAGCCGTAGGTCATGCAGACGATGGGGGTGCCGGCCGCCCGGGCCGCCTTCACGTCGGAGACCGAGTCGCCCACCATCAGCGCCTGGCCCGGCTCCACGCCGAAATCGGCGGCGGTCTGCGTCAGCGGCAGCGGGTCCGGCTTGCTCCGCGGCAGGCTGTCCCCGGCCAGCACCTGGCCGAAGTAGGGGGCCAGCCCCAGCTCGTCGAGCAGCGGCGTGGTGAACCGCTGGGCCTTGTTGGTGATGCAGGCCATGGGCAGGCCGCGCTCCCGGATCGCCTCCAGCCCCGCCACCACGCCGGGATAGACCCGGCTGTAGCGGCTGCTGTTGGCTGCATAGCACTCCAGGAAGAGCGGGTAGGCGCGCTGGAACTCGTCCTCGTCGGGCTCGCCCTCCAGCTGGCCGATGAGCGCCCGGCGGACCAGGCGCTCCACGCCGTTGCCCACCCACTCGTTGACCATGGCCTCCCCGCGGGGCTCGCGCCCCAGGGCGGCCATCATCTTGTCCACGCAGTGGGCCAGGTCGGGGACGCTGTCCACCAGCGTCCCGTCCAGGTCGAAGATGACCAGTTGTGGGTCCATCGTCGGGGTCGCCAAGGGCTACTTCGCCGAGGCGATCTCGGACCGCATCTCGGAGATGACCTTGGCGTAGTCATCCTTGCCGAAGATGGCGGAGCCGGCGACGAAGGTGTCGGCCCCGGCGGCGGCGACCTCGCCGATGTTCTCCGCCTTCACGCCGCCGTCGACCTCCAGGCGGATATCGCGGCCGGAGTCGTCGATGATCTTGCGCGCCTCGCGGAGCTTGTTCAGCGCCTCCGGGATGAAGGCCTGGCCGCCGAAGCCGGGGTTCACCGACATGATGAGGACCATGTCGATGTCATTGATGACGTGGCGCAGGTAGTCCAGCGGCGTGGCCGGGTTGAAGACCAGCCCGGACTTGCAGCCGTGGTGCTTGATGAGCTGCAGGCTGCGGTGGACGTGCTCGCTGGCCTCCGGGTGGAAGGTGATGTAGCTCGCACCGGCCTCGGCGAAGTCGGGGATGATCCGGTCCACCGGCTTGACCATCAGGTGCACGTCGATGGGCGCGGTGATGCCGTGATCCCGCAGCGCCTTGCAGATGGGCGGGCCGATGGTCAGGTTCGGCACGTAGTGGTTGTCCATGACGTCGAAGTGGACGATGTCGGCGCCCGACTTGAGGACGTTGTCCACCTCTTCACCCAGGCGGGCAAAGTCCGCCGAGAGGATGGAGGGGGCGATGAGGGGTTCTTGCATGGCCATGGCTGCCTACCTCGGATGATGGTTCGAATGGTCGCGTACTCTACCCGAAGAGGGGCGTTTTTTCACCCGCACCGGCGGCCGTATACTGGCCATCAAACCCCAATCGGCCCGTGCCATGCCCGCCCTCCCCGTTCTGCTCCTGCCGCTGCTGGTCCTGCTACCGGCCCTCCCGGCCCCGGCCGCCGACTTCCACCCCCAGGCCGGGCGGGTGGAGGCCGGCCGGGTGGTGGAGCTGGATGCGGGTGGCGAGACCCTCGCCGCCATCGCCCGCGCCCCCGACCGGCCCCGGGCGCGGGGCGGCGTCCTCCTGCTGGCCGGCGCGGGGGAGCACGCCAACGCCGCCGGCACCGTCGGGCCCCTGCGCCGCGGCCTGGCCGATGCCGGCTGGCTGACCCTGGCCATCGCCTCCACCGGCGACCGGGAGGCCAACGACGCCCGGATCCGGGCCGGCCTCGATTGGCTCGTGGAAAGGCTGGAGCAGGATGGCGGCCGGCCCTTCCTGGTCCTGGGCGGTAGCGGCCACGGCGCCGCCGCGACGGCGACCTGGCTGGCGGAGAATCGGGATGGCGAGCCGGCGGTGGGCGCCCTGGTGGCGGTGAATGCGCTGGTGGCCTCCGGGGAGGAGGGCGAGGCGGTCCTGCGCGCCCTGCAGGCCCTCGAGGTCCCGGTGCTGGATATCTACGGCGATGCCGGGCGCCGCGAGGTGGTGACCACCGCCGAAGAGCGGGCCCGCCGGGCGCGGGCCGGCGGCAACGACGCCTACCGCCAGGACCGGCTCCAGGGGCTGGTGGACTTTCGCCGCAACCCCTCCATGCTGAATACCCGCGTGGCCGGCTGGCTGGGTACCGCCCGGGAGGAGGCCGCCGCCCGGGCGCGGGCCGCCGAGCGTCGCCGCGCCGAGCGGGAGGCCGCCGGCAAGGAGCCGGAGGAGGAATCCCCGGAGGAGAAGGAGGAAGACCAGCAGCGGCCCGATGACCTGGAGCGCTACTTCACGCCGCCCGGCGGTAACGGTGGCGAAGGCCAGGGGGGCGGCCAGTAGCCGGTTGCCTGTGGCATACTCCGCGGCCCATCCAATCCCATCCTGAAGGAGGTGCCACCGTGCTCCAGTCGCTTCTCATCGTCCTGCACGTCCTCTCCGTCGTCATCTGGGTCGGCGGCATGTTCTTCGCCTGGATGTTCACCCGTCCCGCCGCCGTGGAGGCGCTGGAGCCGCCCCAGCGGCTGAAGCTCTGGGACGGCATCTTCCGCCGCTTCTTCCCCTGGGTCTGGGCGACCATCATCGCCATCCTGGTCAGCGGCTACGCCTACATCTTCCTGATCTTCGGCGGCATGGGGGGAGCGGGCCTGTACGTCCACGCCATGAACGGCCTGGGCTTCCTCATGATGGCGCTCTTCCTCCACGTCTTCTTCGTCCCCTACCGGCGGCTCGCCCGCGCCGTGGCCGCCGAGGACTGGCAGGAGGGCGGCCGCCACCTCGCCCAGATCCGGATGATCGTCGGCTGGAACACCCTGCTGGGCATCCTCGTCATCGCCATCGGCGCCGGCGGCCGCTACCTGGTCTAGCA
>JBNJED010000128.1:0-4584 GCA_051745535.1 Pseudomonadota bacterium | reverse complement strand
TCGGTAATGGCGAGGTCGCCGCCGTCGGGCGCCGGCCGGCCCTCCCCGTCCACCGCCTCCACCACCAGGTGGTCGCTGTTGAGGTGCATGCGGCCGTGCTCGCACTCCGAGGCGATGAGCATGAACTCCCGGCAGCCGTAGGTGTTGAAGACCGGCGCCCCGAAGGCCTCCTGGATGAGCTCGCGCTGGGCGGTGAACAGCTGCTCCGCCGCCGCCAGGACGCCATCCACCCGTGGCAGCTCGCGACCCTCGCGCAGGGCAAAGTCGGCCAGCGCATGGAGCGGGGCCACGTACCCGACGATGGCCCGGGGGCGGTAGCGCAGCAGTCGCCGGCGCAGGGACTCCAGAACCGCCGGATCCAGCCGGTTGATATCGAACATGCGGCGGTTGAAGAAGCGGTGGAAGGCCGCCTCCCGCCACCGAACCCGGGCCGTGAGGTCCTCCGCCGGTGCCCCCCAGAGGTAGGCCACCCGTCGTCCCGGTGGCGCCCCGGCCCAGCCGTAGCCCCGGAACATCACCGCCATGCGGCGCTCATCGCTCTCGCGGGTGAAGCCGAAGTGCAGCGGCTCCCCGGTGGAGCCGCCGGTGTTCTTCATCATCACCTGCCCTTCCCGACCCTCGGCGATGAAGGCGTCCCGGTTCTCGCGGATGGCCGCCTTGTCCACCGTGGGCAGGGACTGCAGATCGGCCACGCCGGTGAAGTCGGCGACATCCACCCCGGCCGCCGCCCAGGTCTCGCGGTAGTAGGGGACCCGCCGCTGGCAGTGGTCGAGCAGCGCCCGGAGCTTCTGCCACTGGAGCTCGGCCAGCGCCGCCGGCGGCCACCACTGCTGGGCCTCGTACTCGCGCCACCAGGCGGCGGTATGGCCGCCCCGGAGGCGGTCGCGGAGCGGGAGGAGGGCCTTCTGAAAGAGGGTCTCGTACATGGGCTACTCCGGAGTGGCCGGTCGGGCACCGACGCGGTCCAGGAAGAAGGCGCCGCCGGGCACCAGCCAGCGCAGCACGGGGCGCCTGAGCAGCCGGCGGCCGGTGGCCAGATCGGCCGCCGTCCAGCAGCGCAGGCGCAGGGTCGCCACCAGGTAGACGGCGACGAACAGGGCCCCGCCGACCACCAGTTCGGCGGCGGAACCCAGGAACCAGCCCAGGGGCCAGACCACCACCAGGGCGAATCCGCCGCCCAGGGTCGCGCGCAGGGCGATGCCCAGGGGCAGCCGGACCTCGAGGTCCCGGCGGGTCAGCCACAGCAGGAAGAGGGCCGAGGCGACGGTGGTGGTGGTATAGGCGATGACCGCGCCGGTGAGGCCGAAGGCGCGGATGAGTACCCAGTCCAGCGTCAACGTCACGGCCACCAGGACCAGATTCAGGCGCAGCAGGACGTGCTGGCGATCGGAGCTGATCTGATAGCTGCTCCCCGACTGCGAGATGATGTGGAAGGAGCCGGCCACCAGCATCACGGCCAGGGGGATGGCGGCGGCCCGGAAATCGGGGCCGTAGAGCAGCCCGATCAGGTTGTCGGCGTAGATCAGGCCGCCGACCATCAGCGGCAGCCCCAGCAGCCAGAGATAGCGCGTCGCCGCCACGAAGGTTCGGCCGGCGATGGCCCGATCCTGGGCCACGGCCCGGGCCATCGCCGGCAGGAGGATGGCGCCGACGATCCCCGGCACCAGGGTCGCGGCCGCCGTGGACAGGGTGAAGGCGATATTGAAGTAGGCGATGGCACTGGTATCGGCAAAGAGCCGCAGGAAGAGGACCTCGGACTGCTTGAAGACCAGGAAGGCCAGCAGGGTATTGGCGGTGGCCAGCGCGATGTGGCGGTGCAGGCGCGGGCGGAGTGCCACCACCCGATCCTCCGCCCCCTCGTCCGCCACCGACGGCCGGCCCAGGAAGAGGCTCAGCAGGAGGAAATAGGCGATACCGGCGCCGGCAAAGACCGCCAGGAAGCCGCCCAGGCCCGCCCCGGCCGCCGCCGCCAGGGCCACCGCCACGGTATTCCCCGGCGCCACCAGCAGGATGGTCAGGGCGATGGCACGGAAGTCCTCGCGCCCCTTGGCCAGGCCCTGGCGGAACATGTAGGAGGCCTTGAAGACCGTCGCCAGCAGGACCAGCCAGAGCAGCGCTCCCGGTGCCTCCCCGGGCAGGATCGCCTCCCCCGCCACCGCGATGACGCCGGCCCCCAGGGTCAGGAAGAGCCCCGTGGTCCAGTGGTGGAAGCGGCGCACCCGGCGGAAGAGCGCTCCCTCGGCGCCCTCGTCGCCACCGCCCCGCAACTCCGCCAGGAACTTGATGAGGGTCGTGGGCAGACCGCCGTTGATGAGCAGCAGGGAGAGGTGGCTCAGCCAGATGGCGAAGGCGTAGACGCCGTAATCCGACGGGCCCAGGGCGCGGGCGACCACCACCGACATCACCATGCCCAGGAAGTACTCCACGTACCGGCCGGCCGAGGCCCAGGCGGTATTGCGCAGCAGGGAGACCGGTGCCCTCATCCCGATGCCCCCAGCAGGCCCTTGATGATGACGAAGAAGACCGCCGCCACGACCACCGCGCCCACCGCCGACCGCTCCAGGATCCGTCCCAGGCCGGGGGCCTCCAGGCCCCGTCCGCGCCGGTATCCCAGGAAGGCGCCGACGGCCACCGCGGCCAGCAGGTAGAGGATGATGTTGTAGCTGCGGCTGAGGAAGAAGGCCGAGACCCCGACGCCGACGAAGGCGATGAGCAGTGTCCCGGCGAGATCGGCCCACTCCCGCCCCTGGGGATCCCTTTCGGCATCGCCGGTTTCCCGCCAGTGGCGGCCCACCCGCAGCAGGAGCCAGACCACACCGCCGAAGAAGGCCAGCCAGAAGGTCAGCCCCAGGAGCCCGGTCTCCGCCAGCACCAGGACGATGGAGTTGTGGGCGGTGAGCGGATTGAACTCCGTGAACCGGCCCCAGCCCACGCCGGTGAGCGGACTGGACTGGAACATCTGCATGCCGTTGTACCAGGCCTCCACCCGGCCGTGGGCCGAGGACTCGCCGGGGCTCATCTGGGTAAAACGGCTCGGCAGGAGCAGCAGCAGGATGGGCAGTGCCAGCACCGCAAGGGTGGCGCTCACCGCCCACCCGTAGCGGCGGGCGAAGTAGACCCCCAGCACGGCCAGCGTCGCCAGCAGCGTCCCCCGGGAGCCGGTGAGGTAGATGGCGTAGAAGACCGCGGCCAGCCCCACTACCAGCAGCACCCGCATGGGGCGCCCGCCATGGCCGTAGAGGAAGAAGGCCATGGGCAGGGTCATGACCAGGAACAGGCCCAGATCATTGGGGTCGTGGAAGAAGCCGATGTAGCGGATGCGTCCGGCGAGCATGTCCGCACCGGTCCAGCCGGTACCGGTGAGGTACTGCTGGATCCCGTGCAGGGCCATGTAGACCGCCGCACCGAAGAGCAGGGTCAGGAAGACCCGTTGACGGTGCAGGGTCGTCACCACCGTGGCCACCAGGAGGAAGACCAGCAGGATGGGCAGGAACTCGGTGATCACCGCCGGGATCCCGCCCAGCCAGCCCATGGCGGCGCGGCTGGCCGCCATGGCCAGGACCAGCCCCACCAGCAGCAGGAAGGCCGGGGCCCGGAAGTCCTTGTCTCGCGCCAGGAGCCAGGCCCCAACGGCGCCCAGCATGGCCACCGGCATCAGGGGCAGCCCCTGGAGGCCGGGGAGGAACTCGTGGGGCCGGATGAGCAGCAGCCCCAGGTAGGCGATGAGGAAATGGAAGGGGCTCAGGGTCCAGGTCATCGCCTGCATCACCAGCGCCAGCCGCGGTACCCAGGTGGCATCCACCTGGCGAGAGGTAAGCCGGATCACTTGAACACCTCCGGACAGGCGAGCATGGCCCGGAACCGTTCCTGGCCGATGTAGCGCTCCACCCGCTGGCGCCGCAGGGCGAACAGGTCGGCCGAACGCCGGCTGTTGAATCCCGGCACATAGGCGCAGGCGAGGCGATAACCGGCCTCCCGGGCGGCCGCGCGGACCCGGAGGTCGTGCGCATCCGCCCCGCCCACGGGATAGCTCAGGGTCGTCACCGGCACGCCGGTCATGGCCTCCAGGTCCTTCCGGGACTGGGTGAGTTCGTGTCGCAGGGTGGCGTCGTCGCACCGGGAGAGGATCGGGTGGGTGACGGTATGGGAGCCGATGGAGACCCCGCCCTCCACCAGGGACTGGAGTTCGGTCCGCGAGAGGGGGCGCGAGCGCTCATCACTCACCGCCTCCTCGCCGATCTCGCCCTTCCAGGCGGCGAGCTGCTCCTGTCGCCGGGGCTCGGCCAGCCGCTTCAGGTGGCCCAGGGCCGCCCACCCGGCCCGCCGGCGACTGTCCATATCGGCCAGTGGCCAGACCTCGCCGTCGATGGTCATCTGCTCCGCCCGGGTGGTATTCACCCAGCGGGCGAGGCCATCGAACCAGAAGGGGCTCCGGGACCCCACGTACCCGCTGCTGACGAAGACCGTCGCCGGGATCCCGTGGCGCTGCAGGATGGGCAGGGCGCAGGTGGCGTTATCGGCGAAGCCGTCGTCGAAGGTCACCGCCACGGCACGGCGTGGCAGCCGCCGGCCGCGGCTCCAGCG
>JBNJED010000127.1:0-4589 GCA_051745535.1 Pseudomonadota bacterium | reverse complement strand
GCGCGCCCGGGAGCCCGACACGCCCCTGGCCGCCATCGGCTGGTCCCTGGGCGGGAACGCCCTGCTCAAGTGGCTGGGCGAGACCGGCCCGGGCAATCCGCTCACCGCCGCCGCCGCCATCTCCGTCCCCTTCCGGCTGGAACGGGCGGCGGCGCGCATGCAGCGGGGCTTCTCCCGCCTCTACCAGTGGCGCCTGGTGGGGGAGCTGCGGCGCAGTCTGGAGGCCAAGCGCCGGCTCCGCGGCCTCGAACTGCCGGAACCGCCCCGGGGCGGCTTCCGCGCCTTCGACGACGCCGTCACGGCCCCCTTGCACGGCTATCGGGATGCCAACGACTACTACGCCCGCGCCAGCTCCCGGCCCTGGCTGGGCCGGATCACCGTCCCGACCCGGATCCTCCACGCCGTGGACGATCCCTTCATGGACCCCGGCGCCATCCCCACGGCCCGGGAGCTGCCGCCCGCCGTCACCCTGGAACTCGCCCGCCGGGGCGGCCACGTGGGCTTCGTGGAGGGCGCCCTTCCCGGCCGGCCCCGATACTATGCCGAGCACCGCACCCCGGCCTGGTTGAAAGAGCAGCTTTCCCTACAAGACCCTGACAGCGCGGCGTTGAAAGCGGGCTACCCTTATAGCAGCATCTGACGGGAACCACCCACGCCCACGGTCCACCCGAACAGCAACGGAACCGCCATGACCGCACACCCCCAGCCCGTGGAGGTCGCCGGTAGCGACCGCGACACCCTGGCCGAGCGCTATCGCCAGGTTCGCGCCGACTCCGAGGCCATCTGCGCACCCCTGGAGATCGAGGACCACTGCATCCAGACCATGCCCGACGTGAGCCCGCCCAAGTGGCACCTGGCCCACGTGAGCTGGTTCTTCGAGACCTTCCTGCTGCGGCCCTTCGCCGCGGACTACCGGCTCTTCCACCCCGGCTTCGACCACCTCTTCAACTCCTACTACGAGACGGTGGGCAGCCCCTACCCGCGCCCCGAGCGCGGCCTGCTGGCCCGGCCCACGGTGGCCGAGGTGATGCGCTACCGCGCCTGGGTAGATGCGGCCATGGAGGCGCTCATCGCCGAGGCCGACGCGGGGCAGTGGCCCGAGATCGCCCGCCGCGTGGAGCTGGGCCTGCAGCACGAGCAGCAGCACCAGGAGCTGCTCTACACCGACATCAAGCACATCTTCGCCCACAACCCCCTGCGCCCGGCCTACGCCGCCGCACCGGCGCGCCCGGACCGGCCCGCCCCGACGCTGACCTGGCACGAGGGGGTCGAGGGGATCCACGAGATCGGCCACGCCGGCGACGGCTTCGCCTACGACAACGAGACGCCGCGCCACCGGGTCCTCCTCCACGGCCACCGGCTGGCCAGCCGGCCGGTGACCAACGGCGAATTCCTCGCCTTCATGGCCGACGACGGCTACCGCCGCCCGGAGCTGTGGCTGGCCGACGGCTGGGCCACGGTGAACCGCCTGGGGTGGACCGCCCCCCTCTACTGGGAACACCTCGACGGCCAGTGGCAGACCATGACCCTGGCCGGGCCGGAGTCGGTGGACGAGAACGCCCCGGTGACCCACATCAGCTTCTACGAGGCCGACGCCTACGCCCGCTGGGCCGGCAAGCGGCTCCCCAGCGAGGCGGAGTGGGAGGTCGCGGCGGCGGCACGGCCGGTGAGCGGCCACTTCCGCGATTCCGGCCAGCTCCAGCCAGTGGCCGCCCCCGCCGGTGAGGGGCTGCTGCAGCTCTATGGCGACGTCTGGGAGTGGACCGCCTCCCCCTACGCCCCCTACCCCGGCTTCCGGCCCCTGGAGGGCTCCATGGGCGAGTACAACGGCAAGTTCATGTGCAACCAGATGGTCCTGCGCGGCGGCTCCTGCGTCTCCCCCGCCGAGCACCTGCGCCCCACCTACCGGAACTTCTTCTACCCCGAAGAGCGCTGGCAGTTCACCGGCCTGCGACTGGCGGAGGACCTATGAACGAGCCCGCCCCCGAGACCCTCCCCGCCGACGACGCCGGCCGCACCGAACTGCTTCAGGCCGCCCTGGCCGGCCTGCGCACCCGGCCCCGCGGGCTCTCGCCCAAGTTCTTCTACGACGAGCGCGGGTCGCGGCTGTTCGACGCCATCTGCGAGCAGCCGGAGTACTACCCCACCCGCACCGAGATGACCATCCTGGAGACCATCCGGGAGGAGGTGGCCGAGCTGGCCGGGCGGGACACCCTGCTGGTGGAGATGGGGGCCGGCGCCGCACGCAAGGTACGGCTGCTGCTGGAGGCGCTGGAGCCGGCCGGCTACCTGGGGGCCGACATCTCCTGGGCCTTCCTGCGCGAGTGCACCGAGCGGCTGGCCGCCGACTACCCGTGGCTGGACGTGCGCGCCGCCTGCGTCGACTACTCCCGGGACTTCGACCTGCCCCTGGACCCCGGCGGTCCGCGGCCGCTGGCCTTCTTCCCGGGCTCGAGCATCGGCAACTTCCACCCGGAGGAGGCGCGGGCGGTCCTCGCCCGCCTGGCCGCGGCCCTGGGCACCGGGGCGGGCCTGCTCATCGGGGTCGACCTCAAGAAGGACCCCGCCATCCTGAACGCCGCCTACAACGACGCCGCCGGGGTCACTGCCGCCTTCAACCACAACCTGCTGCTGCGGCTGCGGGACGAGCTGGGCGCCGGACTGGACCCCGACGGCTTCGCCCACCGCGCCTTCTACAACCCCGACGCCGGCCGGGTGGAGATGCACCTGGCCAGCCAGGGTCCCCAGCGCATCGAGCTGGGCGGGGAGCTCTTCGAGTTCGAGGACGGCGAGACCATCCACACGGAGTGCTCCTACAAGTACACCGTGGAGGAGTTCCGGGACCTGGGGCGGTCCGCCGGCTTCGCCCCCCGCCGGGTCTGGACCGACCCGGACGAGCTGTTCAGCGTCCACTACCTCACCACCTGACTCCACACCCGCCCACAAAGAGGGCCCCGCCGGTCTCCCGACGGGGCCCTCTGCCGCTACCCCAACGGGTAGAGATCTACTTGAGCTGGGTCAGCCGCAGATAGGACTTGAGTTCGTCGAAGCCCTGCGGGAAGCGCTTCTGCGCCTCCTCGTTGCTGACGTTGGGCGGGATAATGACCTTGTCGCCCTTGGTCCAGTCCGCCGGCGTGACCACGCCGTTGGCATCCCCCACCTGCAGCGCATCGATGACCCGCAGGATCTCGTCGAAGTTCCGGCCCACCTGCATGGGGTAGGTCATCATCAGCCGGATCTTCTTGTTCGGATCGATGATGTAGACCGAGCGCACCGCCGCCGTGCTGCTCTCGCCGGGGTGGATCATCTCGTAGAGTTCCGAGATCTTCTTGTCGGCGTCGGCGACGATGGGGAACTGCAGATCCGTGTTCTGGGTCTCGTTGACGTCGGCAATCCACTTGTTGTGCTCTTCCACCGTATCCGTGGACAGGCCCAGCGGCTTGACGTTGCGCGCCTCGAACTCCTTGGCCAGCTGTGCGGTGCGGCCCATCTCGGTGGTGCAGACCGGCGTGAAGTCCGCCGGGTGGCTGAAGAAGAAGCACCAGGAATCGCCGATCCAGTCGTGAAAGTTGATCTTGCCCTGCGTGGAATCGATCTCGAAGTCCGGTGCGGTGTCACCCAGATGAAGTGCCATTGAATGCTCCCTCTTGCTTGGTCCGTAAGTGGTCAGGTCTGCGGCGGGCGACCATTCCCCCGCCGTCCCTGAATCAGTTTGGACCGAGTCTAAATATTTTCAAGGGGGAGCGACGAGCCTCTGCCTAGATCAGGAGCAACCCGGCCAGACCGGCGATGGCCATGGCCGCAAAGGGCACCGCTACGCGCCGACCCAGGGCCGCCCCGCCCACCGCCGCGGCCATGGCCCCCTTGACCACGGTGTTCACCAGCGCCGCCAGGAGCATGGCCCGCACCGCCACCTCGCCGGCGAGGTCCTCCCGCGCCATCCCGGCCAGGGAGAGGGTGATGGCATCCACGTCGGCGATACCGGAGGCGGCGGCCAGGGCATAGAGCCCGGCATCGCCGAGCCAGCGTCGGGCGGCCTCGGCGAGCAGCGTCACCGCCGCCAACAGGCCGGCGAACTGCAGTGCCGGCCCCAGCTCCATGGGGTTGGTGACCTGCGGCCCCTCCCCCGGCACCTCGTCGCCGCGGCGCCGCCACCACAGCCACAGCGCCCCGGCCACGCCGGCCGTGGTGACCAGCCCCAGGGGCAGCGCCGCCTGCCACAGGAGGGCGGGATGGACGACGCCGATCTCCACCGCCATGCGCGGGAACATGGTGGTGCAGGCGATGACGATGGCCCCGGCCGCCACGGTATAGAGCCCCTCTCCGCGGGGCGCGAGCCGGGCAAGCTGCAGGGTCACCGCCGTCGACGAAACCAGGCCGCCCAGGAGCCCGGTCACCAGGAGCCCGCGGCCGGGTCCCGCCACGCGCACGGCCACGTAGCCGGCGAAGCCGAGGCCCGCGATGAGGACCACCAGCCACCAGAGGGTATGGGGGTTGAGCGCATCCCAGGGCCCGTAGCCGCGGTCCGGCAGGAGCGGCAGCAGGACCACGGAAATGACCAGGAGCTTGAGGGCGGCGTGGAGCTCCCG
>JBNJED010000126.1:0-4592 GCA_051745535.1 Pseudomonadota bacterium | reverse complement strand
AGCAAACTTTCGACAGCAGCCAGCTTTTCAGTGATATCCATATGCAGCAGGCTTGACCTTCAACGGAGTATCTACATGGACGTATGTACGGCGTACCTGCCACCCGCTCACCGCCTCCCTGACGTCCCCTTAACAGCCCTCCGGTGAGTTCATTCACCGACCGCCAGCGGCCAGCGCGCCACCTCGCGGTAGACCGCGCCTCTGGAATCGCGCCGGGAGGCCATCAGCGAGAAGGCCGTCGCCTGCCAGGGGATGGCCTCAGGGAGCGCAGTGGTCGCCCGGGGCGGCGCCTTGCGGGCCACCGTCACGTGGGGGCGGTAGGGGCGTTCATCGGCGGCCAGGCCGCAGGCCAGGGCCGCCGCCTCGCAGGCGGCGTTGAGGGCGGTGAGGCCGGCCGGGACGGCCGCCGGTGCCAGCCAGGCGACGCCGGGCCCGCGCCAGCTCCCCAGCTGGTCCAGGGTGAAGGCGAAGGGCTCCACGCGGATCCGGGCGGCGGCCCGCTCCAGGCAGGCACGCCGGTCGGGCTCCACGTTGCCCAGAAAGCGCAGGGTCAGGTGCCAGTTCTGCCGGGGCATGGGGCGGCCACCAGGCCCGCCGGCGGCCTCCAGGGCGCGGTGGATGGCGTCGCGCTCCACCTCGCCCGGGACCAGGGCGAAGAAGAGCCGTTCGCTCATGCCGGGACCCGGGCCAGCAGCCCCTCCAGGGCAACGGCCACCGTCTGTCGGCGCACGGCCTCTCGATCACCGGCGAAGTCGTGGCAGGCGGTCGCCACCCCCTCCGGCCCGGCCCAGGCCAGCCAGACCCGGCCCACCGGCTTGTCCGGCGTGCCACCGCCAGGGCCGGCGATGCCGGAGGTGGCGCAGGCGAGATCGGCCCCGGCCCAGTCGCGGACCCCGGCGGCCATGGCGCGGACCACCGGCTCGGAGACGGCGCCGAAGCGTTCCAGGTCGTCGGCCGGAACGCCCAGCAGGCGCTCCTTGGCCGTGTTGGCGTAGGTGACCAGGGCGGTGTCGAACCACCCGGAGGAGCCGGGGATGTCGGTGATCGCCTTGGCGATCCAGCCGCCGGTACAGGACTCGGCGGCGGTCACCCGCCAGCCGGCGGCGGCCAGGCGCTCGCCCAGCGCGGTGGCCTGCTCGGCCAGGGCGGCATCATCCGGTGCGGTCATTCGGCCCCTCTGCTCCGTACCGTTCATTCGCCGTTTACTCCAGCCCCGCCTATTCCAGGATCCGCTCGATGCGGCAGCCGATGCGGTGGCCCTCGCCCTCCGGCTCCACGCGGACCACGGTGGCCTCGGCGTGCAGCGGACTGACCCCCGGTCGAACGGGGAGGACGCGGACCTCCAGGGTCTCGCCCTCGGCCAGCTCCCGTTCGGCGAGGAAGGAGACGCCGGTGGCGCTGAGATCCCGCCCCCTTCCCTGCTCCATGGCGCTCGCCCCGGCGGGGCGGAACTCCACCTCGCAATCCACCTCCATGCGGATGAAATCGCGCTTCTCCGAGTGTCCTCGTCCCAGCACCATCCTGCCCTCCTCCGGATGCCAGTCTCCCCCGCTTGCGGGCGCTTGGCAGAATCCTCGCCCATCGGCCGGCCGACGTCCACTGCCCGGTTTACCGCCAGGTCAGGCCGCACTAGGATTTCAGAACCCGGATCATCAGGAGTCGTACCCCCATTTCCCGCTCCGACCCCGAACAAGCCCGACTCGAGGTGCAGCCGGCGGACCACCGCCTGCAACTGACCGGCCCCTGGCGCGCCACGACCCTGGCTACCGCTGCCGAGGCGACGTCGCAATGGGACCCGGAACCGGGCGAATGGACCCTGGATCTCGGCGGGGTCACCGCACTGGATACCGCCGGTGCGGCCCTCGTCCACCAGCTGCGGGCGCGCGTGGCCGAGCGGGGCGGCACCTCGGTGATCGCGGGCGCCGACGACATCCGCGAACAGCTCCTGGAGCTGGTGGACGAGACCCCCCCGATCCCGAGGCCGCCCCGCCGGCCGTTCCGACCCATCTCGCGGCTGGGGGAACAGGCACTGGACCACGGCCAGGCGGGGATGGCACTACTGACCTTCCTCGGGGCCATCGCCCTGGCCGCCCTGCCGGCCCTGCGCCATCCGCGGCTGCTGCAGCCGACGGCCATCAGCGACGAGATGGTCCGGGCCGGCGTCCAGGCCCTGCCCATTGCCGGGCTGCTCGCCTTCCTCGTGGGCATCGTCGTCGCCTACCAGGGCGGGGCGGTCCTGGCCCCCTACGGGGCCACCACCTTCATGGTGGAGATGCTGGGCAACGTCCAGCTCCGGGAGCTCGGCCCCATCCTGGTGGCGATCATCGTTGCCGGTCGCACCGGCTCCGCCTACGCCGCGGAACTCGGCACCATGCAGGTGACCGGCGAGATCGATGCCCTGCGGACCATGGGCGTCAATCCGCTCCACGCCCTCGTCCTCCCCCGCCTGATCGCGCTGATGGTCGTGCTGCCCCTGGTAACGTTATGGGCAGACGCGGCCGGGCTGGTGGGCGGCATCCTCACCGCGGGACTACTCTTCGGACTGGAGCCGGCCGTCTTTATCGCCCGGATGCCGGAGGCGATCTGGGAGAGCAGCCTCTGGCTTGGGCTGGTGAAGGCGCCGATCTTCGCCATGCTGGTGGCCGTCGTGGGCTGCCACCACGGCCTGCAGGTCCGCGGCAGCGCCGCCGAGGTAGGGCGCGCGACCACCATGGCGGTGGTCCAGGCGATCTTTCTGGTCATCGTCACCAATGCCCTCTTCTCGGTGGCCTTCCAGCAACTGGATCTCTAGGGAGGGCGCGTGACGACACCGGTCATCGAACTGAAGGGCCTGATCAATCGCCTGGGCGGGATCACCATCCACGACGGGCTGAACCTGCGCGTGGAGCCCCGGGAGCTCATGGCCGTGGTCGGCGGCAGCGGCTCCGGCAAGACGGTGCTGCTGCGCACCCTGGCCCTGCTCCACCGCCCGGCCGCCGGCTCCCTCCAGCTGTTCGGGGAGACCATCGCCGACCCGGAGGCCGCCGCGACCTCCCTGCGCCAGCGCATGGGCATCCTCTTCCAGGGCGGGGCGCTGTTCGGCGATCTCAGCGTCACCGAGAACGTCCTGCGCCCCCTGCGCGAGCACACTCGGCTCCCCGAGCCCCTGCTCCAGGAGATCGCGGCCATCAAGCTCCACCTGGCCGGGCTGGACCCGGCGGTGGGCCCGAAGTCGCCGCGCTCCCTCTCCGGCGGCATGGTCAAGCGCGCCGCCCTGGCCCGCGCCCTGGCCCTGGACCCGGAGCTGCTGCTGCTGGACGAGCCCACTGCCGGCCTGGACCCGGTAGCCGCCGCCCACTTCGACGCCGTCATCAATCGCCTGCGCTACCTGCTGGGGCTCACCGTGGTCGTGGTCACCCACGACACCGACTCCATCGAGGCCATCGCCGATCGCGTCGCCTTCCTGGGCAACCAGCGGATCCTGGCCGTGGACACCCCCGCCGCCCTGCGCGAGCATTCCCGGTCGGAGATCCGACGCTTCTTCGCCGCGCGGGCGACCATTACCGAGGAGGAGTTCCCGTGGAAGCGCGCCTGATTCACCTCATCGCCGGGATCTTCGTCCTCGTCTTCGGCGCCGCCACCCTCGCCGCCGGGGTCTGGCTGGCCGCCGACCGCGATCCCGCCGAACACCGCACCTACCGCCTCTATATCGAGACCTCCGCGCCGGGACTGGCGCGCAACGCCGCCGTTACCTACCGCGGCATCGAGGTGGGACGGGTGGACCACATCGACATCGACCCCGACAACCCGGCGCGTATCCAGGCCGACCTGCGGATCCGCCGCGACGTCCCGGTCCGCAGCGGCACCACGGCCACCCTGCGCAGCCAGGGGCTCACCGGCGGCGCCACCCTGGCCATCTCCGGCCCGGAGCCCGGCGCCCCGGCCCTGCCGGTCCCCGCGGGCGAGCCCCATCCCGTCATCCCCTACGAGGCCTCCTTCTGGAGTCAGGTGGACCGGGAGGCGGAGAAGACCCTGGGCGCCTTCCGCGACCTGATGGCCGACCTCAGCGCGGTGGTGAACGAGGACAACCGCGCCGCCATGGGCGACTCCCTGGCCCACCTGGAGACGGTGACCGGCGCCCTGGCCGACAGCGACGACGACCTGCGCGAGGGGATCCGCGCCGGGCGGGAGCTGCTGGAGGGCAGCGCCCGCGCCGTCCCGCACACCCTGGAGCGGATCCGCGACGGCGCCAGCGCCGCCGAGCGCGCCGGGGAGGCGGTGGAGGAACTCGCCGCCAGCGGGGAGGCGGGCCTGGATCGGCTGGAGGGACGCTCGCTGCCGCGGCTGGAGGCGCTCACCCGGGAGCTGCAGCGCCTGGCCGAGGACCTGGGCCGCCTCTCCCGTGAGCTGGAGGACAACCCCGCCGGCCTCCTCCACGGCCGCCGCGACGATGGGAGCTGACCCGTGCGCCTGATCCCCCTTGCCCTCGCCCTCTCGCTTTTAAGCGCCTGCTCCATCTTCCCCGAGCCGGCCCCGCCGTCGGTGGACCACGACCTCACCCCCGAGGTCGGGGAGACCCGCCCGGACCCCGACGGCCCGTTGGTAGCGGTCAC